>JBBCHM010000001.1:1239413-1549266 GCA_037200045.1 Rhizomicrobium sp.
GCCGAAGGCAAGCCGGTCACGCTGCGCGTCGACTCCACGCCCGGCCGCATGATGATCGCGGAAATCCTGCCGCGTAACCCGAAGATCCCGTTCGCCCTGGTGAACAAGCTCCTGCGCAAGCAGGAGGTGTCGCACATCATCGACGAGGTCTACCGCCATTGCGGCCAGAAGGAGACCGTGCTGTTCGCCGACGCGGTGATGGGTCTGGGCTTCCGCGAGGCCTGCAAGGCCGGCATCTCCTTCGGCAAGGACGACATGGTCGTGCCCGACACCAAGGTGAAGCTGATCGACGAGACGCGCCACAAGGTGCGCGAGTTCGAGCAGCAGTACCTGGACGGCCTCACCACCGACAAGGAGAAGTACAACCTCGTCGTCGACACCTGGTCGAAGTGCACCGACCTGGTGGCCGCCGAAATGATGAAGGAGATTTCCGAATCCAAGATCGACCCGAAGACGGGCCGCATGGAGGAGATGAACTCCATCTACATGATGAGCCATTCCGGTGCCCGCGGTTCGCCGCAGCAGATGAAGCAGCTCGCCGGCATGCGCGGCCTGATGGCGCGTCCGGACGGGTCGATCATCGAGACGCCGATCCTGTCGAACTTCAAGGAAGGCCTCACCGTGCTCGAGTACTTCAACTCGACCCACGGCGCCCGCAAGGGCCTGGCCGACACCGCGCTGAAGACCGCCAATTCCGGCTATCTGACGCGCCGCCTTGTCGACGTCGCCAACGACTGCATCATCACCACCGAGGATTGCGGCACCAAGAAGGGCGTCTACGTCCAGGCCGAAATCGACGGCGGCACGATCGTGTCGTCGCTGCCGGAGCGCATCCTGGGCCGCACCGCGGCCGAGGACGTGAAGCATCCGGACACCGGCGAGATCATCATCAAGCGCGGCAAGGAAGTCACCGAGGACATCGCCGACAAGATCGAGCAGTCGCACATCCAGCGGGTTCGCGTCCGCTCGGTGCTGACCTGCGAGCTCAAGGACGGCGTGTGCGGCAAGTGCTATGGGCGCGATCTGGCCCGCGGCACTCCGGTCAATATCGGCGAGGCGGTCGGCGTGATCGCGGCGCAGTCGATCGGCGAGCCGGGCACCCAGCTCACCATGCGCACCTTCCACATCGGCGGCGCGGCCCAGGTCGCGGGCCAGTCCAAGATCGAGGCGTCCTATGACGGCAAGATCAAGCTGGTGAACCGCAACATCGTCAAGAACTCCGACGGTGAGCTGATCGCGATGGGCCGCAACATGCAGGCGGTGATCACCGATCCCAAGGGCCAGGAGCGTGCCTCGTACCGCATCGTGTACGGCGCGCGCCTCAAGGTCGACGAGGGCGCCACGGTCAAGCGCGGCGACCGCCTCGCGGAGTGGAATCCGAACTCGCTGCCCGTCCTCACCGATGTCGACGGCACGGTGAAGTACGAGGAGCTGATCTCGGGCGTCTCCTTCCGCGACGTGTCGGACGAGAAGACCGGCGTGTCGAACAAGGTGGTGATCGACAGCCGCACCGGTTCCGGCGCCAAGGCGACGGAGCTGCGGCCGACCATCGTCATCGTCAACAAGCAGGGCAAGACCGTGCAGGTGCCGGGGGGCGGCGAGGCGCGCTACGCGCTTTCCGTCGACGCCATCCTGTCGGTCGAGGACGGCTCGGAGGTCCGCGCCGGCGACGTCGTCGCGCGCATCCCGACCGAGGGCGCCAAGACCCGCGACATCACGGGCGGCCTGCCGCGCGTGGCGGAGCTGTTCGAGGCGCGCAAGCCCAAGGAAGCCGCGGTGCTCGCGGAAGCCGACGGCTTCGTCGAGTTCGGCAAGGACTACAAGAACAAGCGCCGCGTCATCGTACGTCCCAAGAACGAGAAGCTGGAGCCGACGGAATATCTCATCCCGAAGGGCAAGCACATCTCGGTGCGCGAGGGCGACTATGTGGAGAAGGGCGACTACATCGTCGAAGGCAACCCGTCTCCGCACGACATCCTGCGCATCAAGGGCATGGAGGAGCTGGCGACCTATCTCGTGAAGGAGATCCAGGACGTCTATCGTCTCCAGGGCGTGAAGATCAACGACAAGCACATCGAGGTGATCTGCCGCCAGATGATGCAGAAGCTGGAAGTCACCGAGGGCGGCGAGACCACGCTGCTCGCCGGCGAACAGGTCGACCAGCTCGAGATGGACGAGGCGAACCAGAAGGCGACCGACGAGGGCCTCAAGCTCGCCGAAGGCCGTCCGGTCCTGCTGGGCATCACCAAGGCGTCGCTGCAGACGCGTTCGGTGTTCTCGGCGGCGTCCTTCCAGGAGACCACCCGCGTGCTCACCGACGCCGCCGTCAACGGCAAGGTCGACACGCTGGAGGGCCTGAAGGAGAACGTGATCGTCGGCCGTCTCATCCCGGCCGGCACCGGCGGCGCCATCGCGCGCCTGCGGCACGTCGCGACGGAGCGCGACCGGGCGATCCAGGAGGAGCAGGCGAAGGCCAACGTGCCGGTTCCCCAACTCGAAGGTCCCGCCCCGCAGGAAGCGGCGGAGTAAACCGCGGCCTCAAGCAATCCGAAAAGGGCCGCTGGCGACAGCGGCCCTTTTTGTTTTCCGTCATGTCTCAACAAAAAGGGTGTCATGGCCCGCGAATGCGGGCCACCCAGCTGACATCGGCGCGCTCTCGCGTTTTCAGGGCTCTCTCCCACAATGGCCTATCCAAACATTGGATCACCTGAATGGCCCGCATTTGCGGACCATGACAGCAGAGGCAGTGACGGCGCGCCTGCGCGCCAAAGTTTCACGCGGAGCCGCGGAGAACGCGGAGGTTCGCTCAACTCCGCGCCTCCGCGTCTCCGCGTGAAAATTACGGCGTCCGAAAACAGCGCAAGAACCGGGTGGCACTCCGCCGCGCGCGGAGTCACTCTCCCGCCATGACCGACGCACACCGCTGGGCCGCCTTCGACACGCGTTTCGCGCGCTTCGCCGCCGCGATCGATGCAAGCGGCCGCGTCGTGCGCTTCTGGCTGCATGCCGACAAGGCAAACCCGCGCGGCATCGAAGACGCCGCCGCCCTCGCGCCAATCCGCGCCCAGGTCGAGGAATATTGCGCCGGCACGCGCCGCGGCTTCGATCTCGACATCCACGCGGAAGAGGGCGGCGATTTCGAACGCGCCGTCTGGGCCGCGATGTCGCGAATTCCGTTCGGCGAGACCGTCTCCTACGGCGCCATCGCCAGGCAGTTCGGCGATCCGAACGCCGCGCGCGCCGTGGGCCTTGCCTGCAACGCCAATCCGATCCCGCTGATCGTTCCCTGCCACCGCGTCATCGGCGCCGATGGCGCGCTGGTCGGCTTCGGCGGCGGGCTTGCGCTGAAGCGCGCGCTGCTCGATTTCGAAAGCGTGATCGTGGGACGGCCGCGCGACCTGTTCGCGAGCATATAACGCAACACATAATACAGTTGTCATGGCCCGCGAATGCGGGCCACCCAGTTGACTTCTGCACTCTGCGACTCGCTTAAGGGCAGCTGTCGCGAGAACTCGTGATCGACGCCGGGATCACCTGGGTGGCCCGCATTCGCGGGCCATGACACCGGGGATGTTGGAAAACCTATCCCACCACCAACGCCCGCACCCGCGCGTCGCGATGCTTGCGCAGCGCCGCCGCGATGTTGCTCCGCGTCGGCTCGGGCGCGGTGTCGAGCGCCTCCTTGAACCAGCGCAGCGCGCCGGTGACGCAGCCTTCGGCGCAGAGGATCGTCGCGTAATTGTAGGCGCCGCGGAAATAGCCCGCCTCGGCCGACCGGCGATACCACACCCGCGCCGCCGCCGGGTCGCGCGGGCAGCCCCAGCCTTCCTCGTGACAGCGCGCGACGAGGTTCATCGCCCGCTCATGGCCCTGCGCCGCCGCCGCGAAGTACCAGCGGAACGCCGCCGCGCGGTCGCGCGCCACGCCGTTCCCGTCCAGCAGCAGATGCCCCAGATTGTATTGCGCCCAGGCCAGCCCCGCCTCGGCCGCCACCGCGTAGTGCCGCGCCGCACGCGTGAAATCGCGCGCCGTGCCCCAGCCGTTCTCGTAAGCGCGCCCCAGCATGTTCGCGGCATCGCTGTCGCCCGCCTTGGCGGCGCTGAGGAAGCAGGCGAACGCCGCCCGCTCGTCCTTGGCCGTGCCCTGGCCCTCCAGCAGCATCCGCCCCAGACGCACCTGCGCCGCAGCGATGCCGCACGCGGCCGCCGCCGCGACCCACGCCGCCGCGTCGCCGCCCGCGAGCAGCGCCCGCAATTCCGCCGGCGGCATCATCGTGAGCGCCGCGACGCGCCAGGCATCGGCGGAGGTCGGCGCGTTCATGCCGGCTCGCCCCATTTGCGCACCAGATTGTGATAGAGCGCGGTCAGCCGCAGCACCGGCGCGCTGTCGGGCGCGCCCGTCTCGATGATGGCGCGGTCGAGTTCGAACAGCATCTGCCGCTCGGCGTCGTCCTTCACCATGCTCTGCACCCAGAAGAACGAGGCGACGCGCGCGCCGCGCGTCACCGGCGCCACGCGGTGCAGGCTGGTCGCGGGATAGAGGATGAGGTCGCCCGCCGGCAGCTTGGCGCTGTGCGTGCCATAGGTGTCCTGCACGATCAGCTCGCCGCCGTCATAGTCGTCCGGCTCGCTCAGGAACAGCGTCCCCGACACGTCGGTGCGCAGCCGGCGCTGCGTGCCCGGCACCAGCCGGATCGCGTTGTCGACATGGGCGCCGAAATTCATCCCCGCCTCGTATTTGTTGAACAGCGGCGGATAGACCAGGGCGGGCAGGGCGGCCGACATGAAAAGCGGGCTGCGCTCCAGCGCCTTCAGGACGAGCGCCCCCAAGGCACGCGCGTCCGCGCCGGTCTCGGCGAGCTGCAAATTCTCCTTCACGCGCACCGATTGGTGCCCGGCGGTCACCTTGCCGTCGCCCCATTGTGCCGACGCCAGCCGCGCCTGGACCGCGTCCAGCTCGTCCGCCGTCAGCACCTTGGGAACATGCAGCAGCATCGCGGTCCTTAGAGCGACGCCGTCGCGGTCAGGAGGACCGTCCGCCCGGGACCGGGCACGACATGGTTCTCGCCCGGACGCGTGAAGTAAGACGTCGCGTAATAGAACTCGTCGGTCAGGTTGTAGGCGTTGAGCTGCAGACCGAACGTGTCGTTGAGCCGGTAGCCGATCATCGCATCCCAGGTGACATAGCCCGGCGCGGTGGCGGTGACGATCAGGCCGGGCACGGTCATGTTGTCCGTGCCGGCGCGGCGCATGCCGGTGTAGTTGAGGCCGGTGCCGATCTTCAGGCCGCTGTCGAAATCGTAGGTCGTCCACAGATTGGCCTGGTTGTGCGCCGTGTTCGGGATCGGGCCGTGCACGCCCACGCCCGCCAGTCCGACCGCCGTCGGATCGAGATAGGTGTAGCCCAGGATGACTTCCCAGTTCGCGGTGAGGCGGCCCTGCGCGCCGAACTCGAAGCCGTTCACGCGCTCCGTGCCGGCCAGGGTCTGCAGCGTCGGGTTGGTGGGGTCGGAGATGCGGGCATTGGTCATCTCCGTGTTGAAGATGGCCGCCGTGACCGACAGCATGTCGTCCAGCACCTGCGCCTTGGCGCCGAGCTCGAAGGTGCGGTCCTTCTCGGGCGGCAGCGACTGGTTGCTGGCTGACAGCGACAGGCTTTCCGCCGACGGGTTGAACGAGGTGCCGTAGGAGAAATAGACGCTGGTCTTGTCGGTCGGCTTGTAGACGAGGGCCGCGCGCGGGCTCCAGATGTCGTCGGTGTGGCTGAAATGCGAGGGCGTCCTTCCGACGGCCTGGTCGAAGCGCACGCGGAAATCGTCATAGCGGATCGAGCCGGTCAGGAACCATTGCGAATCCAGGCTGACCGTGTCGGTGACATAGAGGCCGGTGGTGTTCGTCTTGGTGACGGGCTGCTGGTTGATCGTGGTCTGCGTGCCGGGGAACGCCTCGAGCGGATTGGGCGCGAGGATCGGCTGCGGCAGGATCGAGACGTCCTGGTTGACGAACCGCGTCAGGTCGGCGCTTTCGTTGTCGTATTCCGTGCCGAAGGTCAGCACGTGATCGAGCGCGCCGGTGGAGAAGCGCGCCGTGAAGCCCAGATCGTTCATCGCGGTGGCGATGGTGCCTTTCGAGCTCGGCCGGTCGCGCAGCACATAGATCGCGCTCACCGGCGTGCCGACGACGGGATAATAGGGATTGTACGAGCCCGGCGTCCACGACACCGGCGTCGGCTTGGCGACGCCGGCGCAGAGCGGCGCGCCGGCGAAATAGCCCTGCGTCGCCGCCGACGCGAAGCAGTTCGCCGTGCCGTAGATCGATGCGGTCTGGCGCGAATCGAACCAGTAATGCCCGTAGCGGATCGTGTCGCTCATCGACCAGGTGTCGTCGAATTTATGCTCGAAGCGGCCGGTCACGACGTCGACCTCGGTCTTGAAGCGGTCGTCGTCCGCCAGGCCATAGAACGTATCGCGCGGCACGGGCGCCGGCTTGTCGAACAGGAACGGGATGCCGTAATCGGGGATGTTGTCTTCCTGCTGGTGCAGGTATTTCAGCGTGAAGGTCGTGTCGGTGCCGATGCCGAAGGCGATCGCCGGCGCGACGCCGAAGCGCTGGTTGCGCGAGAACGGCCTTCCGTCCTGGTTGTTGCGCTGGCCCATCAGGTTGACGCGGATGGCCGCGTCGTCGCCCAGCACATAGTTCACGTCGGCCGTGCCGCGGATTTCCGCGTTGGTGCCGCCGGTCACCGCGAAATCGTCGATCGGATAAAGCTCCGGCGTCTTCAGCACCTGGTTGATCACGCCGCCGGTCGAGCCGCGGCCGAACAGCGTCGAGGCCGGTCCCTTGTAGACCTCGATGTTCTGGTAATCGAAGGTGTCGCGGTCGTAGAGGCCGGTGTCGCGCAGCCCGTCCATGAAATAGTCGTCGCCGGCGGAGAAGCCGCGCAGGTTGATGAGATCGCCATGCGTGCCGCCTTCGCCCGCGTTCAGCGTGATGCCCGGCACGTTCTTCAGCGCGTCGGCAAGATTATTGACGCCCTGCTGCTTGATCACTTCCGCCGGGATCACATTTATGGACTGCGGCGTGTCGAGGATCTTTTCCGGCAATAGATCGACGTTCGTGCGCTGCGCGGTCACGACGACGGTTTCGACCGTGGCGTTGGCGGTTTCGTTCAGCGCGACCTGCTGTCCATGCGCGGCGGTGATGGACGAGATGCCGGCCCCGGTGAGGCCGATGGCGGTGCGTACGAGCCGGTCGCTCGATTTGGCGGATAGCATTGATTCCCCTCGGGTTCTGAAACTGATAATCGTTCGCAACTTATGGGGGAACATACAGTCCGTCGCCGGCCTGTCAATGCGAATTAGTTGCAGACAACCAGCACCGCCTGATGGAACAGCCGACGGCATTTTATGCGCTGGTTTCTACATCGTGCTGGCCGGCCCACCGATGTGCCGCGCGAGGATCTGGCCTGGGGCCATGTCGGATTGCGCGTGGCGCATTCGCTGATCCCGAACACGACCAACCGCGTGATCTCGCGCTTTCGCGTCTTCGCCGCGTCTATCCTGGTCCTGATGGCGATGGCGGGTGCAGGAAGTGCCGGCGTCGTCTTAGAGATCGAGTTCGCTGTGTGAACCGAGCCGCACGAGACGCAACACATCCGCCCCGAGCTTTTGATATATCAGGACGAGATCGGGTCGGATGTGACAGTCGCGAAAATCCTTCCATTCGCCAGTCAGCGGATGATCGCGGTATTTTTCCGGAAGCGGTTGATCCGTCACGAGGAATGTGATGACCGCCCGCAGGTCGCGTTCGAGTGTTGCCCGGTGCAGACCCTTGGCTTCGCGCTTATAGTCCCGTCTGAACCTTGTCGTGCGGTCAATCGTCCGCATTCAGGTCGGCCATCAAACCATCGATATCGCCGACCACCTTTACATCTCCGGCACGCGCCGCTTTCATGGCCTCGATGGTTTCCGCGTTCGGAATGAGCGGATCGAAGGGCAGGGCCTTTTCGGCCACCGTGCGCATCAGCATCAGCCGAACGGCATCCGACACGGTTAATCCGATCGTCTCGAGAATAGCGGTCGCTTCTTTCTTCACGCGTGCATCAATTCGGGCGCGAACTACGGCGTTTGCAGTCATGGCGATATCTCCGGTGAGCTACATTGTAGCTCACCGGCTGCCATACCTCAACCTGTCTCCCTCCGTCAGGGTCGTGGCCGCCCGCCGCGAAATTTCCTGTCTTTCCGTGCTTGACGCCCCCATGCCCCCCGAATATAAGGCGCGACCTTTCAGGGACAGGTCGTTGGGCCCAAATCGCCCAAAACGCTGTCGGAAAGCCAGTTTAGAGCGTTAAACGCGCGACTCAGGGCAAACCCCTCAGTCCTCCGCGCTCAACCGGGGCGGGCCTTCAGGCCGGCACCGGATATTTGTTTCGGCTTTGGCGATGGTCGCCAGGGCTCATCGAAGCCGGGCGGCGAAAACCGCCCAAGTTGGGAAGAAGCATGCCGACGATCAATCAGTTGATCCGCAAGCCCCGCGGCGAGAAGCCCAGGCGCAACAAGGTGCCGGCGCTCCAGGAGTGCCCGCAGAAGCGCGCGGTCTGCACCCGCGTCTATACCGTGACGCCCAAGAAGCCGAACTCGGCGCTGCGCAAGGTGGCGAAGGTTCGCCTGACCAACGGCTATGAAGCCCTCTCTTACATCCCCGGCGAAGGCCACAATCTGCAGGAGCACTCGGTCGTGCTGATCCGCGGCGGCCGCGTGAAGGACCTTCCCGGCGTTCGCTACCACATCATCCGCGGCGTGCTCGACACGCAGGGCGTCAAGGACCGCAAGCAGCGCCGGTCCCTGTATGGCGCCAAGCGTCCCAAGTAAGGAGCACCGATAGATGTCACGCCGCCGCCGCGCCGACAAACGCGAGATCACCCCGGACGCCAAGTTCGGCGACCTCGTCCTCGCCAAGTTCATGAACAGCCTGATGTATGACGGCAAGAAGTCCGCCGCCGAAGGCATCATCTATGGCGCCTTCGATACCATCCAGCAGAAGACCAAGACCGATCCGATCCAGGTCTTCCACGAGGCGCTGCGCAACGTCGCCCCGGCGATCGAGGTGAAGTCCCGCCGCGTCGGCGGCGCCACCTATCAGGTGCCGGTCGAGGTTCGCACCGACCGCGCCCGGGCGCTCGCGATCCGCTGGCTGATCACCGCCGCGCGCGGCCGCAACGAGCCGACCATGACCGGCCGGCTCTCGGGCGAGCTGATGGACGCCGCCAACAACCGCGGCACCGCCGTCAAGAAGCGCGAAGACACCCACAAGATGGCGGACGCCAATCGCGCGTTCTCCCACTACCGCTGGTAAAGAAGCAAAGAGTCTCCCATGGCCCGCGTCACCCCGCTCGAAAACTACCGCAATATCGGCATCGCCGCGCATATCGACGCCGGCAAGACGACCACGACCGAGCGCATCCTCTATTACACCGGCAAGAGCCATAAGATCGGCGAAGTGCACGACGGCGCCGCCACCATGGACTTCATGGAGCAGGAGCAGGAGCGCGGCATCACGATCACCTCCGCCGCCACGACGTGCTTCTGGAAGGACCACCGGATCAACATCATCGACACGCCCGGCCATGTCGATTTCACCATCGAGGTCGAGCGTTCGATGCGCGTGCTCGACGGCGCGGTCGCCGTGTTCGACGCCGTCGCCGGCGTCGAGCCGCAGTCCGAGACCGTGTGGCGCCAGGCCGACAAATATCACGTGCCGCGCATCTGCTTCGTCAACAAGATGGATCGCACCGGCGCGAACTTCCAGCGCTGCGTCGACATGATGATCGACCGCCTCGGCACCCGCCCGATGATCATCACCTGGCCGGTCGGCTCGGAATCCGAATTCAAGGGCATCATCGACATCGTCAAGATGAAGGCGCTGATCTGGAAGGAAGAGCAGCTCGGCGCGAAATACGACGAGGTCGAGATCCCGGACGAATACGCCGACAAGGCGAAGGAACTGCGCGCCGCTCTGGTCGACATGGCGGTCGAGCAGGACGACGACGTGATGACGGCTTATCTCGACGGCACCGAGCCGTCGGAAGCCGATCTGAAGCGCTGCATCCGCAAGGGCGCGATGTCGTTCGCCTTCGTGCCGGTGATGTGCGGCTCGGCGTTCAAGAACAAGGGCGTGCAGCCCCTGCTCGACGCCGTCGTCGACTACCTGCCGTCGCCGCTCGACATCCCGCCGGTCAAGGGCGTCGACCTCAAGGGCAACGAAGTCGAGCGCCCCGCCGACGACAAGGCGCCGTTCGCCGGCCTCGCCTTCAAGATCATGGACGATCCCTTCGTCGGCTCGATCACCTTCGTGCGCGTCTATTCGGGCTCGATCACCTCGGGCACCGGCGCGCTCAACTCGGTCAAGGACAAGACCGAGCGCGTCGGCCGCATGCTGCTGATGCACGCGAATTCCCGCGAGGACGTGAAAGAGGCCAATGCCGGCGACATCGTCGCCTTCGCGGGCCTCAAGCTGACGACCACGGGCGAGACGCTGTGCGATCCCAACAATCCGGTGATCCTGGAGCGCATGGAATTCCCCGATCCGGTCATCGAGGTCGCGATCGAGCCGAAGACCAAGGCCGACCAGGAGAAGATGGGCATGGCGCTGGTGCGCCTGGCGCAGGAGGATCCGTCCTTCCGCGTCTCGACCGACCAGGAATCCGGCCAGACCATCCTCAAGGGCATGGGCGAGCTGCACCTGGAGATCAAGGTCGACATCCTGCGCCGCACCTACAAGGTCGAGGCCAATGTCGGCGCGCCGCAGGTGGCTTATCGCGAGACCCTCAGTCGTCCGGTTTCGATCAAGTACACCCACAAGAAGCAGACCGGCGGTTCGGGCCAGTTCGCCGAAGTGTCGATCGATTTCGCGCCGCTGGAGCCGGGTGCCGGCTTCGTGTTCGAGAACGACATCGTCGGCGGCTCGATCCCGAAGGAGTTCATCCCCTCGGTCGAAAAGGGCCTGAAGGCGCAGAAGGAATCCGGCCTGCTCGCCGGCTTCCCGGTGATCGACTTCAAGGCGACGCTGACCGACGGCAAGTACCACGAGGTGGATTCCAACGCGCTCACCTTCGACATCGCGGCGCGCGCGGCGTTCCGCGAGCTCGCCAGCAAGGGCGTCGTCAAGCTGCTCGAGCCGATCATGAAGGTCGAGGTCGTGACGCCGGACGAGTTCACCGGCGGCGTGATCGGCGATCTGCTCGGCCGCCGCGGCCAGGTGCAGGGCCAGGACACCCGCGGCAACGCGGCGGTGATCTCCGCCATGGTGCCGCTCGCCAACATGTTCGGATACATCAACCAGCTGCGCTCGCAGACCCAGGGTCGCGCGCAGTATTCGATGGAATTCGATCATTACAGCCAGGTGCCGCAGACCATCGCGGACGAGATCAAAGCCAAGTACGCCTAATCACGCGCCACATCGACCGGAGAATAAAATGGCGAAAGCTAAATTCGAGCGTAACAAGCCGCACTGCAACATCGGGACGATCGGCCATGTCGACCATGGCAAGACGTCCTTGACGGCCGCCATCACCAAGGTCCTGGCCGAGACGGGCGGGGCGACGTTCACCGCCTATGACCAGATCGACAAGGCGCCGGAAGAGAAGGCGCGCGGCATCACGATCTCCACGGCGCATGTGGAATACGAGACCGCGAACCGCCACTACGCCCATGTCGACTGCCCCGGCCACGCCGATTACGTGAAGAACATGATCACCGGCGCCGCCCAGATGGACGGCGGCATCCTGGTGGTGTCGGCGGCCGACGGCCCGATGCCGCAGACCCGCGAGCACATCCTTCTGGCCCGCCAGGTCGGCGTGCCGGCGCTGGTGGTGTTCCTGAACAAGTGCGACATGGTCGACGATCCGGAGCTGTTGGAGCTGGTGGAGATGGAAGTGCGCGAGCTGCTTTCGTCGTATCAGTTCCCGGGCGACGACATCCCGATCATCCGCGGCAGTGCCCTGATGGCGCTGGAAGACAAGAACAAGGAGATGGGCCACGACGCGATCCTGAAGCTGATGGCGGAAGTGGATCGCTACATCCCCCAGCCGGAGCGTCCGATCGACCAGCCCTTCCTGATGCCGATCGAGGACGTGTTCTCGATCTCGGGCCGGGGAACTGTGGTCACGGGAAGAGTCGAGCGCGGCATCGTGAAGGTCGGCGAGACGGTGGAGATCATCGGCATCCGTCCCACGTCCTCGACCACGGTCACGGGCGTCGAGATGTTCAGGAAGCTGCTGGATCAGGGCCAGGCGGGCGACAACATCGGCGCGCTGCTGCGCGGCGTCGAGCGCGAGGGCGTGGAGCGCGGCCAGGTTCTGGCCAAGCCGGGCTCGGTGACGCCGCACACGAATTTCACGGCGGAGATCTACGTGCTGACGAAGGACGAGGGCGGCCGTCACACGCCGTTCTTCGCGAACTATCGTCCGCAGTTCTATTTCCGCACGACGGACGTGACCGGCATCGTGAAGCTTCCGGAAGGCACCGAGATGGTGATGCCGGGAGACAACGTGTCGATCGAGGTCGAGCTGATCGTTCCGATCGCGATGGAAGAGAAGCTGCGCTTCGCCATCCGCGAGGGCGGCCGCACCGTCGGCTCGGGCGTCGTCGCCAAGATCATCAAGTAAGCGGAATACGGATCGAAGGTCTAAAAGACATGCAAAATCAGAACATCCGCATCAGGCTGAAGGCCTTCGATCACCGCATCCTCGACAATTCGACGCGGGAAATCGTCAACACGGCCAAGCGCACCGGCGCCCAGGTTCGCGGTCCCATACCGCTGCCCACCGGCATCGAGCGCTTCACCGTGAACCGGTCCCCGCACATCGACAAAAAGAGCCGCGAGCAGTTCGAAATCCGGACCCACAAGCGTCTCCTCGACATCATCGACCCCACGCCGCAGACCGTCGACGCTTTGATGAAGCTCGACCTCGCGGCCGGCGTCGACGTCGAGATCAAGCTTTAAGGAGTGAGCGCGATGCGCACAGGCGTCATCACGCAGAAGGTCGGCATGACCCGTCTGTTTCTGGACGATGGACGGCACGTGCCCGTCACCGTCCTCAAGCTGGACGGCTGTCAGGTCGTCTCCACGCGTACGGAAGACAAGGACGGCTACACCGCGGTGCAGCTCGGTTCCGGCTTCGCCAAGGCGAAGAACCTGACCAAGGCCGATCGCGGCAACTTCGCGAAGGCCGAAGTGGAGCCCAAGCGCAAGCTTGCGGAATTCCGCGTCGACGCCGGCAATATGCTGGAGGTCGGTGACACTTTGAAGGCGGACCACTTCGTGCCCGGCCAGAAAGTCGACGTCACCGGCGTTACCATCGGCCGCGGCTTCACCGGCGCGATGAAGCGGTGGAATTTCCGCGGCCTCGAAGCGTCGCACGGCGTGTCGATCTCGCACCGCTCGCTGGGCGGCACGGGCGGCCGCCAGGACCCGGGCAAGACCTTCAAGAACAAGAAGATGCACGGCCATTACGGCGTGGACAACGTCACGACGCAGAACCTCGAAATCGCGAAAGTCGATGTCGAGCGCGGCCTGATCATGGTTCGCGGCGCGGTGCCGGGCCACAAGGGCGGCTGGGTCATGGTGCGCGACGCGGTCAAGCGTCCGCACAAGGACGTGCCGATGCCGGCTTCGGTCGCCAAGCGCGCCGTTGCGGCGAAGGCGCCCGAAGCAAAGGTTGGGGGCTAAGATGAAGACCAAGGTCCTCAAACTCGACAACACCTCGGGCGGCGACGACGTCGAGCTCAACGACGCCATTTTCGGGCTTGAGCCGCGCGCCGATCTGATCCAGCGCGTCGTCGTCTGGCAGCTCGCCAAGCGCCGCTCCGGCCAGCACAAGACGCTGACCCGCGCCGAGATCAACCGAACCAAGCACCGCTTCGGCAAGCAGAAGGGCGGCGGCACCGCCCGTCACGGCGCCCGTTCGGCTCCGCTGTTCGTCGGCGGCGCCAAGGCGATGGGTCCGGTCAGCCACAGCCACGAATTCGACCTGCCCAAGAAGGTCCGCGCGCTCGGCCTGCGCCACGCGCTGTCGGCCAAGGCGAAGTCCGGCTCGATCGTCGTGCTCGACGAGGCCAAGTCCGCCGCGGTCAAGACCGGCGCGCTGGCCAAGCAGTTCGCCGGCCTCGGCCTCACGAAGATGCTGATCATCGATGGCACGTTCGACAAGAATTTTGAACTGTCGGCGCGCAATCTCAGCCATGTCGCGCTGCTGCCGGCCGCCGGCCTCAACGTCTACGACATCGTCCGCAACGACAAGCTGGTCCTGACCAAGGCCGCCTTGACCGCGATCGAGGAGAGGCTCGCATGACCTATCACCACGACGTCATCCTCTCGCCGGTGATCACCGAAAAGGCGACCAAGCTGACCGAGACCAACCAGGTCGTGTTCCGCGTGCCGTTGAACGCCACCAAGCCGAAGATCGCCGCCGCGGTCGCCGAGCTGTTCAAGGTCAAGGTCAAGGCGGTGAACACGGTCACGGTCAAGGGCAAGAAGAAGCTCGCCCGCGGCAAGCCGTACAAGCGCAGCGATTTCAAGAAAGCGATCGTGACCCTCGAGCCGGGCCACCAGATCGACATCACGACGGGACTCTGAGATGGCGCTGAAACAATACAAGCCCACGACGCCCGGCCAGCGCCAATTGGTGCTGATCGACCGCTCCGGCCTGCACAAGGGCGGACCGGTGAAGGCGCTGACCGAGGGCAAGCATTCCCATGGCGGGCGCAACAACACCGGCCGCGTCGTCGTGCGCTGGCAGGGCGGCGGCCACAAGCAGCGCTATCGCATCGTCGATTTCAAGCGCCGCAAGTTCAACGCGCCCGCGACGGTCGAGCGCCTGGAATACGATCCCAACCGCACCTCCTTCATCGCCCTCATCAAGTACAAGGACGGCGAACTGGCCTACATCCTGGCGCCGCAGCGCCTCGCCGTCGGCGACAGCGTCGTCTCGGGTGAGAAGGTCGACGTGAAGCCGGGCAATGCGATGCCGCTCTCGGCCATGCCGGTCGGCACCATCGTGCACAATATCGAGATGAAGCCGGGCAAGGGCGGCCAGATCGCCCGCTCCGCCGGCACCTATGCGCAGTATCTCGGCCGCGACGCCGGCTACGCGCTGATGCGCCTGAACTCGGGCGAAGTGCGCAAGGTCGCGCTGACCTGCATGGCGACGGTGGGCGCGGTGTCGAACCCAGACCACATGAACGAAGTGATCGGCAAGGCCGGCCGCAACGTCTGGAAGGGCAAGCGCCCGTCGGTGCGCGGCACCGCGATGAACCCGATCGACCATCCCCATGGCGGCGGCGAAGGCCGCACCAAGGGCGGCCGTCATCCGGTCACCCCCTGGGGCAAGGGCACCAAGGGCAACAAGACCCGCACGAACAAGCGCACCACGAAATTCATCGTGCGTACGCGCAAAGGCAAGGCACAGGGCTAGGCAATGACGAGATCTGTTTGGAAAGGCCCGTTCGTCGACGGCTATCTGCTGAAGAAGGCGGAGACCGCGCGCAATTCCGGCCGCAAGGACGTGATCAAGACCTGGTCGCGCCGCTCGACGATCCTGCCGCAATTCGTCGGCGTGACCTTCGGCGTCTACAACGGCAAGAAGCACATCCCGGTGCTGGTGACGGAAGACATGGTCGGCCACAAGCTCGGCGAGTTCTCGCCGACCCGCACCTTCTCCGGCCATTCCGGCGGCGGCGACAAGAAAGCGAAGAGGGGCTAATGGGCAAGCAATCCCGCGCGCGCGTTCTGCCGGATACCCACGCCAAGGCGGTGGGCCTGATGATCCGCACCAGCCCGCGCAAGCTGAACCTCGTGGCGCAGACGATCCGCGGCCAGAAGGTCGAGAGCGCGCTGAACACGCTCACCTTCTCGCCCAAGCGCGTCGCCAAGGTGGTCAAGAAGGTCCTGCAGTCGGCGATCGCCAACGCGGAGAACAATCACGATCTCGATGTCGACGATCTCTTCGTCTCGGAGGCATCCGTCGGCAAGAACCTCGTGATGAAGCGCTTCATGGCCCGCGCGCGCGGCCGCGGCGCGGGAATCCAGAAGCCGTTCTCCCAGATCACCATCGTGGTCCAGGAGAAGCGCGAAGAAGCCGAAGACAAGACAGCGAAGGGCAAGGGCAAGAAGAAGCCCGCCGCCAAGAAGCCCGTGGCCAAGGCCGCGGCTGAGGAGACCGCCTAATGGGTCAGAAAGTTAATCCGATCGGGCTTCGCCTGGGCATCAACCGGACCTGGGACTCGCGCTGGTACGCGGGCAAGAAGGATTTCGGCCGGCTGCTGCAGGAAGACATCAAGATCCGCGAGTACCTGAGCGAGAAGCTCAAGGCCGCCGGCGTGTCGAAGATCGTCATCGAGCGTCCGCACAAGAAGTGCCGCATCACCATCCACTCGGCGCGTCCGGGCGTGGTCATCGGCAAGAAGGGCGCCGACATCGAGAAGCTGAAGGCCGACGTCCAGAAGTTCACCACGGACGAAGTGCACCTCAACATCGTCGAGATCAGGAAGCCCGAGATCGACGCCAAGCTGGTGGCCGAGAACATCGCCCAGCAGCTCGAGCGCCGCGTCGCCTTCCGCCGCGTGATGAAGCGCGCCGTGCAGTCGGCCCAGCGCCTGGGCGCGCTCGGCATCCGCATCAAGTGCGGCGGCCGCCTCGGCGGCGCCGAGATCGCGCGTGTCGAGTGGTATCACGAGGGCCGCGTTCCCTTGCACACGCTGCGCGCCGACATCGACTACGGCGTCGCGACCGCCAAGACGACCTATGGCACCTGCGGCGTGAAGGTCTGGATCTTCAAGGGCGAGATCATGGAACACGACCCCATGGCCCAGGACAAGCGCGCCGCCGAAGCCGAGCAGAGCCGTGGCGGCGGCGAACGTCGCGAACGCCAGCCGGCGCCCGCGGCAGCCAGTTAAGTAGAGAGCGCCATGCTTCAACCGAAACGCACCAAGTTCAGAAAGCAGTTCAAGGGCCGCATCCACGGCGCCGCGAAGAAGGGCACCGCGCTCAACTTCGGCGCCTTCGGATTGAAGGCGCTGGAGCCGGAGCGCATCACCGCGCGCGAGATCGAGGCGGCCCGCCGTGCCATCACGCGCCAGATGAAGCGCGCCGGCCGCGTGTGGATCCGGGTGTTCCCGGATGTGCCGGTGTCGAAGAAGCCGGCCGAAGTCCGCATGGGCTCGGGCAAGGGCGCGCCGGAATTCTGGGTCGCCAAGATCAAGCCCGGCCGCATCCTGTTCGAGGTCGACGGGGTCGATCACGCGACCGCGAAGGAGGCGATGCGCCTGGGCGCCGCCAAGCTTTCGATCGCGACCAAATTCGTCGCACGCGTGGGTGCTTGAGATGGCCAAGGCGAAGAAGACCGCGAAGAACCAGAAGCTGACGGCGAAGACCTCGTCGAAGGCCGACGACATCCGCGCCAAGACGCCCGACGAACTCGGCACCGAGCTGGTGAAGCTGAAGAAGGAGGCTTTCAACCTCCGCTTCCAGCGCGCCAACGGCCAGCTCGAGAAGACGCATCGCGCCCGGGTGGTCCGCCGGACCATCGCGCGCATCGAAACGGTTTTGACGGAGCAGCGCCGCAAGGCCGGCTGACGGGAATAGAGGACTAAGGGTTATGCCAAAGCGCGTGCTGCAGGGTGTCGTGGTCAGCGACAAGAACAAGAAGACGGTGGTGGTGAAGGTGGAACGCCGCTTCACCCATCCCGTGATGAAGAAGACCGTTCGTCGGTCGAAGAAATACCACGCCCATGACGAGACGGGCGAATACAAGTTGGGCGACATCGTGCGCATCCGCGAGTGCCGGCCGCTTTCCAAGCTGAAGACCTGGGAAGCGTTCGAGCGCGTGGCCAAGTAAGCGCCCAGGACCGGAGTTTTTCACAATGATTCAGATGTCCACCGAACTCGACGTCGCCGACAATTCCGGCGCGCGCCGTGTCATGTGCATCAAGGTGCTCGGCGGCTCGCACCGCCGCTATGCCGAGGTCGGCGACATCATCGTCGTGTCGGTCAAGGAAGCGATCCCGCGCGGGCGCGTGAAGAAGGGCGAGGTCTTGAAGGCCGTCGTCGTGCGCACCGCTCATGGCGTGCGCCGTCCCGACGGCTCGCTGATCCGCTTCGACGGCAACGCCGCGGTGCTGATCAACGCCCAGGGCGAGCCGATCGGCACGCGTATTTTCGGGCCGGTGACGCGAGAGCTGCGCTCCAAGGGCCAGATGAAGATCATTTCGCTCGCGCCGGAGGTGCTGTGATGGCTGCGAAAATCAAGAAGGGCGACCGCGTCGTCGTGACGGCGGGCCGCGACAAGGGCAAGAAGGGCGAAGTGCTCAAGGTGTTCGGCGAGGAGAACCGTGCATTGGTCTCCGGCGTGAACATGGTCAAGCGCCACACCAAGCAGACCCAGCGCGAGCAGGGCGGCATCGTGTCGAAGGAATCGCCGGTGCATATCTCGAACCTGTCGCATGTCGATCCGAAGGACGGCGGCGCGACGCGGATCGGCTGGAAAGCCTTGAACGACGGACGGATGGTGCGTTTCGCCAAGAAGTCCGGTGAGGTCATCGATGTCTGACGCAGGCAGCAAGAATCCGCGCGAGCGGGAAAAGGCCGAGGCGAAAGCCGCCAAGGCCGACAAGAAGGGCGCCAAGCGCGAGGTCAACGCCGGCACCAAGGTCGCCGTCGGCGAGCACGCGCGCGACGCGAACTACGTGCCGCGCTTCAAACAGCGCTACACCGAGGTCATCCGCCCCGAGCTGATGAAGAAGTTCGGCTACACGAACCTCTTGCAGGTTCCGCGGGTCAACAAGGTGGTGCTGAACATCGGCGCCGGCGAGGGCAGCCAGGACACCAAGAAGATCCAGGCCGCGCTCAACGACCTGACGGCGATCGCCGGCCAGAAGGCCGTCATCACCCGGGCCAAGAAGGCGATCTCGACCTTCAAGATCACCGCCGGGCGTCCGGTCGGCGTGAAGGTCACGCTGCGCCGCGACCAGATGTACGAATTCCTCGACCGCCTGATCACCATGGCGCTGCCGCGCGTGCGCGATTTCCGCGGCATCAAGGCGACCAGCTTCGACGGCAAGGGCAACTACGCCATGGGCCTGAAGGAGCACATCGTGTTCGTCGAGATCGACTACGACAAGACCGAGACGGTGTGGGGCATGGACATCATCGTGAACACGTCTGCGAAGACCGACGCGGAGGCGCGCGCGCTTCTCGAAGGCTTCCAATTCCCGTTTGTGAAATAAGGACGAGCCCCATGGCGAAAACCAGCCAGATCAACCGGAACAAGAAGCGCGAGAAGCTTGTGGCGCAGTTCGCCGTCAAGCGCGCGGCGCTGAAGTCGACGGCCGAGAACATGAAGCTGCCGGCCGAGGAGCGTTTCGCCGCAAGGCTGAAGCTGTCCAAGCTGCCGCGCAACTCGTCCAAGGTGCGCATCCATCACCGCTGCGACCTCTCGGGGCGCCCCAAGGGCTATTATCGCAAAGTAAAGCTGTCGCGCATCGCGCTGCGCGATCTGGCGAATTTCGGCCAGATCCCCGGCATGACCAAGGCGAGCTGGTAAGGAGAACGATCGACATGGCAATGACAGATCCCGTCGGCGATCTCCTGGCCCGCATCAGGAACGGCCAGCTTCGCGGCCTCGGCAGCATCAAGTCGCCGAACTCGCGCCTGCGCGTCAGCGTGCTCGACGTCTTGAAGGAAGAAGGCTTCATCCGCGGTTACACCGAGGTCGAGCTGGCCACCGGCAAGCGCGAGATCGAGATCGAATTGAAATATCACGAAGGTCAGCCCGTGATCCGCGAACTCAAGCGCGTGTCCACCCCGGGCCGGCGCGTCTACACCTCGGTGAAGGATTTGAAGCCCCATCGTCAGGGTCTCGGTGTCTCGATCGTCTCCACGCCCCAGGGCGTGATGACCGACACCCATGCCCGCGAGAAGAATGTGGGCGGCGAAGTCCTCTGCCAGGTGTTCTAAGGAGCGAATGATGTCTCGTATCGGCAAGAAGCCGGTTCCGCTGCCGAAGGGCGTCACCGCCACGGTCACCGGCAGGACCGTGTCCGTGAAGGGCCCCAAGGGCGAATTGAAGGTCAACCTCGTGGCCGAGGTCGACGCGTCGGTCGGCGCGGACGGCATCACCGTCACGCCGAACAAGGGCATGGACCGCGCCCCCGCGATGTGGGGCATGAGCCGCACGCTGGTGAACAATCTGGTGGTCGGCGTGACCACGGGCTTCACCTCCAAGCTGGAGATCCAGGGCGTCGGCTATCGCGCCGCGGTGCAGGGCAAGAACCTGAACCTGCAGCTCGGCTTCAGCCATGACGTGGCCTATCCGATCCCGGCCGGCATCACGATCACCGCCGAGAAGCCGACGCTGCTGACCGTCGCCGGCATCGACAAGCAGCTCGTCGGCCAGGTCGCGGCCGAGATCCGCGCCTACCGCAAGCCGGAGCCCTACAAGGGCAAGGGCGTGCGCTACGAAGGCGAGTATGTCCGCCGCAAGGAAGGCAAGAAGAAATGACGAAGGACCTGTTCGGCCGCCGCAAGTCGCGGACCCGCTTCAAGCTCACCAGCCATGCCTATGGCCGGCCGCGGCTGTCGGTGTTCCGCTCGGGCAAGCACATCTACGCCCAGGTCATCGACGACCGCGCCCAGGCGACGCTCGCCGCCGCCTCGACCAACGAGAAGGAAGGCAAGGCGCCGAAGACCTACAACATCGACGCGGCCTCCAGCGTCGGCAAGAAGATCGCCGAGCGCGCGATCGCGGCCGGCGTCAAGCAGGTCGTGTTCGACCGCGGCGGCTACATCTATCACGGGCGCATCAAGGCGCTGGCAGACGCGGCCCGCGAAGGCGGCCTGGAATTTTGAGGACCTGAGATATGGCACGTGAAGAAGGCAGTGAGGGCGGCGGACGCGAGCGCCGCGGTCGGCGCGAACACCGCAACGACCGCGAGGAGCGCGACAACGAGTTCGTCGACAAGCTCGTCCACATCAACCGCGTCGCGAAGGTCGTGAAGGGCGGTCGCCGCTTCGGCTTCGCCGCTCTCGTGGTCGTCGGCGACCAGCGCGGCCGCGTCGGTTACGGCCATGGCAAGGCGCGCGAGGTGCCCGAGGCCATCCGCAAGGCGACCGAAGAGGCCAAGAAGTCCCTGATCCGCGTGCCGCTGAAGGACGGGCGCACGCTGCATCACGAAGTGCGCGGCCATCACGGCGCCGGCAAGGTGATCGTGCGTCCGGCGCCGGCCGGTACCGGCGTGATCGCCGGCGGCCCGTTGCGCGCGGTGTTCGAGGCGCTCGGCGTCGGCGACGTGGTGTGCAAGTCGATGGGTTCCTCGAACCCGTACAACATGGTGCGCGCGATCTTCGACGGCCTGATGAACCAGCAGTCGCCGCGCATGGTCGCCCAGCGCCGCGGCCGCAGCGTGACGGAAATCCTGGCCCGCCGCGAAGGCAGCAAGGCCGAACAGGCGAGCGCCTAAGGAACAAGACGATGGCTGAGAAGAAGACAGGAAAGACGGTAACGGTCCGCCAGGTTCGCAGCGCGGCCCGCCGCCCCGCGATCCAGACCGCGACCCTCAAAGGCCTCGGCCTGGGCAAGATGCATCGCGTCCGCACGCTGGAGGATACGCCTTCGGTGCGCGGCATGATCAAATCGATCGGTCACCTCGTGGAAGTGGTCGAGGAAGGCAAGTAAGATGAAGCTCAACGAAATCGCCAACAATCCCGGCGCCCACAAGCGCAAGGACAAGGTCGGGCGCGGCTCGTCCTCCGGCCTCGGCAAGACGTCCGGTCGCGGCGTCAAGGGCGCCAAGGCCCGCACGGGAAACCAGGTGCATGGCTTCGAAGGCGGCCAGATGCCGCTGCACATGCGCATGCCCAAGCGCGGCTTCAACAACATCTTCGCCAACGATTTCGCGGAGCTGAACCTCGGCCGCCTGCAAAAGGCGATCGACGACAAGAAGCTCGATATCTCCGCCAAGATCGACGGCGAGGCGCTGCGCAAGGCCGGCATCGTGCACAAGAGCCGCGACGGCGTGCGCCTGCTCGGCAAGGGCGAGTTCACCGCCAGGCTGGACATCGAAGTCGCCGGCGCCTCGGCTTCCGCTAAGGAAGCCATCGAGAAGGCGGGCGGCACGCTGACCACGACCTTCAAGAAGGCCAATTACATGAACAAGAAGGGCCAGCCCGGCAAGCGCAAGGTCCGCCGGGCCGAGGCCGCGGAAAAGCGCGCGGCGCGGAACGCCAGCTGATCTGTGGCATCCCTGCCACGCGGGGATGCCCAATGGCCGCACTTGCGCTTGTCGCGGAGCGAGGGCGACCAGATATAGAGTCGACCCCGAACCGGGAGTGAGACATGGCTTCAGCAGCCGAACAATTGGCCGCCAATTTCAATTTCAGCAATTTCGGCAAGGCGACCGAGTTGCGCCAGCGCCTGCTGTTCACGCTCGGCGCGCTGGTCGTCGCGCGGCTGGGAACCTACATCCCGATGCCCGGGATCGATCCGGCGGAACTCGCGCGGCAGCTGACGCAGCAGAGCGGCGGCCTGCTCGATGTGTTCAACGTGTTGGCGGGCGGCGCGATCAGCCGCATGGCGATCTTCTCGCTCGGCATCATGCCCTACATTTCCGCCTCGATCATCATCCAGCTGATGACGACGGTCATCCCCGAGCTCGATAACCTGAAGAAGGAAGGCGAGGCCGGCCGCAAGATCATCAACCAGTACACCCGCTACGGCACGGTGGGCCTGGCGGCGATCCAGGCCTATGGCATCGCGCTCGGCCTCGAACATTGGGGCCATGTCGTCATCGCGCCCGGATTGTTCTTCCGCCTGTCGGCGGTGATCACGCTGACCGGCGGCACCGTCCTTCTGATGTGGATCGGCGAGCAGATCACCTCGCGCGGCGTCGGCAACGGCATCTCGCTCATCATCTTCGCCGGCATCGTGGCGCGCTTCCCACAATATATCGGCCAGGCGTTCGAATCGCTGCGCACCGGCGCCATCGGCCCGATGACGCTCATCCTCGGCACCGCCGCGGTCGTCGCCCTCGTCACCGGCATCGTGTTCATGGAGCGCGCCCAGCGCCGGCTCCTGGTCCAGTATCCCAAGCGACAAGTCGGCAACAAGATGTATGGCGGGGAATCCTCGCATCTGCCGCTGAAGCTCAACGTCTCCGGCGTCATCCCGCCGATCTTCGCGTCCTCGATCCTGCTCTTGCCGACCACGGTCGCCGGCTTCAACGCGCAGAACATCCCCGACTGGCTGCAGACCATCGTGCAGTATCTCAGCCACGGCCAGCCGCTCTATCTCATCCTCTACGCGCTGATGATCCTGTTCTTCTCGTTCTTCTACACCTCGATCGTCTTCAATCCGGAGGAGACGGCGGACAATCTGAAGAAATATGGCGGCTTCATCCCCGGCATCCGGCCCGGCAAGAAGACGGCCGAGCACATCGACTATGTGCTGACGCGCATCACGGTGATCGGCGCGCTCTATCTGACGGTGGTCTGCCTGATCCCCGAGATCACGACGACCTATTACGCCATTCCGTTCTATCTCGGCGGCACGTCGATCCTGATCGTGGTCAGCGTGACCATGGACACGGTTGCGCAGATCCAGAGCCATCTGATCGCGCAGCAATATGAGGGCCTCATCAAGAAGGCCAAGCTACGGGGAGCGCGTCGTTGAATATCGTTCTGTTCGGGCCTCCGGGCGCCGGCAAGGGGACCCAGGCCAAGATCCTCCAGGAGAAGCGCGGCCTGCCGCAGCTTTCGACCGGCGACATGCTGCGCGCCGCGGTGAAGGCCGGCACGCCGCTCGGCAAGCAGGTCGACGTGATCCTGACCAAGGGCGACCTCGTCCCCGACGAGATCGTCATCGCCATCATCGCCGAACGCTACGACCAGAAGGACTGCTTCGCCGGCGGCGTGTTCGACGGCTTCCCGCGCACCATCCCGCAGGCCCAGGCGCTCGACGCCATGCTGGCCGCGCGGGCCAAGAAGATCGACGTCGTCCTCGAACTGAAGGTCGACGACAAGGTGCTGCTGCAGCGCGTCGAGCAGCGCATCAAGGCGGGCGGCATCCTGCGCTCCGACGACACGCCGGAGACGCTCGCCCGGCGGCTTGAGGTCTATTACGCCAACACCGCTCCATTGCTCGACTATTACGGCAAGCAGGGCAAGGTCGTGACGATCGACGGCATGCTGCCGATCGCCGACGTGACCAAGGCCATCGCCGCCGCGCTCGACGCCAAGGCCCATTGATCCGGCGATGAGAAGGGTCTGGCGCGGCGGTATCCTGCTCGCGCTGCTGTCCTGCCTGTCGTCGCCCGCGTTGGCCGGGGCGCTCGCCGCGCGTCTCGACGGCGTGGTCCAGGCGGCGGATGGCCGCTTCTCCGGCGCCATTCTGATAGAGCGGGACGGCGCCATCGTCTTCGACAAGGCCTATGGCATGGCGAACGCGGCCGCCGGCCTCGCGAACCGCTCCTCGACCAGCTTCCACATCGGCACCCTGTCGATGCAGTACACCGCCGTCACGATCCTGCATTTGGTGGAGACCCGCCGGCTCGCGCTCGACAACACCGCCGACCAGTTCGTGCCCGGCGCGCCCGCCGTCACGCTGCAGGCGCTTCTGGCCACCGCTCCCGAGGCGCCGGACGCGGTCGCCAATTACGAGCTGCTCGCCCGCATCGCGGCGGCGGCGACCGGCAAATCCTTCGCCGAGGTCGAGGACGCCGCGGCCTTCGGCTCGGTCTGGCTGACCGGCACCGGCCTCGACGACGGTGTGCCCTCCAACGAAAGCCGTTTTGCCAAGGGCTATGTCCTGGCCGACGGTCAGTTGAAACCGGTCGCGGCCGATTGGGCCGCGCTGACCGGCGCCGCCTCGGCCTACACCACGACGCGCGACGAGCTGCACTGGCTGGACCGCTTCTTCGGCGACGAACTCGTTACGGCCGATACGCGCAAGGCGATGACGCCGGCCGGCCATGGCTGGCACCAGGGCGGGCGCTTCGGCGCGGATTCCCATTGGGCGGCGGGCACCGCGCCCGGCTTCTCGTCCTTCGTGCTGCGCCGGCCCGGCCTGACCGTCATTGTGCTGGAAAACATCGGCGCCGCGCCGGCCGAGGCGCTCGCCGGCGATCTGATCGCCGCGCTCGACGCGCGCGAATAATCGTCAGCGCTTCAGCGTGACGAGATCGATATTGGTGTCGCGGGCCACGGCGGCGACATAGGCGATCCCGCCGGTCTTGGGATCGACCGCGAAGGTGCTTTGCGGATCGGCGCCGGGCGCATAGGCGAGTATCCGGTCGGGACCGCCCGTCACCGGCCGCGCCAGGATCCGCGGGCTCCGGCTCGCCGCGAAGTCCGGTATCAGGACGTCGGCGCCCAGGAACTGCAGCGGCTGGGCGCTGGTTCCCGGATATTTGTCGTCGATGCGCGTCACGCCACCATCGATCCGCCAGATGCCCGGCGTGTCGGCGCGGGTCGCGAATGTCCCGTTGCTCAGGATCGTGACACCGTCCCATTGGTGGGCCGCCGCCGGCGTCCGCCGCTTCAGGTCGGGCAGATCGAGCCGGAAGGTGTGCAGCGCAAACCTGTCGAAATAGATCAGCCCGTTGCCGTCCGGCGTCCAGGTCGGCATGCCGAAGCCCATGCTCGGCAGGTCGATCGATGCGATGCCGGCGCCCTGGGCCGTCAGCACCCGCAACGTCACGCCGGTGCGTCCGCCCGCGATCACGAGCGCCAACCGGGTCCCGTCCGGCGACCAGCGCAGGCGCGAAAATGGCGTGAGGCCGCCGGCAAGAAGCTGCACCGGCGCCGCTCCGGGCTTCATCGTCCAGACGGCGTTTTCGCCGGACCGGTTCGACAGGAAGGCGAGCGTCCCGTCGGGCGCATAGGTGACGGCCCAGGTCTGGCCGTTCGCCGGATCGATGATGTCCGGATCGGCGCGCGGGATGGGGCTCGCCCGCGCCAGGTTCGTGCGCCCGACATCGGTTTCGATGGCCAGCAATCCGCCGGCGCCGGCGGCGATGTCGCGGCTTCTGACCGCCGTCGCGTAGACCAGATAAGGGGTCCGTCCGTCGCGCGGATAGGCCCAGATTTCGCTGCCGACGTCGCTCGATCTGTCCACCAGGACGGTCTGCGAATCGTCCGTCCAGCTTATGGCGGACAAAATCCCGACCTTGCCCAGCGTTTGCTCGGTGCCGTCCGCGAGATCGCGGACGACGATGTCGAGACGGGAGTAGCCCTCCTCATGCAGATACGAAAGCTGCTTTCCGTCGGGGGAGGTGGCCAGCGAGGGAATGATCTGCAGCGTCTTTCCGGATGTCGATGAAGGGTTCTGCGCGACAACGGAGTCCCGCGTGCCCGTATCGACATTCAGCCGCCATATTCCGTCGCCGCCCGATGCCGTTCTGTCGGTGTAGTAGATGAACGGGCTGTCGGCCTGCCAGGAGATCGACGCGGTCGGCGCGTCCTTGCATCGCCCGGCCTCCCGCGCGACGCCGGCCGGAACCGTCGTGATCATGATCCGGCAGGGCTGTCCCGGCTCGGCCGCGACATAGGCCAGGCGCGCGCCGTCCGAGGACCAGCTCGGCGACTGATCGTCATAGGCATCGTTGGTGATCCGCAGAGCTTCGCCGCCCAGGATGCTGCGCACATAGATCTCGCGCGATAGCAGGTCGGGCCCGGCCGAATAGGCCAGCATCGCGCCATTGGGCGAAAACGCCGGGTCGCCCTCGAGCGCCAGGGTCGAGATGAAGGCGCGGACCTGTTCGACGTGCCAGTGCCGTACCGGCCAGGCCAGCCAGACCAGATACGCCGCCAGGCCGACCACCAGCACGGCCGTGCCGATGGCCAACCCGATGATCGGCCGCATCCGCGACGCGCTCCTGGCTTGGAATTGTCGGGGCGCGGGATCGGCGATGGCCGAGGTCCGGCCGGCCGGCGGCGGCGTCTTGGCGCGCAGTCGATAGCCGATGCGCGGGATCGTATCGATGGCGAAGCTGGCGCCGTCATCCAGCTCGGACAGCCGCCGCAGGCGGCCGATGGCGCGGTTGATCGCGTCCTCGCCGACGATCCGCCCCTCCCAGCAGCGCGCGATCAGGTCGTCGCGCGATACCACCGCGCCGCCGGCGTCGGCCAGCGCGACCAGGACCTGCATGATGCGCGGTTCGAGGGTCTCGCGGCCGCCGGGATGTTCGACCTCTCGAATCGACGGCCGCACCGTCATCCGGCCGAGCGGGAAGTCCCGGGCATGCGCCAGGTCGATCTCGCCCGTCGGGGGATTGGCCTGATCGCTCACGGCCACCCGCTCTCGGCTCTGGTCCGCATGGAAGAAGTCATCGCCCGCCGCCGTCGATAGGTAGTGCCCAATCGCCAGGACTTCTACCGCGTTCCCCCGCCCGGACGCATCGCCTGGCGCGATTTGCCCCCATCGGCAAGGCATCGGCGGCGGATCGGCGATCCATCGGCCCGCCCACCAAGCGGCGGGGGCAGGGCGCGGCGTACCTGGTGCCCGCCGACGCAAGTCCAACCGAACCCACGGAGTTCCGCCCATGATCCGTCCTCTCGCTTCCGCCGCCCTGGCGCTCGCCCTCTGCGCCACCGCCATCCAGGCCCAGCCGCGCCAGACCAGCGTCTCCCTGGCCGGGCTCAACCTCTCCAGCCTCGCCGATGCCCGGACGCTGGACAGCCGCATCCACGACGCCGCCGTGCAGGTCTGCGGGCCGGCCGGCTACCAGCCGGGGCAGGGCATTGCCCAGTTCATGGAGGCGCGGGAGACCGCCGCCGCCTGCGTCCGCCAGGCCGAAGCGGCGGCGCGGCTGCAGCTCGCCGGCCTGCGCAAGACGCCCGCCCCCTACAGCGTGGCGGCTTCGGGCAACTAGCCTCCCTCATGGCTTGTTGCTAGGAGTCGTCTCCGCGGGCGCCCGATGGCACTCGGGCGCCCGCGGAACCTTGGTTTTCCGCGGCAAAAATAAGCCGTCCCAGCCTGTTGACTGAGGGGGGTGCATTAATATACTCCGCGCCCTCGCGGCAGAACTCCTGTCCAATTTGGCGGCTTTGGGTCCTTTTTCGATAAAGGGCGCGCTGGCGGTTTGGAGCGGCTCTGACGCCATTCAATTGTGTAGGCCTCAAAAAGGCTTACGGAACGCGGAGCACAACGTGGCACGTATCGCCGGCGTCAATATTCCCACCCAGAAGCGGGTCGAGATCGGCCTTCGCTACATCCATGGCATCGGCCCGGCCAAGGCCAAGGAAATCATCGAGAAGGTCGGCATCGCGCCGAGCCGCCGCGTCCACGATTTGACCGACGCCGAGATCATCCAGATCCGCGAGGCGATCGACCGCGACTATCTCGTCGAGGGCGACCTGCGCCGCGAAGTGGCGATGAACATCAAGCGCCTGATGGACCTCGGCTGCTATCGCGGCCTGCGCCACCGCAAGGGCCTGCCGGTCCGCGGCCAGCGCACCCACACCAACGCACGCACGCGCAAGGGCCCCGCGAAGGCCATCGCCGGCAAGAAGAAAGTGACCAAGTAAACCGATGGCTACTCCCGCAGCGGCAGACAAGAAGGGTGCCGGCCGCACCCGCAAGAAGGAAAAGAAGAACGTCGTGGTCGGCGTGGCGCATGTCGCCGCGACCTTCAACAACACGATCATCACCATCACCGACCAGCAGGGCAACGCCATCTCGTGGTCGTCCGCCGGCATGATGGGCTTCAAGGGCTCGCGCAAGTCGACGCCCTACGCCGCCCAGGTCGCCGCCGAGGACGCCGCCAAGAAGGCCGTCGATCACGGCATGCGCAGCCTCGAAGTGGAAGTCTCGGGCCCCGGCTCGGGCCGCGAATCCGCGCTGCGCGCGCTCCAGGCCGTCGGCCTGATCGTCACCTCGATCCGCGACGTGACGCCGATCCCGCACAATGGCTGCCGGCCGCCCAAGCGCCGCAGAGTCTGAGGCCGGAAGAAGAATTCGAGAGCTGTCCCCAAGAACCCTTCGTCGCAAGAATGGGCGCGCGCTCTCCGCGTCCGGGACACGATGAGGAAAAAGATATGTTTCAGAAGAACTGGCAAGAACTGATCAAGCCGGGAAAGTTGAAGATCGAGACCGGCCACGATGTCGGCCGCTCCGCGACGATCACGGCCGAACCCCTCGAGCGCGGCTTCGGCCTGACGCTCGGCAACGCGCTGCGCCGCGTGCTGCTGTCCTCGCTGCAGGGCGCGGCCGTGACCTCGATCCAGATCGAGGGCGTGCTGCATGAATTCTCCTCGATCCCCGGCGTCCGCGAGGACATGACCGACATCGTGCTGAACGTGAAGCAGCTCGCGCTGCGCATGCACGCCGAAGGCCCCAAGCGCCTGTCGCTGCGCGCGCAAGGTCCGGTCGAAGTCACCGCCGGCATGATCGCCGCCACCGCCGACATCGATATCCTGAACCCCGAGCTCGTGATCTGCACGATCGACGAGAAGGTCGAGTTCCGCATGGAGCTCACCGTCGCGACCGGCAAGGGCTATGTCCCGGCCGACCGCAACCGCCCGGAAGACGCGCCCATCGGCCTCATCCCGGTCGACTCGCTGTTCAGCCCGGTCAAGAAGGTCTCCTACAAGGTCGAGAACACCCGCGAGGGCCAGATCCTCGACTACGACAAGCTGACGCTGACGGTCGACACCAACGGCGCGGTCACGCCGGACAACGCGGTGGCCTATGCCGCGCGCATCCTGCAGGACCAGCTCCAGGTCTTCATCAACTTCGAGGAGCCGCGCGAGCGCGTCGCCGAGGAAGCCAAGCCGGATCTCGCGTTCAACCCGGTGCTGCTGAAGAAGGTCGACGAGCTCGAACTGTCGGTCCGTTCGGCGAACTGCCTGAAGAACGACAACATCGTCTATATCGGCGACCTCATCCAGAAGACGGAGGCGGAAATGCTCCGTACACCGAACTTCGGCCGCAAGTCGCTGAACGAGATCAAGGCGGTGCTCGCCGAGATGGGCCTGCACCTCGGCATGGAAGTGCCGGGCTGGCCGCCGGAGAACATCGAAGACCTCGCCAAGCGGTACGAAGACCAGTACTGATCAACTCGAAAGCAGAACTGCCATGCGCCATCGCAACCAAGGCCGCAAGCTGAACATCACCTCGTCGCATCGCACCGCGATGTTCGCGAACATGATGGCGGCCCTCATCAAGCACGAGCAGATCAAGACGACGCTGCCCAAGGCCAAGACCATCCGTCCGGTGATGGAGAAGCTCGTCACCCTGTCGCGCCGCAACAACCTGCACGCGCGCCGCCAGGCGCTCGCGCAGATCCGCGACGAGGACCAGGTGCGCAAGCTGTTCGAGGTGATCGGCCCGCGCTACGCCTCCCGTCCGGGCGGCTACACCCGCGTGCTCAAGGCCGGCTTCCGCTTCGGCGACAACGCGCCGATGGCCTTCATCGAGTTCGTCGACCGCGACGAGGACGCCAAGGGCAAGGATTCCGGCCCGGTGGAAGTCGCCGGCGACGACGAGGAGTAGTCCTCGGGCCCGCGATCTGGTGTCCTGAATCAGAAATTCGCTGAATTCAAAATTAAAATGTCATGGCCCGCGAATGCGGGCCATCCAGGTGAAATCTGTCGCGGCGGTGCAGGTTTCACCTGGGTCCGCCGCATTCGCGGCGGATGACACCGAGTGTTGCGAACTTCTGACTCGGGACACTAGAGCCCTACGACTCTGAAACCGCCTGTTCGGCGTGAACCGTCCGCGCCACGGTCCGCACCAGCGAATCCGCCGCCAGCCGCATCATCCGCCGCGGCACCCGCATCGGCGCGGCGACCGCGGGGCCGTGCAGCAACTGGTAGTCCGACGCGAGCGCGATCGCCAGGGTCTGCGGATCGGACACGTTCAGGATCAGCGGCCCCAGCCTTGTCGCCTGTCCCGCGCGCCCGACGCGGCGGATGCGCGTGCGCGTCAGGTCCTCGCCGCCGGTCTCCTTGCTGGGATCGAAGGCGAAGGCGGTGAAGCCGTTGCCGTCATAGGCGCTGAAATTGCGGCAGCCGCCCGAGACGCCGGCGATGACGTGCCCGAAGGGCCGCATGATCATGGCGAGGTCCGTCATGCGCGACTGGGTCACGCCGACCGGCAAATCGGTGAGCACGAACATGATATAGGGCCGGTAGATCGCCGGCAGGCCGCGGCAGGTGCGGCCGAATTCCGCCCGTCCGTTGGGCGTGCACACCGTCTCGAACGAGATCGGAACGCCGAGCAGGAAACGGTCGCCGGATTCCAGGCTGCGGCTGAGCTGGCCGACGCCGGAGCGCAGGCACGACAGCTCGATCGTGGTGCGCTCGCCCTGCGACAGGTCGGCGACGTTGAGTTCCTCGCCCGGCGCATCGCGGCTCTCGATCGATTGCGGCGTGCACAGATAGGTCGAGATGACCTCGTTCTTGGCGTCCCAGACCGGCTCGAACTGATGGACGATCTCCAGGCCCGAGCGGCGCTTGCTCGGCCGCTTGGCGTGCCGCCGCCGGTCGGCGCGGCCCGAAAGGCCTTGCCCCGCCTGGGAGGGATCGTCGGCGTCGAAGATCTGGCCGCGCTGCGCCAGGAGGCTCAGTTGTTCGGGCCAGATGCGGTGGCTCTTCATCCGGTACGGGCTGTCGAAGATCGCTTCCTCGATATGGATGCGGTCCAGGTCGCAGCGCCCGTTGAGCGTCATTTCGAGTTCCGCCCCGATGCGCAGCGTGCTGATCGCCCCGCCGTCGTTCTGCGTCAGCGGCGTGACGATGACATAGCGCGTGTCGCTCACCCGCTCGTAGGAGCATTCCGGCGTCAGCCGGGCGCGCAGGATCGATTCCAGCCGGGCGCGGATGGAGGCCGCGATCTCTTCCCACAGCGGCCCCGACGACGAGCGGATGATGCACAGATCGAAGATGTGCACGCAGCGCCGCGCGAACAGCTCCGGCGCTATTGCCCTTTTGACGGTGGTCTCTATCTCTCGCTGCACAGCACTCGTACCGAAGGATGCCGATGACGCCCGTGTCATGGGGGGAGATTGAAATCTCCGCCTTAATTTTGGTTTAGTTGAGCCCGAGGTTCCCCCGTCAACTCCGCCAATCGGTAAACATGCGTTCACCGCATTGCTTAAAACTTGGAGAATTCCCCCCGATGCTGCCCTGGCGTGCCCTCGTATTGAGCATCTGCGCCGCGTTCGCGGCCGCGCCCGCCGGCGCCGAGCCGCCCCGCGCGGTCCCGTCGTCGCTGCCGCAGGTCCAGCTCACCTTCGCGCCGATCGTCAAGCGGGTCGCGCCGGCGGTGGTCAACGTCTACGCCCGCTCCATCGTCCAGGCGCCGATGAACCCGTTGTTCTCCGATCCCCTGTTCGCCCAGCTGTTCGGCAATCCCGGCCTGCGCCAGCGCGTGCAGCAGTCGCTCGGCTCGGGCGTCGTGGTGCGTGGTGACGGCGTGATCCTGACCAACAACCATGTCGTCACCGGCGGCACCGACATCGTCGTGGCGCTGTCCGACAAGCGCGAGTTCAAGGCCAAGGTCCTGCTCGCCGATCCGCGCACCGACCTCGCCGTGCTCAAGATCGACACCAGGGGCGAGACGCTGCCGACCGTGCCCTTCGCCGACAGCGACCGCGTCCAGGTCGGCGATCTGGTGCTCGCCATCGGCGATCCGTTCGGCGTCGGCCAGACGGTGACGATGGGCATCGTCTCCGCGCTCGCCCGCACCCAGGTCGGCGCCTCCGACTACCAGTTCTTCATCCAGACCGACGCGGCGATCAATCCGGGCAATTCCGGCGGCGCCCTGGTGACGACCGACGGCAAGCTCGCCGGCATCAACACCTCGATCCTGTCGCGCACCGGCGAATCCATCGGCATCGGCTTCGCGATCCCCGCGAACCTGGCGCGCCGCGTGCTGGAAGGCGCGCTGGGCGGCGGCGTCAAGCTCGCCTGGATCGGCGCCGACGGCCAGCCCGTCACCGCCGACATCGCCGCCAGCCTCGGCATCCCTGTGCCCAACGGCGTCCTCATCAAGAGCGTCTATCCCGGCAGTCCCGCCGCCAAGGCCGGGCTGCACACCGGCGACGTGATCTTCTCGGTCGACGGCCAGAGCGTCGACGACATGCAGTCGCTCAACTACCGCATCGCCACCAAGAAGGCCGGCGACACGGTGAAGATGCATGTCCATCTCGGCCGCCAGGCCGCCGACATCGCGGTCACGCTGGCGCTGCCGCCGGAAGACCCGCCGCGCGAATTGCAGACCATCGGCGGGCGCAACCCCTTCACCGGCGCGCGGGTCGAGAATCTGTCGCCCGCGGTCGCGACCGAGCTGCAATTGCCGCTGCTGACCAAGGGCGTCGTCATCGTCGCGGTGGCGGCCGGCACGCCGTCCGGCGGCTATGGCTTTCAGGCCGGCGACATCGTGCGCGGCGTCAACGGCGTGGCGATCAACCGCGTCGGCGACCTGCAAAGGGCGCTTGCCGCCGCCAATGCCTGGTCGCTCGTGATCGACCGCGGGCCCCAGCGCTTCACGCTCAACGTGCAAGGCTGACGCCGGTTCGGGAACACCGGTTCCCCCGATGAATGTCGCGCGCGGTCCCAGGCCGGGACTATGCGCAACACTTTGACATATCTGCCGGATTCGATTGCGACGTTTCTCTCGCAACCGCGTTAGCTGATCGGTGGGGGATTTAAAAAGAAGAGGCCCCACATGAAATCCCGTTTAATTCTCGCTGCCATGGCTGCGACCCTTGTCGGAACCGCCGCCCAGGCCGAAGGCTGGAACGCTTCGATTCTCGGCGGAACGACCTGGTCGCCGCATTTGTCCGTAGGCGGAATTCCCAACGCCATGGACAACGGTTTCAACGCCGGCGGCCGGATCGGCTATGACTGGGGCGACGAGCTCTACGTGCCGAACCTTTCGACCGATCTCGATGTCTTCTACACACAGTCGCATTTCACCGGCACGTCGGCGCGGCTGTCCTCGCTGAGCTTCATGGGCGATCTCATCTACCGGGTCGATCTGGGCCTGCCGGTCGGCGTCTATGGCGGCGCCGGCGCGGGCGCGGTGCGCACGATGGTCGACAGCAATGCCTTCAGCGGCGGGAGCACGGTGTTCGGCTGGCAGGCGCTCGGCGGCATCGATTACCAGTTCACGCCGGAAGCGAAACTTTTCGCGGAATACCGCTACCTGAACGCCCATGACGCCAATGTCGGCCCCCTTCGCGGGGTCGGCGACACCTCCAACAACGTCTCGGTGGGCGTGAAATTCGATCTGTGACCGCTCCGGCGCTATAATGCGCCATGAGCGATTTGTTCGAAGCCGGAGGATTGGCCGACGACGCGCCCCGGCCGCTGGCCGACAGGCTGCGGCCGAAGACGCTTGCCGAGGTCGTGGGCCAGGACCACATCATCGGGCCGGAGGGCCCCATCGGACGGATGATCGCGACCGGCAGGCCGCATTCCATCGTCCTGTGGGGGCCTCCGGGCACCGGCAAGACCACCATCGCGCGGCTGCTCTCGACCGCGTTCAAGCTGCATTTCGAGCAATTGTCGGCGGTGTTCTCCGGCGTCGCCGACCTCAAGAAGACCTTCGAGGCGGCGCGCCAGCGGCGCAAGATGGGGCAGGGCACGCTGCTCTTCATCGACGAGATCCACCGCTTCAACCGCAGCCAGCAGGATTCCTTCCTGCCCGTGGTCGAGGACGGCACCGTCGTCCTGGTCGGCGCGACCACCGAAAATCCGTCCTTCGAACTGAACGGCGCGCTGCTGTCGCGCGCCCAGGTCCTCGTCCTGCGCCGGCTGGACGACGCCGCGCTGGAGGAACTCCTCAAGCGCGCCGAGGCGCATTACGGCGAAAAGCTGAAACTGACCGACGACGCCCGCGCCAGCCTGCGCGCCATGGCCGACGGCGACGGCCGCTATCTGCTCAACCTCGTGGAGGAGCTGGCGACGATCAAGACGGTCAAGCCGCTGGACACGGCGGGGCTCGTCAACGCCGTGCAGAAGCGCGCCCCGCTCTACGACAAGAGCCGCGAGGAGCATTACAACATCATCTCGGCGCTGCATAAGTCGATCCGCGGCAGCGATCCGGACGCGGCGCTGTACTGGCTGGCCCGCATGCTGGTGGGCGGCGAGCAGCCGCTCTACATCGCTCGCCGCCTGGTGCGCGCCGCGGTGGAGGACATCGGCCTCGCCGATCCCCAGGCGCTGGTCCAGGCGCTGGCCGCCAAGGACATGTTCGATTTCCTGGGCAGTCCCGAAGGCGAGATCGCCTTGGCGCAGACGGTTCTCTATCTCGCCAGCGCCCCCAAATCGAACGCGGTGTATGTCGCGCTCGGCGCCGCCAAGCGCGCCGCCCGCGATCACGGCTCGCTGATGCCGCCGGCGCACATTCTCAACGCGCCGACCAAGCTGATGAAGAATCTCGGCTACGGCGCCGGCTACGAATACGACCACGCGACGGAAGAGGGCTTTTCCGGCCAGAACTACTTCCCCGACGCGATGCCGCGCGAACAGTTCTACACGCCCAAAGACACCGGCTTCGAACGCGAGATCGGCAAGCGGCTCGACTATTGGGCGAAGCTCAGGGCGAAGCGGGCGCAGTCTTAGCGCGCGGAACAGACCTCACGATTTAAATCAAGGTGTCATGGCCCGCGAATGCGGGCCACCCAGGTGACATCCGCGCCGACCGCGCAGGCTTCATCTGGGTCCGCCGCATTCGCGGCGGATGACACCGAGTGTTGGAATTTCCGACTCGGGACACTAACCATCGGCAATATCGGCCTCTTCCTCGATCGGAAGCTGCGCGACCTGCGGCGCACGGCCGTTCAGCCCCGCCGCCAGGAAATGCCCCGTCGCCACGGCCGCGACGCACAGCGCCACCGACAGCACGATGTTCAGTCCGGCGCGCAACGCCGCGCCGCTCCGCAGCAGATCGAGCGTCTGCAGGCTGAACGACGAGAACGTCGTGAACCCGCCGCAGATGCCCACCATCACGAACAGTCGCATGTTCTCGGACACCGGGAAGCGGCCCTGTGCCAGCGTCAGCGTGCCGAAGAACCCGATGACGAAGGAACCGGCGATATTGATGCCGATGGTGCCCCAGGGCAGGTCGCGGCTGACCGGCAGGGCCAGCACCGATACCAGATAGCGCGCCAGCGATCCCAGCGCGCCACCGATCATCACATAGATACAGGTGGCGAAAGACATCGGCTCTCCTTATAGGAGGCGGCACGGAAACCGCCTTGCGGAGGGCGTCGGGAAGACGGAGTCCTGCCGCGGTGATTGCGGTAGGAGTCATCAGCCATCTGGCTTTTCGGGCCGCCTGGCGGTTAAAGGGGGAACCCCATCCCCTGTCAGGAAACGCTAAGTGACTCCGCCCGCCCCGTCAACAATGCCAGGCTCTCGCGCATGACCGACACCGCCCGCATCGCGCATGAGGAAGACGGCGTCCGCGTCGACCGCTGGTTCAAGCGGCACTACCCGGCGCTGACCCATGGCCGGCTGGAGAAGTTGCTGCGCACCGGCCAGGTCCGCCTCGACGGCAAGCGGGTGAAGGCCGCCGACCGCGTCGCCTCCGGCCAGACCGTCCGCCTGCCGCCCCAGATCGTCCACGGCGCTCTGGAGGAAAAGCCCCGGGCGAAGCCGCAGCAGAAGGTGAGCGGCAGCCTCGAGGACTACGTCATCTACATGGACAAGAACGTCATCGTGCTGAACAAGCCGTCGGGCCTGGCGACCCAGGGCGGCAGCGGCCTCACCGCCCATGTCGACGGCATGCTCGATTCCATCGCCTTCGAGAAGAACACCCGGCCGCGCCTCGTCCACCGCCTGGACCGCGACACCTCCGGCGTCCTCGTCGTGGCGCGCACCGTCCCCGCTGCCGCCGAACTGTCGCGCGCGCTGGCCACCCGCGACGCGCAGAAGATCTATTGGGCACTCGTGAAAGGCGTGCCGAAGGTCAAGCGCGGCACGATCAAGGCGGCGCTCGCCAAGGAAGGCGGCCACGGCCCGCGCGGCCGCGACGAACGCATGACCACCGTCGACGCGGCCGACGAAGGCGCCAAGGACGCCGTGACCGATTTCGTCGTGATCGACACCGCCGGCGAGGAATTCGCCTGGCTGGCGGTCAAGCCGCTGACCGGCCGCACCCACCAGATCCGCGTGCACCTCGCCTCCATCGGCACGCCGATCGTCGGCGATTTCAAATATGGCGGCACCGATGTGCGCGGCAAGGGCGAGATCGAGAACCGCCTGCATTTGCATGCCCGCTCCATCGACATCGCCCGCCCCGACGGCGGGCGCCTGCATGCCGACGCGCCTCTGCCGCCGCACATGCTGAAGACGTGGGAATTGCTCGGCTTCGACCCGAATGACGACCGCAATCCGTTCGAGCGGAAAAAGAAGAAATGAAGCCGCGTCGATGAAGCGTTTCTACAAGATCGTCGGCATCAAACACGTCGGCGCCGCTTTCGGCATCGCGCTGGATGAGCGGCCGGTGAAGACACCCGGCGGCGCGTCGCTGGCTCTGCCTTCGCGGGCGCTCGCCGAGGCCATCGCCGCCGAATGGGCGGGGCAGGGCGACGCCATCGACCAGCGTTCCATGCCGCTGACCGCGCTCGCCAACACCGCGCAAGACCACGTCGCGCGCGACCGCGACGCGACGCTCGGTCAGGTCGAGACCTTCGCCCGCCACGATCTGGTCTGCTATCGCGCCGCCGACCCGCCCGCGCTCGCCGCCCGCGAAGCCCATGCCTGGGACGCCCCGCTCGCTTGGGCGCGCACGCGTTACGGTCTCGATCTGAAAGTGACCCACGGCGTCGCCTCGATCGATCAGCCGGCGGTATCCCGTGACGCCATCGCCCAGGCGTTGTCCCGCTTCGACGCTTTCGCGCTGACCGGCCTGGTGACGGCGGCCGGGATCATGAAATCGCTGGTCCTCGCCCTGTCGCTGGCCGACGGCCGGCTCGACGCGGCCGCCGCCCACGCCGCCGCCCATGTCGACGAGCACTTCCAGGCCGAGAAATGGGGCCGCGATTCCGAAGCGGAAAGCCGCCTCAAGGCGCTGCTCCGCGAGCTGGAAGATGCCGAACGCTTCATGCGGCTCGCGGCCGCTTGACCCTCGCCGCGCCGCCCCACACTCTCCCGCCATCGACATTTCCAAGAGCCAAGCACCCGATGAAACACGTCCTGACCGAACTCGAATCCCGCCGCGCCAAGGCAAGGCTGGGCGGCGGCGAGGCCCGCATCGCGGCCCAGCACGCCCGCGGCAAGCTGACCGCCCGCGAGCGCATCGAGCTTCTGCTCGACGCCAACTCCTTCGAGGAGTTCGACATGTTCGTCGAGCACCGCAACACCGATTTCGACACCGACAAGAACCGCATCCCGGGCGACGGCGTGGTCACCGGCTGGGGCACGATCAACGGCCGCATGGTCTATGTCTATGCCAAGGACTTCACCGTGTTCGGCGGCTCGCTGTCGGAGACCCATGCCAAGAAGATCGTCAAGATCGTCGAGATGGCGATGCAGAACGGCGCCCCCGTGATGGGCCTGCTCGATGCCGGCGGCGCGCGCATCCAGGAAGGCGTCGGCAGCCTCGCCGGCTATGGCGAAGTCTTCCAGCGCAACGTGCTGGCCTCCGGCGTGGTGCCGCAGATCAGCGTCATCATGGGCCCCTGCGCCGGCGGCGACGTCTATTCGCCGGCGATGACCGATTTCATCTTCATGGTGCGCGACACCTCCTACATGTTCATCACCGGCCCCGACGTGGTGAAGACGGTGACGCATGAGGACGTGACGCCCGAACAGCTCGGCGGCGCCAAGGTGCACTCGACCAAATCCTCCGTCGCCGACGGCGCTTACGACAACGACGTGATCTGCCTCGAAGAGATGCGCCGGCTCTACGATTTCCTGCCGCTGAACAACCGCGACAAGGCGCCGTCCTGGCCGACGCAGGACGATCCGCGCCGCGAGGAGCTCAGCCTCGACACGCTGGTGCCGGAGAATCCCAACAAGCCCTACGACATGAAGGAGCTGATCCATAAGGTCGCCGACGAGGGCGATTTCTTCGAGATCGGCGAGGCCTTCGCCCGCAACATCATCACCGGCTTCGGCCGGATCGAGGGCTCGACGGTCGGCTTCGTCGCCAACCAGCCGATGGTGCTGGCCGGCGTGCTCGACAGCGACGCGTCGCGCAAGGCGGCGCGCTTCGTGCGTTTCTGCGACTGCTTCAACATCCCGCTGATCACCTTCGTCGATGTGCCGGGCTTCCTGCCCGGCGTGGCGCAGGAGCATGGCGGCATCATCAAGCACGGCGCCAAGCTGTTGTTCGCCTATACCGAGGCGACGGTGCCGAAGGTGACGGTGATCACGCGCAAGGCCTATGGCGGGGCCTATGACGTGATGGCGTCCAAGCACATGCGGGCCGACGTGAACTACGCCTGGCCGAGCGCCCAGATCGCGGTGATGGGCGCGAAAGGCGCGGTGGAGATCATCTTCCGCAACGAACGCGGCAACCCCGACGCGATCGCCGAGCGGACCAAGGAATATGAGGACGCGTTCCTGAACCCCTTCGTGGCGGCGAGCCGCGGCTACATCGACGACGTGATCCGCCCGCATTCGACGCGCTGGCGGATTGCGCGGTCGCTAAGGATGCTCCGCAACAAGCAGGTCGCGCAGGTGTGGAAGAAGCACGATAATATTCCGCTTTAACTTACCTCCTCGCGGGGCCGCTAGTGTCCCGAGTCAGAAGTTCGCTCCACCAGGTGTCATCCGCCGCGAATGCGGCGGACCCAGGTGAAACCTGCGCGGTCGGAACAGATATCACCTGGATGGCCCGTAGTCGCGGGCCATGACACCTTTGTTTTGAATCCAGCGGACTTTTGGTTCGGGACACTGGCGGCAGCGTAGCGGCCCCCACGAGGGAGGAGAGTCTTAGTTCGTTTTTGCAATCTCTTGGTCTATAAAGACGAAAAATCCGGGCGGGAAGTATTCGGGAAGGTTTCGCGGTCTCGAACCCAGGAGCCATCATGTCCGATTTCACCATGCCGCTCGGCGGCGCCGTTACGCAGTCGATCCTGCCCTGGAGCTGGGCGTTCGGCGGCTCGAACAACCAGTACGGCCTGTTCAACATCTATCTCGGCCAGTCCTCGAACCCCGATGTCGAGCGCGAGGCGCTGGACGTCGCGAGCTACGGCAAGCAGCTCGGCCGCATCGAGGACGCGCTGGCGGTGGTGATCGACCGGCTGCTGCCCAAGGACCTGCCGCCCGGCCCCGACAAGGACGCCATCGACGATCTCAAATCCATGCTGCACGAGATCGCCATCGTGAAGAAGCGCCACAAACCGGCCTGACGAACCTCGCGCGGCTCGCTCCGCGCTGCCGTTCCCGAAGGTGCCGGCGCCGTCGCGAAGCACGAGATTCGACACTTTCGACGACGTCTGAAAGACATGGACGTCCCTAGGCGGGAGGGACGTTGCAGGCTGTGGATGAATTCGCGCCGGTCCTTTCAAATTTCGGCGCCCTTGCGGAAATTCTCGTCCGGAGGTGACTCATGACGAGCCCAACGCCTGCCGCGCTCGACCGGCTGGAACAGGCACAGGACATTGTCTTCCGCGCATGGGAAGCCTCCTCGGAAAAGAAGGCGAAGCAGCTTGCCGAAAAGGCGTTGAAGCTGAGCCCTCTCTGTGCCGACGCCTATGTTCTTTTGGCGGAGTGTGCGCCGACGGCGGATGAGGCGCTCGATCTGTGGCGCCGGGGCGTGGAGGCCGGCGCGGCGGCGCTCGGGCGGGACGCGTTCGAGGAAAGCGCCGGCGATTTTTGGGCAATTCTGGAGACCCGGCCCTATATGCGTGCGCGCGCCGGCTTGTCGGTTGCGCTATGGCGCTCCGGTCGAGCGGACGAGGCAATCGCGCATCAGCGCGAGTTGCTGCGTCTCAATCCCAACGACAATCAGGGCAACCGCTACATTCTTGCGGCTTGGCTCGCCGAGCGCGGCCTCGATGCGGAACTCGAGAAACTGCTGAAGCGATATCGCAAGGACGCAAGCGCGGTGTGGACATGGCTGTCGGCGCTGCTGGCGTTTCGCCGGGACGGCGGCGACGCACCGAAGAGTCGCAAGGCGCTAGATGTGGCATTCAAGGAAAATCCATATGTCGCCCCATACCTGCTGGGTGACAAGGCCCTGCCGGACGAACTTCCCCCCTATTACGCGCCCGGCGAAGACAGCGAAGCGATAATCTATGCCGAGGACATCGCAGCCGGTTGGAAACGGACGCCCGGCGCGCTCGATTGGCTTCGCGCGCGCGAGGGCGGAGTTCGGCTCACCCCTCCGCGACGCACTCCATCTCCACCCGCGCGCCGAGGATGAGCTGGCGCGCGCCGATCGCCGTCCGCGCCGGAAAACGGCCCGCCGCGAAATAGGGCACATACACCGCGTTGAACGCCCCCCACTCAGCCATGTCGGCGAGATAGACGGTGCATTTGACGATCCGGTCGAAGCCCGAACCCGCCTCCGTCAGCACGGCGGCGATGTTCTCCATCGTCTGGCGGCTCTCCGCCGCGATGCCGCCCGGCACCAGCTCCATCCGGCCCGGAATGTTGCCGATGCAACCCGACAGATAGAGCAGGCCGCCGGCCCGCACCGCCTGGCTGAACGGCAGGTTCGCCGCCTTCGAAGCGGCGCTGTTGATGAAATCGATCATCGAAAATCTCCGGGTGACGGATCGGCGACAAGCCGTATGATAGCCCATCGTCATTTTCCGAGGGATACATGAATCGTCGTCTGCTTGCCTTCGTCCTGCCCGCGCTGCTCGCGCCCGCCCTTTTGTTCGCGGCGCCGGCCGCGCTCTATCCGCCGCACCCCACGACCGTCCCCGACATCGTCGCGGCCGACGTCCTGGCGCGCGACAAGGCGATCTCCGACGACGCGTTCCAGGGCCGCGGCCCCGGCACCAAGGCCGGCGAGGCCGCGGCGCAATGGATCGCCGACGAGATGAAGCGCATCGGGCTCAAGCCCGGCAATCACGGCAGCTATTTCCAGCAGGTCCCGTCGGTGAACATCGCGCTCGACGCGGCGAAGTCCTCGCTGAGCTTCTCGACGCCCTCCGGCGCGGTCACGCCGAACTTTCCCGACGCGACGGTCTATTGGACGCCGCGCTACGCCTCCGCCGATGTCGATGTGAAGGCGTCGCCGCTGGTGTTCGTCGGCTATGGCGTCGTGGCGCCGGAGTACAACTGGAACGACTATGCCGGCCTCGACGTGAAGGGCAAGACCGTCGTCATCCTGATCAACGATCCGGGCAACGAGGACCGGCCGGGCAATCCCGCCTTCTTCAAGGGCAAGGCGATGACCTATTACGGCCGCTGGACCTACAAATTCGAGGAGGCCTCGCGCCAGGGCGCCGCCGCCGCGATCATCGTGCACGAGACCGGTCCGGCCGCTTACGGCTGGCAGGTGGTGCGCAATTCGAACTCCGGCAACAAGCTCTGGCTCGCCGCCACGGACAAGAACAAGTCGATGGTGCCGATCCAGGGCTGGATCACGCTCGACACCGCGCACGATCTCTTCAAGCGGGCGAATCTCGACTACGACGCGCTCAAGGCCGCCGCCAACAAGCCCGGCTTTAAGGCGGTGGAGATGACCGGCGAGACGCTCGACGTGCACGCCCATTCCGATTTCAAGACGCTCAACACCCGCAACGTCATCGGCGTCATCCCGGGCTATCTGCATCCCGACCAGTACGTGCTCTACACCGCCCATTGGGATCATCTGGGCGTCAAGCCCGACGTCGCCGGCCCCGACAAGATCTACAACGGCGCCGTCGACAACGGCATGGGCGTGTCCTCGGTGCTGGAGATCGGCGAGGCTTTCGCCCACGCCAAGCGGCCGCAGCGCAGCATCGCCATCATCGGCTGGACGCTGGAAGAGCAGGGCCTGCTCGGTTCGCAATATTTCGCCGAACATCCGATCTGGCCGCTGAACCACATCGTCGGCGGCGTGAACCTCGACGCCAACCTGCCGCACGGCCATGCCCACGACCTTGTCCTGGTCGGCAACGGCGCGTCGGAGATGGAAGACCTGCTGCTCGACGTGCTGAAGACCCAGAACCGCACGATCTCGCCCGATCCGGAGCCCGAGAAGGGCGGCTTCTACCGCTCCGACCACATTTCGCTTTCGCGCGTCGGCGTGCCTATGCTCGATCCGGCGGGGGCGACCGACCTCGTCGTCGGCGGCACCGCGGCGGCGCAGGCGCTGCGCGACGACTACCGCGCCAACCATTATCATCAGCCCTCGGACGAATTTAATCCGAACTGGGACGTCTCCGGCGTGATCGACGACCTGGAGGTGCTCTACACGCTGGGCGACACGCTGGCGAATTCGGACCGTTGGCCGAACTGGTACAAGGACAACGAATTCCGCGCCATCCGCGACAAGAGTTTGGGGAAGTAACCTCGCCCGCTCGCGGGAGAGGTCGAAATTCGCGGAGCGGAGCGAAGCGAATTTCGGGTGAGGGCATGCGGCGGGCCCTCACCCGGCTCGCTCCGCTCGCCGACCTCTCCCGCAGGCGGGAGAGGTTTTCTTCACTCCGTCACGTCCTTCGCCAGCCCCGCGACGCGTCTCGCCGCGTGCTCGATATGCACCAGCCGTCGCTTCAGCACCGACATCCCGTTCGGCTGGTAGAGATCGTCCCGCGGCGTCTTGCTCAGCCGCGGCGGCGCCTTTTCCGCCGGGGCGGAGCCCAGGATCTCCAGCACCCGCCCGCGCATTTCGGCGGTCAGCGCCTCCGCCTGGGGATTTTTGTCCAGCTCGGCGCCGCGCATCGCATACAGCACCTGCATCGACGTCAGATCCGACAGCAGCAGATAATTCGCGGCCAGCAGCGCGTTCAGCCGCCCCAGCAGCGCCTTGCCGGTGTTCGGCTCGTCGGCCAGCCGCCGTACCGCGCCGGACAGCGCCGCCACCGCCTCGAACAGCTTCTTGCGCCCCAGCCGGTAGCTCTGCTCCACCCGCGTGCGTGTCATCGCCTGGACCGCGAAATCGCGGTCGGCCTTCAGCAGCGCGGCGATGGTGCGCGGCAGCTCGTTGCGCTCCCAGGTCGGCAGCAGGAAGCTGAAGACATAGCTCAGCGCCGCGCCGATCAGCGTGTCACCGACCCGCTCGGCCAGCGCGTGATGCGCATAGGGCTGCAGGAAATGCAGCAGCAGCAGCGCCGACACCGAGGCCGAGGCCGCCGTCACGCGATAATTCACCGCCCCGAAGGCATGGCTCACCCCGGTCGCCAGCGCCACGAACACCAGAAGGTACTCGACCGGCACGAAGCCCTGCAGCCCCGCCGCCAGCACGCAGCCCGCCAGCGTGCCGATGATGCGGTCGGCGCGGCGCTGGCGCGTCACGCTGTAATTGGCGCGCATGATCAGCGCGATGGTGAGCAGGATCCAGCTCGCATGCGCGAAGCGCGGAAAGGCCACGGTGAGCGCCAGCCCCGCGGTCATCGCCAGCGCCAGGCGGATGGCATAGCGGAACGCCGGCTTGCCGAAGCCGAGCTGCGCCTTCAGGTGCCCGAAGCCGCGCGGCCCCTGCTGGCGGAACAGGTTGAGGTCGGCATGGGGCTGCGGCGGCTCCTTGGCCCCGATGGCGGCGATGCGCAGCGCCGATTGCGCCAGCTTGTCCGCCGTCGAGCGGAACGCCGCGATGGCCTGCAGCTCCTGCTCGTCGCCGGCCGCCGAGGGGGCGACGCGGGCGATCTCCGCCGCGATGGCGTCGCGTTCGCGGGCATGCGGCTCGATCTCGACCACTTGCGCCGGCGCCAGCGCCAGCCGGTCGGAGTCCCGCGCCAGCGCCAGCGTCATGGCGCGCAGCCGGCGCATAAGGTGGCGATGCCGCGATGTCTGCAGGATCTCGATATCGGCGTCGCTCGACAGGATGGTCTCGAACGCGTCCAGCAGGGCGATCAGCGCCCGCGCCTGGCGGTGCTGCCAGGGCGTGGCGGTGCGCGCATAGATCGCGTCGCGGGCGATCTGCATCCGCTCGACCGCCGCCGCATGGGCCTCGATCATCGCCGCGAAGGCCGCGGCCCCGTCGCGCTCGATCTCGAACAGTTCCGCCTTGGCGCGCAGATAGCCGGCGAAGCTGCGCAGCGCCTCCGCCATCAAAAGGCGCCGCACCCGGGAATCGAACACCCAGGCCACGCCGAGCGCATAGGCCGCATAGATCGCCGCGCCGGCGGCGAACAGTGTCATATGCGCGACCGCCTCGGTCGCGTTGTCGATCTGGGCCGCCAGCGCCAGCACGAAGGCGAGCACGGTCACGACGCCGAGCCCGACCGCCCGCTTGCCATAGGCCGAGATCAGCCCCGCCCACAGCGCCACGACCGCCGTCACGACGAATTCGCCCCACACCGAGCCCTTCGCCGCCAGCGTCGCCGCCGTCGCCAGGCACGCCATCGCCACCGCCGCCGCCAGCACCCGGGGCTTCTCGTTCAGGGGATCGGGCTGGTCGGCGATCGAGACGCAGAGCGCGCCGGTCGCCGCCGCGATGCCGGCCGCGAGCCCTAGCGGCACCCCCGCCGCCAGCCCGGCCAGGGACACGCCCACGCTCACCGAAAGACCGCTTTCGAAGTGCGGCCGGTAGAGCAGGGGGTGGAAGGTGCGGCTGAGGCGCGACATGGCTTCCCTCCCGTAAACGAGGTTGGCCGTTTACGGCAAGCGCCGCCTCGCCTAAAACCTTGGTCCGTCAGGCCAAATCAACGGCCGTTCTGGGGTTCGATGTTCAAGAAAATTCTGATCGCCAATCGCGGCGAGATCGCCTGCCGCGTCATCAAGACCGCCCGCAAGATGGGTATCGCGACGGTTGCCGTCTATTCCGACGCCGACCGCGACGCGCTGCATGTCGAGATGGCCGACGAGGCCGTCCATATCGGCCCGGCGCCCTCGGCCCAGTCCTATCTGGTGATCGACCGCATCGTGCAGGCCTGCCGCGAAACCGGCGCCGAGGCGGTGCATCCCGGCTACGGCTTCCTGTCGGAGCGCGAGGCCTTCGCCGAGGCGCTGGCCCGCATCGGCGTCGCCTTCATCGGCCCCAATGTCCGCGCCATCGCCGCGATGGGCGACAAGATCGAATCCAAGAAGCTCGCCCAGGCCGCCAAGGTGAACACCGTGCCCGGCTTCATCGGCGAGATCGAGGACGACGCCCATGCCCGCCGCATCGCCAAGGAGATCGGCTATCCGGTGATGGTGAAGGCCTCGGCCGGCGGCGGCGGCAAGGGCCTGCGCATCGTCCACAAGGAGGACGAGCTGGTCCAGGCGATCAAATCCTCCCAGCACGAGGCCAAGGCCGCGTTCGGCGACGACCGCCTGTTCATCGAGAAATTCGTCACCGAGCCGCGCCATATCGAAATCCAGGTGATGGGCGACAAGCACGGCAACGTCGTCTATCTCAACGAGCGCGAATGCTCGATCCAGCGCCGCAATCAAAAGGTCATCGAGGAGGCGCCGTCCCCCTTCCTCGACGCCGCCACGCGCAAGGCGATGGGCGAGCAGGCGGTGATGCTGTCCAAGGCGGTCGGCTATGACAGCGCCGGCACCGTCGAGTTCATCGTCGACAAGGACCGCAAATTCTACTTCCTCGAAATGAACACGCGCCTGCAGGTCGAGCATCCGGTGACGGAACTCACCACCGGCCTCGATCTCGTCGAGCTGATGATCCGCTCCGCCGCCGGCGAGAAGCTGCCGATCGCGCAGAAAGATGTCGGCCTCAACGGCTGGGCGGTCGAGGCGCGCGTCTATGCCGAGGATCCCTATCGCGGCTTCCTGCCCTCGACCGGCCGCCTGGTGCGCTACCGCCCGCCGGCCGAAGGCGATTATGGCGACGTCACGGTGCGCAACGACACCGGCGTCTATGAGGGCGGCGAGATCTCGATGTTCTACGATCCGATGATCGCCAAGCTCTGCACCCACGCGCCGACCCGGCTCGAAGCGATCGACGCCATGGCCAAGGCGCTGGACGAATTCCGCATCGAGGGCATCAACCACAACATCGCCTTCCTGACCGCCATCATGCACAATGCGCGCTTCCGCTCCGGGGCGCTCACCACCGCCTTCATCGCGGAGGAATTCCCCGACGGTTTCCACGGCCTTCCCCTCGACGGAGGCGACAAGCGCCGCTTCGTCGCCGCGGCGGTCGCGGCGCGGCTGACGCGCGGCCTGCGCGCCAGCGGCATCACCGGCACGCTGAACGGCGCCCATCGCCTGGCCGGCGATTTCGTGGTGTCGCTCGACGGCGAGGCCTTCGCGGTCGCCCATGCCAATCTCGCCGCCGGCAATCTCAGCCTCGTGATCGACGGCAAGCCCTATGACGCGCTGACCGAATGGATGCCGGGCCAGCCGATCATGCACCTGGCCGGCTGCGACGGCGAGCACGCCATCCAGCTCAGCCGCATCCAGGGCGGCTACAAATTGGGCCAGGGCGGCCGCACCGTCACCGCGATCGTGCGCTCGCCGGAAGGCGCGCGGCTGGCCGCGCTGATGCCCAAGAAGGTCGCGGCCGACACGTCCAAGATGCTGCTTTGTCCGATGCCGGGGCTGATCGTGTCGGTGAACGTCGCGGTCGGCCAGGAGGTCAAGGCGGGCGAGACCCTCGCCGTGGTCGAGGCGATGAAGATGGAGAACGTGCTGACCGCCGAGCGCGACGGCACGATCAAGAAGATCAACGCCGCGAAAGGCGACAGCCTCGCGCTGGACGACGTGATCCTCGAATTCGCGTAACTCTCCGCCCCACCACCGCTGTCATCCGCCGCGAATGCGGCGGACCCAGGTGAAACAGCACGGCCGGCGCAATCATCAACTGGGTGCCCCGCATTCGCGGGGCATGACATCCGTCTCAGAACGTCCGTCGTATCTGAAAATCGATCTGCGGCATCGAATGCGCCCGGTATTCGTCGATGTTCGCCACCGGAAACGTGTTGCGCGGCCCGGCGTAATTGAACTTCTTGTCGTCGTAGATGTAGCTCGTGATGTCGTCGCCCTCGATGTGGAACGTCCATTCCGCGCTCGGCTTGTAGTCCCAGAACAGCGTGAAATAGGGCGGCGCGACCTTGCGCTGGCGCACCTGTTCGAGGCGGAAGGACTCCTCGTACCAGCCATTGTAGTAGGAAACGCCCCAGGTCGATCTCAGGCTGTTGATGTCCTGGGTGAAGTTCACGCGGATGTTCTGCGGCCGCTGGCTGGAGATCACGCGGTTGGTGCCGGTCACCGGATCGCGCACCGAGGTCAGGTCGAAGATGCTGGTCGTGGTCAGCAATCCGTTCGGGATGAAGAACCGGTCGAGCGGCAGCGTCGCCTGCACCGTGATCTGGTTGTTCTGCCCGTTGCCGATATTGCCCGGCGCATCGAACACCCCGCTCGGGCTCGCGACCGGCACGAAATCGACCACGTCCTTGATCTCCTCGTGCATGAAGGTCAGCACGAAGGCGCCCTTGCCCCAGAAGTGCCGCTCGAACGAGGCCTCGTATTGCGAGCGCTGGTCGGGCCTAAGGTTCTCGTTGCCGGCCGTGATGCCGGTGGCCGACAGATTGGCGCTGGCGATGAAATTGTTGAAATCGAGCTGGCCGACCACCTTTTCGTAGCGCAGCCGGATCTGGGTGTCGGCGTCCGGCGACCAGGTGAGCACCGCGCGCGGCTTGGGATAGAAGAACGACCGGCCGAGGCTGACCGAGCCGCTTTCGGTGATGGTGGAATATTCGGCGCGCACGCCGGCCTCCAGCATCCACTGCGCCGAATATTTCCACGTGCCTTGCGCGAACACCTCGCCGCGCCGCTCCTCGACCCGCGCATCGGCCGCCGGCAGGGGCTGGTTCACATTGTCGACGAAGAACGCGGTCGTGCCGTCGAGGAAATTGAACGCGCCCTCCGCGCCGGTCTCCAGCGTCAGTTCCGGCAGCGGCAGATAGCGCAGCGTCGCCCGCGCGATGGTCTCGCCGGTGTCGGACTTCGACACGAAATGCTGCAGCGTGGTGCCGTCGTCGGAATCCGAGCTCGCGGCGTTATGGTCGTAGCGCTGGAGCACCAGCGTCTCCAGCTCGGTGCCGCCCAGCTTGCCCTTCCAGTGCAGGCCGAGTTCGGCGATGTTGTCGCGGTTGTCGTCCTTGAACAGCTCGTAGAAGCCCGGCCGCGCATAGGACAGGCTGTCGACGAACGGGATGTTCTGCAGCGCCAGATTCGCCTTGAACTCGCCGCCCCACAGCGGCACCAGTGCCGTGCTCTTGGCCGACAGGCCGGTGCCGAGCCCGTGGCTGATCGCCTGGTCCTGCGTCAACAGCTTGCCCGTGCCGTCGAACACGTTGTGGATGCCGTGGCCGACGGAATCGTCATAGCCCTGGGTCAGCGCCAGCGAGCCTTCGTAGATCGCCGGCCCCGCATGGCGCGTGAACACGAGCGAGGCATAGGGCGCCATGTGGCCGTCGATGAAGATAAGGTCCTCGGCCGTGGCCACGATGTGGGTCGAATCCCCCTTCTTCAGGATGATATTGGCGACCACCGTCTGGCCCTGCATGTCGATGCCCGGCGCGCCGCCGCGGATCAGCTCGATATGATCGACATCGGCCGCGTTGATGCGGCCGAGCACCGCCTGCAGCGAATCGTTCTTGGAGGTCGGCCGCTGGCCGTTGATCAGGACGTTGCCTGCGGTTCCCGCGAAGCCGCGCGCCGACCCGACATCGGCGAAGCTGAAGCCGGGCAGGCGGTTGACCATGTCATAGGCGGTGTTGGGCCGGGAATCGGCGAAGAACGCCGTGTCGTAGTTGAGGACGCTGCTGGCGTCCGTCTGCGCATGGGCGGCCGAAAACACCGGCACCGCCATGACCGCCAAGGCGGCCATCCAAACCAATTTCACGCCGGGAATCCCCAATGTCTGTCGTGTGTTGCTCTTGCCGTCAAACTGGCGTCCGCTTTCCTAATCGGACAATGCGCGCCCCGCGCATGGCTCGATTGCGCGGCTGATGTGATTGCTGACTAGCGGGCCGGGGGCAATCGCCGGTGTTATGGTTCCCGCCGCCGTCACGCGAACGTGACCGCGCGGCCGCCCACTGGAACTGCGGCGAGGCATCGTCCATATCTTGGCCATGAGCGACGACGACTTCACCCATCTGCGCCTTCGGATCGAAGGCTTCGTCCAGGCCGTGGGCTATCGCAACTATGTGATCGGCGAAGCGGCGCGCCTCGGCGTCGACGGCTGGATCCGCAATCGCTCCGACGGCACGGTCGAAGTCCTGGTCTCCGGTCCCAACAAGATCGTCGAGGCGCTGATCGGCCTATGCATGAAGGGCCCGCCCGGCTCGACGGTGCGCAATGTCGAGATGCACAAGGCCGATCCGGCCGAGGAAAAAGGCTTCAAGCGCCGTCCGTCGGTTTAGCCGCGCCTGCGGAAGAGTTCGCGGAACACCGCGACCGCGAACAGCGCCATGCCGAGCCCGGTCAGGGCATTGCCCGCCTTCATGACGGGCACATAGACGGGGTCGTTTCCGTTCGCCAGGAAAAGCGCCAAGGCGGGAAAGAACACCACGATGCCCGCCGTCAGGATCGCGTAGTTGATCCAGGCGAACCGCACCGACATCGTCTCGCGCGTCAGGGCGTAGAACGTGCCGCACAGCCCCATCGTCGCCCAGCCGACCAGGTTGAGATGCACATGGATCTGGGCGTAGGCGCCGTTGCCGCCGTCGGCGATGTAGATCCCGAGGCCCCCGCCCACCAGGATGCAAAGAACGCCGGTCGCGAAAAACGCGGCAGCCACGCGCGGCATGACGAATCCCCCTTGCAGATGGCTTGCGATCCGGTCCTGTGAACCCAGTTCGCTGAACGAATTCAAAATACAAGGTGTCATGGCCCGAGACTGCGGCCGTCCGGATCGCCGCTGTCGACGACAAATTTGTTCCGATCGTTGTTCCAGCGGTACTCGACCGTGCTGCCCGTGCTCAAATGCTGCGGAAAGACAATCAGATTGCGATGGTGGGAGAGCCTTGCCGAGACGGTGAGGAACCCCTCGAGTAGTCGTCCGTCGCGATGCAGGGCTTCGCCAAGCAGTTGGGTCGGCGCCGTTCCCACCGGCGCCGAAACCTGGGTGGCGGCAGAGCGTTGGCGGTAGCCGTGCCAATCGCCCGTCAATTCCTGCGCGCTCACGTCCAGATGAGCCTGCGCGGCGACATCGGACAAATCCACGATACGTTGCAGGTTCACATGGGCGGTGAGGACGATCCAGGTGCCTTTGGGCTTCGGCACCACGCCGCCAGGCTTGAGCGGCGAGCCAAACAGGATTTGCGCCTCGAACATCGCCACCATCGGATCGTCCGACAGATAGAGCGACGGAAACTGCGGGCTGGCGCTCAGCGGATCAAAGAAGCGCGACGGTACGACCCTCGTATGCGAGGTCGAAAGCGCCGTCGTAAGGAACTGCGAGTCGACCGCTCTATACCAGGGGCGGGTCTCGGCGGCGACGCCAAGCAGAGAAACCGCCGCAAGGTTCACGATTGGCCGACGAATACGATGCCGCGCAAAAGATCGCGCACCGCCTGTCCGTCGTCGGCATCGATGCAGTCCTGGGGGCTGCGTCCGCCAAGCAAGGGATGTTCTTGCATCAGCCACTCGTTCGGATTGTCGAATATCCTGGCGACCTCCTCCAAAACGCTACCCTCGCCGGGCAGCGGAGAGGCCGGATCGGTACGGTGCAATTTGGTGTCGCGCGAATTCATAGCATTACATATTAGCACGGTCTCAGGGCCGGCCAAATACCTCGGCGAACGCATCGCGCATCGCCACGTCCACGTCCGCCATCGAGGCGAGAATTCCGAGATCGTGCAGGCTGGTCACGCCGTGCTCGCTGATGCCGCAGGGCACGATGCCGGAGAAATGCGTCAGGTCCGGATCGACGTTCAGGCTCACGCCATGGAACGTCACCCAGCGCCGTACCCTGACGCCGATCGCGGCGATCTTGTCCTCGCGCGTCCCGCGCGCCACCCAGATGCCGACGCGCCCCTCGCGCCGCTCGCCCTTCACGTTGAACGCGGCCAGCGTACGGATCAGCCACTCTTCGAGGTTGTGCACGAAGGCGCGCACGTCCGAGCCGCGCTGCTTCAGATCGAGCATGACATAGCCGACGCGCTGCCCAGGTCCGTGATAGGTGTACTGCCCGCCGCGTCCGGTCTTGAACACGGCAAAGCGCGCATCGAGCAGGTCGGCCTCCTTCGCGCTGGTGCCGGCGGTGTAGATCGGCGGATGCTCGACCAGCCAGACCAGTTCGGGCCGCGTGCCCGCCGCGATCGCCGCCGCGCGCGCCTCCATGAACGCCACCGCCTCGGGGTAGGGCGTCAGGCCGGGCGCGATCCGCCACTCGACCGCCGGCCGCGTTAACGCCTCCGAAAGCATAACCGCCGGAGACTGTGTGCCGTCATCCATGGGCTCCTTCATGTCCTCCAATATCTCCGGCGTCAAAGTCGAAATCTCCGTCGTGCTCGGCAGTTCCACGATACCGATGCACCAGCTCCTGCGCATGGGCCGCGGCGCGGTGATCGAGCTCGACTCCAAGCAGGACGATCCCGTGACGATCCTGGCCAACGACAAGCCGGTGGCGAAGGGCGAGATCATCATCCATGGCGACAAGATCGGCGTCTCGATCACCGATATCCTGAAAGGCTACCAGTAATCCCACCGCAATCGGTGTAATTCATCTCATTCCCCACCAAGTTCTTGCATTTTAGGGGCGGGATGCGTACCTCTCCTGTACAATCGGTCTTGTGACCGGGGCGGAGGTCCTTTTGCTTCCCATTCTGCTCAATCCCGAGACGGTCCGCATCGGCCTTGCCGGCGCCGGCGAGGGCTATGTCCGCCGCGCCGCCCTCCTGGCCGAGGCCGGGATCGAGGCCATCCCGGTCAGCCTGTCGGGCGCCCTGCCGCGCCTGGACGTTCTGTTCGTCGCCGGCCTCGACCGCGACGCCGCCGAGGTCCTCGCCTCCGAAGCCCGCGCCGTCGGCATCCTGGTCAATGTCGAGGACGTGCCCACGCTGTGCGATTTCCACGTCCCCGCCATCGTGCGGCGCGGCGACCTCGTCCTCACCGCCTCGACCGGCGGCCAAGCGCCGGGCCTTGCCCGACGGCTGCGCGAATGGCTGGAGAGCCGTTTCGGCCCCGAATGGACGTCGCACATGGCCGATGTCGGCTCGGCCCGCGCGGTGTGGCGCGCCAGCGGCCTTGCCCCCGACGAAGTCTCCCGCCGCACCCGTGCCCTGGTGTCGGAGAAGGGCTGGCTCTCGTGAGCGCCACCGTCACCATCATCGACCGCGCCCGCGGCATCGCTCCGCGCGCCTTCGACCGGGCAGGGGCGGGCGCGCCCGACCCGCTCATCCTCGCCAAGCTCGGCCAGCTCCAGGACGCCTCGCGCGGCCAGGGCGCGCATGGCATCCTGGAACTGGCGCTCGGCGGCGAGTTCAAGGGCAAGAGCGCCGTCGTGTCGTCCTTCGGCGCCGAGTCCGCCGTGCTGCTGCATCTGGTGGCCGAGATCGATCCGGCGACGCCGATCCTCTTCCTCAACACCGGCAAGCTGTTCGGCGAGACGCTGCGCTATCGCGACCGGCTGCAGGACGTGCTCGGCCTCGGCGACATCCGCTCGCTGGCGCCCAATCCCGTCGACCGCGACCGGTTCGATCCGGAAGGCACGCTATGGTCGCGGGATACCGAGGCCTGCTGCAATTTCCGGAAAGTCATGCCGCTGAAGCGCGCACTCGAGCCCTTCGCGGCGCAGATCACCGGCCGCAAGCGCTTCCAGACCCGGGAGCGCGCCGAGATGCAGGCGGTGGAGTTCTTCGACGGCCGCTTCCGCTTCAACCCGCTGGCCGACTGGTCGCTCGCCGACCTGGAGGACTACACGGTCAAGCACGACCTGCCGCGCCATCCGCTGGTGGAGGACGGTTATCCCTCGATCGGCTGCATGCCCTGCACGCGCCGCGTCCAGGCCGGCGAGAGCTACCGCGACGGCCGCTGGTCGGGCCTCGACAAGGACGAATGCGGCATCCACATCGGCGTGGACGGCGAGGGGATTTAGGCGGTTTCGCCTTGGCTTGAATCGCCCCAGCAAAAGCCGTCATCGCCCGCTTCATGCGGGCGATCCAATTTGGCCGCGCGAGAAATTGGATTGCCTGAACAACAAGCCGGGCAATGACGCCTTTTTTGCATGAGCAACCTCAAGCCGAAACATCGGGAAAACGAGCCGTCTCGGCCGCTGGAAAGATCGCCTTTTCAACCCGATCCGCCTCTGCTAAACCCCCGCGCCTACCTGTGAATCCCTGACGTGCGGTCGTGGCGGAATTGGTAGACGCACTACCTTGAGGTGGTAGCGGGGCAACCCGTGGAGGTTCGAGTCCTCTCGACCGCACCAGACTGTCATTTTAAGTATTTGAAAATGGCCTTTATTGTGAGGCAGGCTCTTTCCCTAAGAGCTGGACTTGAACATCGCCAAAGGAGTCGTGCGATGTTTGGTTTAATTCGCCCGGCAACCAAGTCGCGGCCGGTTTGGTGGAGCATAACGGCCACGACTTGATTGCCGCATCACGCTCGTAAGCAGCGCGTTGACGACACGAACCTCGTGAACTTCCACGGTGTCCTATAGCTGGAGGATTTTGGCGATGAGAAAATTGCTTCTTCCGCTTCTCTGGATGGCAATCCTATTTGCTGCGCCAACCCCGACGCTGGCGGCTCCTGCTCCGCAGATATGGCCTATACTTTCCGATATTCCATGCACGACCGATATGCAGTGTGCCACGTCGCAGCCGAACGTCACTGTCCTGTCGGTCACCTTCGGCGGCGTCACCCGCGAGTATGACTACGCATGGATTGGAACTTGTCCGGCATCACCTGACGGCGCATTTTATTTCCGCCCGACCGGCGTGACGACTGGTTGCTACGGCATGCTCAATCCGATCGGACCAGCCGTCGCGACCGTTTCGGCGCTCACGACTCTTCCAAACCCGGCCGCCATCGGTGCTGCAAATCTCGTTTCCTACAATGGCGGGAATTGGGGCGGCGGCGCTGTCACCTATTTTTCGGCATGCCCGATCGCAGTGGACGGCGGTGTCGCCTATTCGACCTCTGCTGGCGGCTCGTCATGCTGGAAGAGGCACACTCCAGGAAAGCTGGTCTATCCGGAATGGTATGGTGCCGATCCGACAGGAAATACGAGCGCCGAGACAGCGACAACGGCAGCATTCAACGCGATGCAATCAAGCATCGCGACGAACCATTTTGCGGTCGATCATGCGGGTTGCGGCGCTACTTATGCCATTAATGGGTGGATTTATATTCCCGACGGCGGTGCGACTTGGCATGAGGTCTTTTGCGGTCCAGGCGAGACGATCTTCATGCAGTACAACACCGGCAATGTCGGCATATTCCAGGCGGCTTGGACATTTCCTTACGTCAACGCCTTCGACTTCGGTAATTTTGACGGCGATTTCACCGCCCTAACCGCAGACATCACCAAGACGCAGCGCGTGGATTTCTCGGATATGGGCGCCAGCTGCTCCGGCGGTTGCGGCTTCTTCAACGGTACGATTGAACCATTGAAGCAGAGTGGCGGCTATACGATGATTTCGTATGGAAGTTTCGACGACTGGGGCATCCATTATGAAGATCTCGAAGCGAACAACGTATTCTGCGGTTGGATACAAGACACGGGAAGTAGTATCGGAAAACCCAGTATCGTGTTCGACAAACTCTACATAAACAATGGTTTTAGCGGATCGGTTAACAGTGCTGGGTGCCCGTTTCTCAGGGGAAACAATTATTCTGCTTCCATAACTAGCTTGGAAACAAATGGAGGAGATAATTTTCAGGTGATTCTGGATCTTTCGGGGACCGCGAAATACACAATCCCTGGTAATACGAATGTTGAAAATGGAAGTTGGGATAATGGAAGCGCCTCAGTATTTCTCTATCAGATAAAAGGCCGTTTTGTCGTAACGGGTATATTGGGCGCCGGCGACGATTGCTCTCCGCCGCCCGCAGCGGAATGTGCCATTTCCAACGGTACAAGGGTCTATGTCGTGAAGGCCGAGGATCCCTACCTGGATGACGGAGGTGGCGCGCTAATCAATAGCGGTGTTATCGCAACTGCCAATATCACCACCTCGGGGGGATTCTTCTTTAGTGCTTGTGGCGTTGGGTCAACATCCGTCACCAGCTTCAACGATACCGATACAGATTCTGTTGGTTCTCACGGTCTCGTGGACAATGACGACACGGGTTCGGCGGAATGTACGACGGTGACCTCCCGGATCAGTATCGATCGCCCCATATGGGAGCCTGACGCAAATCTGGCGCTGACCGGAACAGAGCAGGGCGCCGAAATCGGTTTCACTACGGTGGCGACGGGCGACACGATCACGCTGCCATCACGTACCGGCAACGAGTTGTTCAGCGGTCGATTTTACAAGATTTTCAGCCTGTCCGGCGTGTCGGCCAATCTTACGGTCAAGGACGGCAGCACGACGCTCGCCACGGTAACACCTGGAAACGCCGTATGCGTGGCCTGGAACCGAGGTGCTCCAAATGGGCCCGGTTTTAAAGTATGGTACGCAAGGCCGTGCCCGTGAGATCGCGGCGAAGAATGCCATAAGGCCCAGTTCCGGCGACGTCTGCATGGCGCTTGGACGCGAAGAGGCTGTCATCTCCCGAACCGCGAGCGCGGCAGACGTCCGCAATCGCTTGAGCGCGCGCATAGAGACTTCATCACCGTGGTGGCCATGGGCCAGCCCAACGCGATATCGGCCGCGGCGGACGGGACCGGGAAGACCGTGTGCATCACGCGCCGTCGCCGGCCTCGCGAATCCGGCCGCCCCCTCAGCACGTCGCGTCCGGCACATCCTCGCCGGTCGGGCTCTGGATGATCATGCGGTAGCACAGCATCTCGCGCCGCGCGAAGGCCGCCGCCGCGCCCCACAGATAAAGCCGGAAGCGGCGGAAATTGTAGTCGCCGAAACGGCTCACCACCTGCTCGCGATTCTTGTCGAGGTTCTTCGCCCATTGCATGAGCGTCAGCATGTAGCTCTTTGAATCGTTGTAGATCTCGATCGCCTGCATCTGCGTCTTGGCGAGCTTGTCGAGCAGGTCGGGCAGCACCAGGAAGGAATGGTTGCCGCCGTAAATATGGCGCACCATGAAGGAGTTCAGCTCGAACTTCTTGTTGGCGGCGCTGCCGTCCAGGAAGATGCGGCCTCCCGGCTTGACCAGCTTGGCGAATTTCTCGAACACGCGCTGATAGTCGGGCAGGTGCTCGATCACCCCCATGATCACGATGGCGTCGTAGCGCGTGTCGGTCTGGTATTCGAGCAGGTCCGAGAAGATCAGCTCCCAGTCATAACCCAGCACCTTGGCGCGGCCGTTCAGGTAGTCGATCGATTCCTGGCTGATCGAGATGCCGGTGCACTTCACGCCGCGCGCGCTGGCATATTCGAACCACGCGCCCCAGCCCGGCCCGATCTCCAGGATGTGGTCGCCGGGCTTCAGCTTGAGCTGGCGGAAGGCGTATTCGAACTTGCGCGTCGTGGCGACGTCGAGCGTCTCCTCGTCCTTCTCGTAGACGCCCTGGGTGTAGCAGGGGGTCTTGGGATCCAGGAAGCTCAGGAAGAAGCCGGGATCGATGTCGTAATGCGAATGGATCGCCTGCTTGTTGGTGCGCACCTGGCCGAACAAAAGCGGCTGGATGTGGCGCCAGGCCTGGGTCAGGGGATGGACGTCCTTCATCGAGGCCTGGAGCTCGAACGGCTTCATCATGTCGCCCTCGATCTCGAAATCGCCGGCGAGGTAGGAATCGGCGACCTTGCCCTCGTCCAGGCTCATGGCGGCGCGCAGCGCGCGCTTGTTCTTGAGGGTGACGAGGAAATTGGGCGTGCCCTGGCCGATCCGCCGCTTGGTGCCGTCGGGGAAGACGGCCTCGAACGGCGTCGCGAAGCAGGAATAGCGCGCCAGGAGACGGTCGAGCAGCGACGAGGTTTTGCCGCCGGCCTCGGGCAGCATATCGGTCTGGATGTTCACGGAATCGCTCATCGTGCCCTCCAACGGTGAGAGGCCGCAAACGGTTCCCGCGCACAGCCACGCGATACCGACGCGGCCCCAAGACATGGGAACACTAAGCGAAAACCGCGGCGATTGCCATCTGGTCTTGCTGCTCGCTGTCATCCGCCGCGAATGCGGCGGACCCAGGTGAAACCCGCGCTGTCAGTGCGAGTTCACCTGGGTGGCCCGCAGTCGCGGGCCATGACACCGGTGTGTGTGTGTCAGCCCGAAAACAGCCGACCCTAGCCCGCGTCCTCCGGCATCTGCAGGATCAGCCGGTAGCAGTCCAGGCTGCGGCTCAGGAATTCATAGGCCGCGCCCCACAGATAGAGCCGGAAGCGGCGGAAGTTGAACTCGCCGAACTTGCCCACCAGGAAATCCTTATGGGCGTCGAGGTTCTTCGCCCACTGGATGAAGGTGTAGCAATAGCTCATGCGGTCGTTGAACACTTCCTCGACCTGGAACGGCGTCTTGGCGACCTTGTTGAGCAGATCGTCCAGCACCAGGAAGGAATGGTTGCCCGGATAGATGTACTTCACCATGAAGGACGACAGCTCGTACTTCTTGATGCAGGCGCTGCCGTCCAGGAACACGCGCCCGCCCGGCTTGATCAGCGACTGGAATTTCTTCACCACGCGCAGGTAGTCGGGCAGGTGCTCGATCACGCCCATGATGACGATGGCATCGTATTTGACGCCCGGATTGTAGTCGAACAAATCCGACTCGATCAGTTCCCAATCGTGCCCCAGCTTCTTGCCCTTCTCGGTCAGGAAGCGGATCGATTCCTTGGAGATCGAGATGCCGGTGCATTTCACGCCGCGCGCGGCGGCATATTCGAACCACGCGCCCCAGCCCGGCCCGACCTCCAGGATATGGTCGCCGGGCTTCAGCTTCAGCTTCTGGAAGCAATAGTCGAACTTGCGCAGCGTCGCGACGTCCAGGCCCTCGTCGGGGCTTTCATAGACGCCTTGCGTGTAGCAGGGCGTCACCGGATCGAGGAAGGCGAGGAAGAACGACGAGTCGATGTCGTAGTGGTGCGAGATCGCCTGCTTGTTGGTGTGCACCTGGCCGAAGAACAAGGGCTGGATGTAGCGCCAGGCCTCGGTCACGAGGTGGAAATCCTTCATCGAGCCGCGCAGCTCGAACGGCTTCATCATGTCGCCCTCGAGGTCGATGTCGGCGGCCAGATAGGCCTCGGCGATCTTGCCCTCGTCCAGGCTGGTGACGGCCTTCAGGCCCCGGTCGTTGTTGATGGTCATGGTGAAGGTGGGGGCGCCCTGGCCGAAGCGCTGGCGCGTCCCGTCCGGCATGACGACCTCGAAGGGGGTCGAAATATTCGCGTACTGCGCCGCGAAACGGCCCAGGAGCGTGGTTTTCGCGGGTTTCGCCTCGGGCGTCTTGGCGGTCGTCGGCAGGTTAAGCGTGTCCGTCATCCAGTCCCCCAGAACCTCATTTTGGGCAGCCCCAAACCCTCGGGAGCCGCGAATTGTCCGGCAGATTAGGGGCTGGCGGCGGATTTGTCATGATCCGTCAATGTCCCTCCGGTCCGCCGCGGCGGCAAGGGTTCCGGCGTCGCGGTCGCGGCGGATCGCGGCTAGGATCGCGCCCCGTCCTGCCGGAGCCCCGTTCTTCATGGCCAATGATTACCGTTCGCTCGACCACGATCTGGGCGACACCGCCAACATGATCCGCGACACCGTGCGTCCCTTCGCGGACGAGCAGATCGCGCCCATCGCCGACGAGATCGACCGCACCAACACCTTCCCGCGCCATCTGTGGCCGCGGATGGGCGAACTCGGCCTGCATGGCATCACGGTGGAGGAGGAGTTCGGCGGCCTCGGCCTCGGCTATCTCGAACACGTCATCGCGATGGAGGAGGTCAGCCGCGGCTCGGCCTCGGTCGGCCTGTCCTATGGCGCCCACTCCAATCTCTGCGTCAACCAGATCCGCCGCAACGGCACGCGCGAACAGAAGCGCCGCTGTCTGCCCAGGCTGATTTCCGGCGAGCATGTCGGGGCGCTGGCGATGAGCGAGCCGGGCGCCGGCTCCGACGTGGTGTCGATGAAGCTGCGCGCCGACCGCAAGGGCGACCGCTTCGTCCTCAACGGCACCAAGATGTGGATCACCAACGGCCCGCATGCCGATACGCTGGTGGTCTACGCCAAATCCGATTCCGCCGCCGGCTCGCGCGGCATCACCGCCTTTCTGATCGAGAAGACCTTCAAGGGCTTTCGGACGGCGCAGAAGCTCGACAAGCTCGGCATGCGCGGCAGCGACACCGCCGAACTGGTCTTCGAGGACTGCGAAGTGCCGGAGGAGAACATCCTGGGCGGCCTCGGCAAGGGCGTGAACGTGCTGATGAGCGGGCTCGACTACGAGCGCGCGGTGCTCGCCGCCGGCTCGCTCGGCATCATGCAGGCCTGCATGGACGCGGTGGTGCCTTACGTCCACGACCGCAAGCAGTTCGGCGAGTCGATCGGCGCGTTCCAGATCATGCAGGCCAAGCTGGCCGACATGTATGTCGCGCTCAGCGCGACGCGTTCCTATGTCTACGCCGTGGCGCGGGCCTGCGACCGTGGCCAGACCACCCGCAAGGACGCCGCCGGCGCGATCCTCTACGCGGCGGAGAAGGGCACCTGGATGGCGCTGCAGGCGATCCAATGCCTGGGCGGCAACGGCTACATCAACGACTATCCGACCGGGCGGCTGTTGCGCGATGCCAAGCTCTACGAGATCGGCGCCGGCACGAGCGAGATAAGACGCTGGCTGATCGGCCGCGAATTGTTCGAGGAAAGCGGGAATTAAGAATCGGAAACCCGCCGAATTCAAAACAAAGGTGTCATGGCCCGCGAATGCGGGCCACCCAGTTGACGCTCACTCCGGCGGTGCAGGATTCAACTGGGTCCGCCGCATTCGCGGCGGATGACACCGAATGTTGTTGCGAACGTCTGCCTCGGGACACTAGCCCCACCGCGCTCACGCCCCCGTCGCGGTCAGTGTCAGCACGCTCTGCTTGTCGAGCACGCCGATCGGCTTGGCTCTGCGGCAGACCACGAGCGCCTGGATCTTCTCGTTCAGCCACATCTTCCGCGCCGCGTCGCGGATGTCGACCGATTGTTCGACCGTGTCGTCCTGCGCCGCGCCCTTCAAGGCGCGCAGGCTCTCGCTCTTCTTCGGGTCCGCCAGCACCTCGACGATGTACTTGGTGATCTTGGTCTCGGCGTTTTCGCCGGTGAAGTCCTTCTTGCAGCCCTCGACCGGGATATAGCCGACATACTCGTCCTTCTCGCTCATCAAAAGGACATGATAGAAGCCGCGGAACGCGAGCAGCTTGGCGAACACGCTCTTGATCTCCAGCGGGTTGAACGTCTTGCGCCCGGCCTTCAGCACGAGGAAGAAGCGCTTGTCCGCGGCCTGCTCGGGATTCTTCAGCGCCTCGGCATGGCGCGCGAGAAGGTCGCCGGCCAGATCGCCGGGCGTCGCCGTGACGGTCACGGTCGCAATTTCGGGATCGCGGAACAGCGCGATGAACGGCAGCACGGGCGGCTCGTTGAGCGGCGAATAGGTGCTCGCCCGGCCGCCCTGGCCATGGCCCGACGGGTTCATCGCCATGAAGACCAGCACCGCCAGCGACGCGCCCGCGGTCAGGATCACGCCGATCGCCAGCACCTTGGCCGGCTCGACCGCCACGCCCAGATAGGGCGGCGCGAAATAGGCGGCGGCCAGCAGCACGGCGGCGACGATGCCGACCAGCGGTGCCACGATCTCCGCTTTCATGCCCCCATTCCCCTGCGCCAGCTTGGCCCGCTTATCGGTTGATGATAACTCAGGGGCCCGCTGCGGTCATGGCCTTTGTGCCATTGCGAGACAGGCGCGTAACCTAGGGATTTCAAGGACATGGCTAACACCGACATCGTCATCCTGGCCGGCGCCCGCACGCCGATGGGCGGATTCCAGGGCGAGCTTTCCGCGCTGGCCGCGCCCGCTTTGGGCGCCGCCGCGATCGGCGAAGCGATCAAGCGGGCCAAAATCGCCGCCGCCGACATCGACGAGACGGTGATGGGCTGCGTCCTGCCGGCCGGCCTCGGCCAGGCCCCGGCGCGCCAGGCGGCGGTCTTTGCCGGCGTGCCGTTCGACGTGCCGGCCACGACCGTCAACAAGATGTGCGGCTCCGGCATGAAGGCGGTGATGATCGCCGCCGACCAGATCGCCGCCGGCCGTTCCGTGCTCGCCATCGCCGGCGGCATGGAGAGCATGTCGAACGCGCCCTACCTCCTGCCCAAGGCCCGCGCCGGCCTCAGGCTCGGCCATGGCGAGGTCAAGGATTCGATGTTCCTCGACGGCCTGGAGGACGCCTATGAGCACCGTCTGATGGGCAGCTTCGCCGAGGACGCGGCGCGCCACTATCAATTCACCCGCACCGAGCAGGACGCCTACGCCACCGAATCTCTGATGCGCGCCAAGCGCGCGCAGGACTCGGGCGCCTTCGCGGCGGAGATCGTCGCGGTGAAGGTCCCGACCCGGGGCGGCGAGACCAATGTCGCGCTCGACGAGCAGCCCAAGACCGCCAAGCCCGAGAAGATCCCGACCTTGAGGCCGGCCTTCGCCAAGGACGGCACGGTGACGGCGGCGAATTCCTCCTCGATCAGCGACGGCGCCGCGGCGCTGATCCTGTCGAGCGCCGCCGAAGCGCAGAAGCGCGGGCTGAAGCCCATCGCCCGCATCGTGGCGCAGGCGAGCAATGCGCATGAGCCCAAATGGTTCACCACCGCGCCGGTCGGCGCGATCCGGAAGGTGCTCAAGGCCGCCGGCTGGAGCACGGACGATGTCGACCTGTTCGAGATCAACGAGGCCTTCGCCGTCGTGGCGATGATCGCGATGCGCGACCTCGCCCTGCCACATGACAAGGTGAATGTGAACGGCGGCGCCTGCGCCCTGGGCCATCCGATCGGCGCCAGCGGCGCGCGCATCATCGTGACGCTGCTGAACGCGCTGGAAGCGCGCGGCAAGACGCGCGGCGTCGCCGCGCTCTGCATCGGCGGCGGCGAAGCGACGGCGGTGGCGGTGGAGCGGTTGTGACGGAACAGAAGTCGAAATATCTGGTTTGCTATGATTACGGCCAGGGAGGACTCTGGGCCTTCGTTTGTGCGCATTCCGTGGCCGAAATCACGGCCAAATATCCCGAATTGCTCATCTTCCCCGAGCCGCCGCTTTTTTACGACAAGTCGCAACTGGATATGATTGCGGCTCAGTTCACCACAGACATCGACGATGAACCGACCGAATGGCTGGTGCAATTGGTCAGCGAGAGAGACAAGGACTTGTGACCGCTATTAAATCCTCCATCTCCAGCACCGCGCTCGGGTTCAAGGCGAATGCCGAGGCGATGAGGAAACTTATCGAAGAATTGAAATCTCGCCAGGCCATAGCCTCCCTCGGCGGCGACGAGCGTTCGCGCAAGCGGCATACCGAACGCGGCAAGCTGCTCCCCCGCGAGCGGGTCGAGCGCCTGATCGATCCCGGTTCGCCCTTCCTCGAACTGTCGCCGCTCGCCGCCTTCGGCATGTATGACGGCGACATCCACGGCGCTGGTCTCATCACCGGAATCGGCCGCGTCAGCGGCCGCGAATGCGTCATCGTCTGCAACGACGCGACCATCAAGGGCGGCACCTATTATCCGATCACCGTGAAGAAGCATCTGCGGGCGCAGGAGATCGCGCAGCAGAACCGGCTGCCCTGCATCTATCTGGTCGACTCGGGCGGCGCGAACCTGCCGAACCAGGCCGAGATCTTCCCCGACCGCGACCATTTCGGCCGCATCTTCTTCAACCAGGCGAACATGAGCGCGGCGGGCATTCCGCAGATCGCTTCCGTGATGGGCTCCTGCACTGCGGGCGGCGCTTACGTGCCGGCGATGAGCGACGAGACCATCATCGTCAAAGGGCAGGGAACGATCTTCCTCGCCGGCCCGCCGCTGGTGAAGGCCGCCACCGGCGAGATCGTCACGGCGGAGGATCTCGGCGGCGCCGAGGTGCACGCCCGCCAGTCCGGCGTCGCCGACCACTACGCCAATGACGATCTCCATGCCCTCGCCATCGTCCGCCGCATCGTCGCCGGTCTCAACACGACCAAGCAGCCGAAAATCCCGCTCGCCCCACCCAGGCCGCCGGCCTACGAGACCGCCGAGCTCGACGGCATCGTGCCGCCTTCGCTGGCGGTGCAATACGACGCGCGCGAGATCATCGCGCGGCTGGTCGACGGCTCGCAGTTCGACGAGTTCAAGAAGCTCTACGGCACGACCATCGTCACCGGCTTCGCCCATCTGGAGGGCGTGCCCGTCGGCATCATCGCCAACAACGGCATCCTGTTCTCCGAGAGCGCGCTCAAGGCGGCGCATTTCATCGAGCTGTGCTGCCAGCGCAGGATCCCGCTCCTGTTCCTGCAGAACATCGCGGGCTTCATGGTGGGCCGAAAATACGAGGCCGGCGGCATCGCCAAGGACGGCGCCAAGATGGTGACGGCGGTCGCCTGCGCCCAGGTGCCGAAGATCACGCTGATCGTCGGCGGCAGTTACGGCGCCGGCAATTACGGCATGTGCGGCCGCGCCTTCTCCCCGCGTTTTTTGTTCTCCTGGCCCAACAGCCGCATCAGCGTGATGGGCGGCGAGCAGGCCGCATCGGTGCTGGCGACGGTCAACCGCGACGCCGACAAATGGACGCCCGATCAGATGGAAGCCTTCAAGCAGCCGATCCGCGAGCGCTTCGAGGCGGAAGGCAACCCCTACCACGCGACCGCCCGCCTCTGGGACGACGGCATCATCGCGCCCGCCGACACGCGGCGGGTCCTGGCCCTGGCGTTCAGCGCCTGTCTGAACGCGCCGATTGCCGAGACGAAGTTCGGCGTGTTTAGGATGTGAACTACGGACGAAACGGATTTCGGATCGTCAATCCGCCAACTATCTGACCGTGATGCAGGTCTTCCGTGAACAAGGTCGTGCACTTCGCCCGTGTCGCCGCCGCCAACAGCATGGAATCGAAGATCGAATATTTGTAGCGCTCGGCGATATCGAGGCCGATATCGTGTGTCGCGATATCGAGCGGCACGACCTCGCACGCCGACCGGATCTGATTGAGCAGGTCGCGGACCTTGTTCAAGGGCCGACCGAACTTGCGTGTCGCGACAGCCGCGAACTCATTGAGCACTTGGGTGCTGACAGTCCCGCCGTCCGACACCAGGACTTCGACGCGATCCGCTTTCGTGGCGTCCAGCGAAACCAGGTAAAGCAGAACGTTCGAATCGAAGAAGTCAGTCGCGCTCATGCGGCTCGTCGAGACGCTGACCGCGCTCATGCGCTTCTTCGCGGTCGAATTTGAAGTCTTTCGGCATCCAGCCGCGATATTTCCGAATCCGCTTGAGGGCCGCGAGGCGCTTCTGCCGCGCGATGTCCTCCTGCCGTTCGACCGTCACCTCCACCTGGTCGCCTTCCTTCAACCCGAGCTTCTCCACCAGCGCCTTGGGCAGGCGCACGGCCAGGCTGTTCCCCCATTTGGCGATTTGCATGGCGACCTCGATGATATACAATTGAAAATGTATATCATCTTGTGGCGCGTTTCAAACATCCGGTCGAGCCCATGATCGCCAAGCCCCCCGCCAAACGCGCCTTTCCCGCCGCCCAGGCGCGCCGCTATCTGGAGCCGGGACCGATCATCCTCATCAGCTCCGCGCACGAGGGCGAAACCGACATCATGACCTGCGGCTGGCACATGATGCTCGGCTATGACCGCGTCGGCTGCTACATCTGGAACGCGAACCACAGCCACCGCCTGATCCGCGACAGCGGCGAATGCGCGATCAACATTCCGGCGGTCGATATCGCGCCCACCGTGGTGCGCATCGGCAATTGCTCGGGCCGCGACACCGACAAATTCGCGGCGTTCGGCCTTGCCAAGGAAAAGGGTCGCAAGGTGTCGGCGCCGCTCATCGCCGCCTGTCCCGTCAACCTCGAATGCCGCCTGGCCGACGACCGGCTGATCGACGGCTACGAGCTGTTCGTCTTCGATGTCGTAGCCGCCCGCGCCGCCGCGACGCCCCGATGGCCCCGGACCATCCACTATCGCGGCGACGGTGCGTTCATGCTGTCGGGCGCGGAGACGCGCAAATGGCGCAAGCTCTTCCGCCCCGCCATGCTGGAGGATCCATGATCGTCGTTGCCGGCCACGTCGTCGCCACCGAGGCCAACCGCGCCGAGATGCTGCGCATCGCGCTCGAGCACGTCCACCGCTCCCGCGCCGAGCCCGGCTGCATCGAGCACGGCGTCTATGTCGATGCCGAGAATCCGCTGAAGCTGCACTTCTTCGAGCGCTGGGCCGACGCCGCCGCGATCCGCGCGCATTTCGCCGTCCCCGAGTCGCGCGCCTTCGCCAAGCGATTGCGCGCGCTCGCCGCCGATCCCGGCGCGATGCACGTGTTCGAAGCCGCGCTCGCGAAGCTCTGATGCCGCGCGACGCCACCCGCGCCGACTGGCCGGCGACCCTCGCGCTCAACGCAGAGTCGGTGCATGTCCTCAGTCCGCTGGACGCGGCGCGGCTGGCCCGGCTCGCCGCCGCCGCGTCCTATCTGCGCGTTATGGAAGAGGAGGGCACGGTCGCCGCCTTCCTGCTCGGCTTCGCCAAGGGCGCGGCTTATGACAGCCCGAATTATCGCTGGTTCGATGCCCGCTTCGACAGCTTCTTCTATGTCGACCGCGTCGTGGTCGCGCCGGCGTTTCGCGGCCGCCGGCTGGCCGACCGGCTCTACGACGATTTCGAGAGCGCCGCCCGCGCGCGCGGCATCCGCACCGTCGTCTGCGAGGTGAATGTCGCGCCGCCCAACCCCGCCTCGCTCGCCTTCCATGCGCGGCGCGGTTTCACCGAGATCGGCCGGCAACCTTACGGCGAGGGCAAGACGGTCACGCTTCTGCGCCGCGATCTCGCCTGAGCCGCCCACCGCGAAACTTCCCCCAAAGTTCCGCGTTGTCCGCTAGAATACGGTAAACGCAGATGGGGATGACCATGGATCAGATCACGCATTTCCTCAGGGTTATCCTGGATTTCCTTCGTGAAGGCTATGACTCGGTGAACGCGGTCGAGGGCCTCGTCATCGCTCTTGTCGCGGCGATCATCGCGCCGGCCTGGGACCGGATCTGGGCGGTGGCGCTCGGCGCCACGCTGGTCCACCTGATCGCCGATGTCCTCATTCCCGTGGTCGCGCGCCACGCCGCCTTCCGCCTGCCGCCGCTGATGGAGTTCGAGTTCTGGCGCACCGCGGTCGCGCTCTATGTCGGCTATCTGATCGTCATCGCGGTCCTGATGTTCATCAAGCGGATGTTCCTGTCGCCGCCGGCCCACGCGCATTGAAACGGCCGGCGGCACTTATCCACAGTCGTTTCGCGAACGCTTGATCGCCGGTATTTCGGCGCCGCGAACTGTGCTTAAACCCGCCCGATGTTCCAGTCCCTTCTGATTGCCAATCGCGGCGAGATCGCCGTCCGCGTCATCCGCACCGCCCGGCGCATGGGTGTGGTGACGGTCGCGGTCTATTCCGACGCCGACGCCAAGGCCGCCCATGTCGCGCTGGCCGACAGCGCGATCCGCATCGGCCCGGCGGCACCGGCGCAATCCTACCTCGACATCGGCGCGGTCCTGGCGGCGGCGGAGGCGAGCGGCGTCGACGCGATCCATCCGGGCTACGGTTTCCTGTCGGAGAACGCGGGCTTCGCCGAGGCCTGCGCGAGCGCCGGCATCGTCTTCGTCGGCCCGCCGCCCGGCGCGATCCGCGCCATGGGCCTGAAGGACCGCGCAAAGGCGCTGATGGCGAAGGCCGGCGTGCCGGTGGTGCCCGGCTATCTCGGAGAGGACCAGTCCGCCGAGCGCCTGGCGACAGAGGCCGAGCGCATCGGCTATCCCGTCCTGATCAAGGCGGTCGCCGGCGGCGGCGGCAAGGGCATGCGCAAGGTGGACGAGGCCGGCGACTTCGCCGCCGCGCTCGCCAGCGCCCAGCGCGAAGCACGCGGCGCCTTCGGCAACGACGCCGTGCTGATCGAGAAATACGTCACCCGCCCGCGCCATATCGAGGTCCAGGTCTTCGCCGACGATCGCGGCAACGCGGTGCATCTGTTCGAGCGCGACTGCTCGCTGCAGCGCCGCCACCAGAAGGTGATCGAGGAAGCGCCTGCCCCCGGCATGCCCCCTGCCGTCCGCGCCGCCATCGGTGCGATCGCCGTGAAGGCCGCCCGCGCGGTCGATTATCGCGGCGCCGGCACCGTCGAATTCATCGCCGATGCGTCCGAGGGCCTGAGGGCCGACCGCATCTGGTTCATGGAGATGAACACGCGGCTGCAGGTCGAGCATCCCGTGACCGAGGCGATCACCGGCACCGATCTCGTCGAATGGCAGCTCCGCGTCGCCGCCGGCGAACCGCTTCCGAAACTGCAGCCCGATCTCGCCATCGCCGGCCACGCCATCGAGGTCCGGCTCTACGCCGAGGATCCGCAGGCCGGCTTTCTCCCCTCGATCGGCACGCTGGAGCGCCTGCGCTTCCCGCAAGGCGTGCGCATCGACAGCGGCGTGCGCGAGGGCGATGTCGTGACGCCGTTCTACGATCCGATGATCGCCAAGGTGATCGCCCATGGCCCGACGCGCGACGACGCGATCCGGACGCTCGCCGCCGCGCTGGACGAAACGCAGATCGCCGGCCTGAAGACCAACAACGCGTTCCTCGCCCGCGCCCTGCGCGAACCCGACTTCCGCGCCGGCGACATCGACACCGCCTTCATCGAGCGCCACCTGGCCAGCCTCGTTCCGCCGCCCACGCTGCCGCCGCGCATTCTGTCCGCCGCCGCCGATTTCATCGTCCATGAACACACGGCCGAAAGCGCCGATCCCTGGGCCGCGCGCGACGGCTTCCGCCTCGGCGGTGCCAAGACGCCCCGTATCGCCTTCGCCGTCGACGGCAAGCCGGTGTTGGCGCCGGCCGCCGCCTCGCCGGACGCGACCGCGATCCGTCTCGCCAACGGCGCCGTCGCGGTGATGGAAAAGGGCGAGACCTACACGGTGCGCGAATACGATCCCTTCGACGCCGCCGATGCCGCGGGCTCCGCCACCGACCGCGTCGTGACGCCGATGCCGGGCAAGATCATCCAGGTCCTCGTCAAGTCGGGCGACGCGGTGAAGCCGGGCCAGGCGCTCGCCGTTCTCGAAGCGATGAAGATGGAGCACACCCTGGCCGCGCCCGGCGCCGCGACCGTGGAGGCCGTCGCCGTCGCGGTCGGCGATCAGGTCGGCGAGGGCACCATCGTCGTGCGCTTTGTGGTGTCGGCATGACTCTGCACATCCTCAAGCTCTGCGTCGGCGTCGAGACGGTCGAGGAGCTGGCGCAATGGCAGGCCGGCCGCGTCCGCGATCAGAAGAAGCGCGGCGTGAAAACGCCCGAACTGATCCACGTCACCCGCATGATGCCCAAGCGCAAGGACGAGGTCCTGGACGGCGGCTCGCTCTATTGGGTGATCAAGGGCCAGATCGCGGTGCGCCAGACGCTGATCGACATCCGCCGCGTGACCAAGAACGGCACGCCGCATTGCGGCCTGGTCTACGCGCCCGAGCTGGTGCCGGTGCGCCGCCGCGCCCACCGCGCCTTCCAGGGCTGGCGCTATCTCCCCGCGAAGGACGCCCCGCCCGACGCGCGCGGCGCCAAGGGCCTCGAAAAGCTTCCCGAAAGGCTGCAGGCCGAACTGGTCGAACTGGGTCTTCTGTGACGCGGGCGTTCACACCGCCATGTTGTCGATCAGCCGCGTCGCGCCGATCTTTGCCGCCGCGAGAATCCGCGCCGGCCGGTCGAGGCTTTCGATCTTTTCCAGGCTCGCCGCGTCGCGGATCGCGACATAGTCGACGGACTCGAATCCCGCTTCCAGCAGATCGCTGCGCCCGAACTGTTCCGCCACCGCGACGCTGTCGCCACGTTTCAACCGCGCGACGGCATCGCGCAGGACAAGATTGAGCCGCCCGGCGATCCGGCGCTGTTCGGGCTTGAGATAGGCGTTGCGCGACGACATCGCGAGCCCGTCGGCCTCGCGCACGATCGGCCCGCCGGCGATCTCGATCGGCAGGCCGAGATCGGCCGTCAGGCGGCGGATGACCAGAAGCTGCTGGTAGTCCTTCTCGCCGAAGATGGCGACATCCGGCATCGCCGCGATCAGCAGCTTCGATACGACCGTGGCGACACCCGCGAAGAAATGCGGCCGGAAGTCGGTTTCGAGGCCATTGGCGGGTCCGCCGACCTCGATCCGCGTCGCGAAGCCTTGCGGATACATCTCCGCGACCGACGGCGCGAAAATCAGGTCGAGCGCGGCCCCGCCGAGCTTGGCGGCATCGCTCGTGAGGTCGCGCGGATAGCGGTCGAAATCTTCGTGCGGCGCGAACTGCGCCGGGTTCACAAAGATGCTGGCGACGCTCCTGTCGGCGCGGCTTTGTGTCTCGCGCACCAGCGACAGATGCCCATCATGTAGCGCCCCCATCGTCGGCACCAGCCCGATGCGCGCGCCGTCGCGGCGCCATCCGGCAATCCGAGCGCGCAGCGCGGCGATGGTCGTGACGATCTCGGGCGTTTTCATCGCGCGAACATAGCGCGCCGGGCAGGGGCCGCGCTACAATCGCCTCCGCCATCCGAACCGACATCGCCATGACGCCGCCGCGCGACGCAATCTCAGCCGCCTATCTCGCCGACGAAGACGCCATCGTGGACCGGCGCATCGCCCAGGCCACGCTGTCGCCCGCCGAGGCGCGGGAGACCGCCCGCGTCGCGGCCGACCTGGTCGCGCGCATCCGCAAGGCCGGCGGCAAGAGCGGCGGCATCGACGCCTTCATGCGTGAATACGCGCTGTCGAGCGAGGAGGGCGTGGCCCTGATGTGCCTCGCCGAGGCGCTGCTGCGGGTCCCCGACGCGGAGACCGCCGACCGGCTGATCCGCGACAAGATCGGCGGCGCGCAATGGGACCGCCACCGCGCCAAATCGGACTCGCTGTTCGTCAACGCCTCGACCTGGGCGCTGATGCTGACGGGCCGCATCGTCCGCCTGGACGAGACCTCGAAATGGGATTTCGACGGCATCTTCAGGAAGCTGGTCGCCCGTTCGGGCGAGCCGGTGATCCGCCAGGCCGTCACCTATGCGATGCGCATCCTCGGCCGCCAATTCGTGCTCGGCCGCACCATCGGCGAGGCGCTGAAGGAGGCGAGGCCGCTGGCCGAGAAGGGCTACCGCTTCTCCTTCGACATGCTGGGCGAGGCCGCCTACACCAAGGCCGACGCGGCGCGCTACGCGCGGTCTTACCGCGATGCCCTCGACGTCATTGCCGCGACGACCCCGAAGGACTCCCGCGCGATCTTCGAGCGCCCCAGCCTGTCGGTAAAGCTCTCCGCGCTCCATCCGCGCTACGAATGGGTCAAGCGCGAGCGGGTCTTCGCCGAGTTGGTGCCGGTCGTGCTGTCGCTGGGCGCCCGCGCCCGCGCCGCCGACATTGCGCTCACCGTCGACGCGGAGGAGGCTGAGCGCCTCGATCTGATGCTCGATCTGTTCGAAGCCTTCGGCGCGGCGCCGGAGCTCGCCGGCTGGGACGGCCTCGGCCTCGCGGTGCAGGCCTATCAGAAGCGCGCCATGCCGGTGCTCGCCTGGCTGATCGATCTGGCGCGGCGCCAGGGCCGGCGCATTCCGGTGCGCCTGGTGAAGGGCGCCTATTGGGACAGCGAGATCAAGCGCGGCCAGGAACTGGGCCTCGACGACTATCCGGTGTTCACGCGCAAGGCCGCGACCGACACGTCCTACCTCGCCTGCGCCCGCGTCATGCTCGGCGCCGGCGCCGCGCTCTATCCGCAATTCGCGACCCACAACGCCCATTCGCTCGCCGCGATCGACGCGCTGGCCGGCGGCCGGCGCGACTTCGAATATCAGCGCCTGCACGGCATGGGCGAGGCGCTGCACGAGATCCATCGCGAGCTGGGCGGCGTGCCGACGCGCATCTATGCGCCGGTCGGCAGCCATGAGGACCTTCTCGCCTATCTCGTCCGCCGCCTGCTGGAGAACGGCGCCAACACCTCCTTCGTCAACCGCCTCGCCGACGACGACGCGCCGGTCGCCGACATCATCGCCGATCCGGTGGCCCAGATCGCCGCCGCCCATCCGCATCGCAATCCCCGGATCGCGTTGCCGAAGGACATTCTGGGCGAGCGGAAGAACGCGCACGGCTTCCTGCTGAGCGATCCGAAGATCAGCGAACCGCTGTTGTCGCAGATCGAAGAAATTCTGCGGACCCGCCACGACGCGGCGCCCGTCATTGCCGGCGCGGTGAGCGGCGGCGCGCCGTCCGAGATTCGAGATCCCACGGATCGCCGCCGGATCGTCGGTACGGTCCTCGAGACCGCCTCGGACGACGCGCGCGCCGCGTTGGCACTGGCGCACAAGGCGCAGCCTGATTGGGACGCGACGGGCGGCAAGGTCCGCGCCGGCATTCTTTATCGCGCCGCCGATCTCTTCGAGAAGAACCGGCCGCTCCTGATGGCGCTGGCGGTGCGCGAGGCCGGCAAGACGTTGCCGAACGCCTTGGGCGAAGTCCGCGAGGCCGTCGATTTCCTGCGCTATTACGCGACCCGCGCCGCGCGGACCTTCGAAGAGCCGCTGCGCCTGCCCGGGCCGACCGGCGAGTCGAACGAGCTGACGCTGCACGGGCGCGGCGTCTTCGCCTGCATCAGCCCGTGGAATTTCCCGCTGTCGATCTTCGCCGGCCAGGTCGCCGGCGCGCTCGCCGCCGGCAATGGCGTGCTCGCCAAGCCCGCCGAGCAGACGCCGCTGATCGCCGCCGCCGCCGTCCGGCTGCTGCACGAGGCGGGCGTGCCGGCGAATGTGCTTCATCTGCTCCCCGGCGACGGCCCGCGCATCGGCAACGTGTTGTTCGCCGATCCGCGCCTTGCCGGCGTCGCCTTCACCGGCTCCACCGACGCCGCCAACGCCATCAACCGCGCGCTCGCCGCGCGCAGCGGCCCCATCGCCACGCTGATCGCCGAGACCGGCGGCCAGAACGCGATGATCGTGGATTCCACCGCGCTGCCCGAACAGGTCGCGCGCGACGCGCTGGCCTCGGCGTTCGACAGCGCCGGCCAGCGTTGCTCGGCCCTGCGCGTGCTGTTCGTGCAGGACGATGTCGCCGACAAGATGCTGGCCATCCTGCTCGGCGCGATGGACGAATTGAAGATCGGCGATCCGTTGCGGCTCGACACCGATATCGGCCCGGTGATCGACGAAGCCGCCCGCGAGATGCTGGAAACCCACGCGGCGCGGATGACCCGCGAGGCCAGGCTGCTGCGCAAGCTCACGGTGCCGCCGGAATTGTCGAACGGCATCTTCTTCGCGCCGCACGCCTTCGAATTGGATTCCCTCGACCGGCTGAAGCGCGAGGTGTTCGGCCCGGTGTTGCACGTGATCCGCTATTCCGCCGACAGCCTCGGCAAGGTGTGCGACGCGATCAACGCGACGTCGTTCGGATTGACGCTCGGCGTCCACAGCCGGATCGAGGAGACCGCCGATTTCGTCCGCGCCCGCGTCCGGGTCGGCAACATCTACGTCAACCGCAACCAGATCGGCGCCGTGGTCGGCGTCCAGCCCTTCGGCGGCGAGGGCCTGTCCGGCACCGGCCCCAAGGCCGGCGGCCCGCACTACCTGCCGCGCTTCGCCCTGGAGCGCACCTACACCGTCAACACCGCCGCCGCCGGCGGCAACACGGCGCTGCTCAGTTCGAGTTAGGGTGGGGCGGGTGCTTCCGCCTCCATCTCCACTGTCATGCCCGCGAAGGCGGGCATCCAGCGTCCCAAGCACCGTTCCTGTTGCTCTGGATTCCCGCTTTCGCGGGAATGACAAGTTGTGAGAGGGGCATCAAACTCGCCCTATCGTTCCTACACTTGGAATCGCGCCTTCGAATGCCGACATTGCGACCGGAGGGACTCATGGCCAGCGACAATCTTCCGTCCAAACCGTCCTCGGCGGGCGACATCGATGCCTTTCTCGGCCGCGCCGCCAAGCTTCCCACGCTCGCCCAGACCAAGGGGCGCCTGATCTTCGCCATCGACGCGACGATGAGCCGCCAGCCGACCTGGGCCAAGGCGACCGAGATCCAGAGCGACATGTTCGCCGTCGCGCAATCCATCGGCGGTCTTGCGGTGCAGCTCGTCTATTTCCGCGGCCACGAATTTCGCGCCAGCGACTGGACCGCCTCGGCCACCGTGCTCGCCAACCGCATGCGCGACGTGACCTGCCGCAGCGGCTTCACCCAGCTTTGCCGGGTGCTCGGCCACGCGGCGGCCGAGGCCGGCCGGACCAAGGTCGGCGCGCTGGTCTATGTCGGCGATGCCTTCGAGGAAAGCCCGGACGCGGCAGCGGCCGAGGCGGGCAAGCTGGCGCTTCTGGGCGTGCCGGCCTTCATGTTCCACGAGGGCGACGACCCGCATGCCGGCGCGGTCTTCCGCGACATCGCGCGCCTGACCAAGGGCATCTATGCCCGCTTCGATTCCGGCGCTGCCAAGCAGCTTCGCGACCTTCTCATGGCCGCCGCGATCTACGCCACCGGCGGCGCCGTGGCGCTGCGCGAGCACGCCGCGAAGACGGGCGGCGAATTCCTTCGGATCGCCGACCAGATGGACCGCAAATAGATGGGCGAGTTCCTGCTCGGCGCCGTCGTCCTGGTGCTGCTGATCCTTTTGCTGCGCGCCTTCGCGGGCGCCAATCCGACCGCGCTGGCGAAGGGCCTGCGCTATGTCGGCGCCGGCGTCCTGGCGGCCCTGGCCGTCGGCCTCTTCTTCCTCGACCGGCCGGCGGTTGCGGTGTTCGTCGCGAGCGCCGCCTGGGGCGTCTTCACCGGCGGCCATGCCTGGCCCGGCGGCTGGCCGCATTTCGGCCGCTGGGGCAAGTCGGCGTCGTCGCGCGGCCAGACGACCGGCGTGCGCACCTCCTGGCTGGAGATGGAGCTCGATCATGACAGCGGCGAGATGCGCGGCACGGTCCTGCGCGGCGCCCATGCCGGAAGGCGCCTCGACCAGCTCGACAAGAAAGCCCTGTCGGAGCTCTACGCCGAAGCCGCATCGGACGATGCGGAAACCAAAAGGCTGCTCGAAGCCTGGCTCGACCGCACCTTCGGAACCGACTGGCGCCAGGACTTCGAACCCTCGCCGCCCGAACGCGCCGCGACCGGCATGACGCGCGCCGAAGCGCTGAAGGTCCTCGGCCTCACGGAGGGCGCCTCGGAGGAAGACATCCGCGCCGCGCATCGCCGCCTGATGCTGCAGAACCATCCCGATCGCGGCGGCACCGACTATCTCGCCTCGAAGATCAACGAAGCGAAAGACATCCTGCTCGGGACCTGATCAGCGCGACGACGCCAGCACCGTGAAGCAGGTCTGGCCGCGCTGGGTCAGCCGCGAGCAGACTTCCCGCGCCTCGCGCTCGACGAACGGCCCGAACCGCGCGCGATAGAGCGTGTGGCCGTCGACGCCCGTGAAGGGGATCACGAGCCGCGCCGCCTGGCCCAGGATGTCCATCGATTTCTCGGCATAGGACGCGAGCTGGCCGCGTGCCTGGTTGATGTCGGCGAAGGCGCCGATCTGGATCGTCCAGGCCTTCGGCCCCATCACGACCGGCGTGCCGGCGTCGCCGATGTCGCCCTCGCCGATATCGCTGCGCAGCCGCGCGGCCGGCTTGGCGGTCGGCGCGATGGCGGCCGCGACCTGCACCGGCTTCGGCTTGACGACCGGCAGGTCGGTGGCGGCGACCAGGACCTGCTGCGGCTTCGCCTTGGGCCTGGGCGCGTTGGCCACCCGGATCGGCACGGGGGCCGGCGCCGGGCGCGGCGGCGGCGGGGCGACGGCGACGCGCTGCGGCGGCGGCTGGTAGACCGGAACGGCGGCCGCCGGCGGCGGCGGCGGGGCCGCCTGCGCCACCACGGGCGCGGTGGTGGGGCGCGGCGGCGGCGGGGCCGCGATCACATTGGCGTCGTCGTCCTGGTCGGTGGTGGCGGCGGCCTCCGCGGCCTCCTCGTCGTCGGCGGCGGCCGGCGCGACGTCGAGGGTCGCGACCACGGGCGGCGCGTTCACGGCGACGTTGCGCCACGGAACCCCGGCATGCGCCACCAGCGTCGGATTGACGGCGATCTTCGCGAACGCGTCGTCGAGCAGGCGGACCATCTCCAGGTCGCGGCGGTGCGCGGTGCGCCCGCCCATCACCACGCCGATCACATGGCTTCCGTTGCGCACCACCGACGAGACCAGGTTGAAGCCGGACATGCCGGTGTAGCCGGTCTTGATGCCGTCGGCGCCGTCATAGCGGCCGATCAGGTTGTCATGGGTGACGTAATTGGTGCCCCGGAAGGTGAAGCCCGGCGTCGCGAAATAGGGGAAATACTGCGGAAAATCATAGGCCAGATGGCGCGCCAGGACGAGCAAATCGCTGGCGGTGGTGATCTGCAGCGGATCGGGCAGGCCCGAGGCGTTGTGGTAGAACGTGTCGCGCATGCCGAGCGCCCGCGCCTTGGCGGTCATCAGCTCGGCGAAATGGCCTTCGGTGCCGCCCAGCGCCTCGCCGATCGCCACCGCGACGTCGTTCGCCGAGCGCACCACGATCGCCTTGATCGCGGTGTCGACCGGGATCATGTCGCCGGCATAGAGGTGCAGGTTGGTCGGGTGCTGGGTCGCGGCATGCTCGGAGATCGGCAGCATGGTCTGCATCGTCACGTCGCCGCGCTTCAGCGCCTCGAACAGCAGATACAGCGTCATCATCTTGGTCAGCGAGGCGGGGGTGGCGCTCGGCCGAGGCGTTGCGGGCGTAGAGCACCCGGCCGGTCTCGCCGTCGGCGATCAGCGCGGCGTCCTTGCCCGGATCGGTGGCGCCCATCGGTATCGGGATGCGCGCGCGAAAGCCGCCCCGGTGGTGGTGCCCCCGGGCCAGGGCGGTGTCGGCGCCTGCCGTAAGGGCAAGGGCCAGGACAGCCACCGCGACCAGCGTCCGCATGAGCGCGCCGAAGGCGGCGCGCGGCTGCTCAGACATCACAGCCCCGTTTCGTTAATGTCGGCGCCCCAAACAGGTTCGATAAGACCAAATCGAAGCTCCTATCGCAATTGGAATTGATCGTAGGAAGCCCCCATTTACGAACCGTTAACGCTCAGGTCCATAAGGGTTATTCCCGGTCGGATGGGAACCTTGGGTGCGGTGCAGCATTCCTCTTGACATAACCGCTGCTGCACTGCATATAGATCATGTTGCACCGCAACAAGGCCGCTGGCCGAACCCGACGGTGCGCCATGAACCTGACGAGGAGTATTCATTATGGCGAAAGCAAAAACGGCCGGCGAGAAGCTCAACGGCACGACGGAGACCATCGAGACCGCGTTCAAGACCGGCACCGAGGCGCTCAAGGCGAATTTCGAGAAGGCCGTGAAGAGCTACGACCAGCTCCTGGGCTTCTCCAAGGACACGGTTGAGGCCTATGTGAAGGCCGCGAACGTGGCCGGCAAGGGCGCCGAGACGCTGCACAACGAAATCTACGGCTACTCCAAGGCCGCCATCGAAGGCTCGATCGCCAACGCGAAGGCCCTGATGGCCTCGAAGTCGGCGCATGAGGCGTTCGAGCTGCAGACCGGCTTCGCGAAGTCGGCGTTCGAATCCTACATCGGCGAGCTGACCAAGCTCGGCGAGCTCATGGTCGCCACCAGCAAGGAATCGCTCGAGCCGATCCAGGGCCGCGTCCAGGCCTGGGTCGATGTCGTGCAGAGCGCACGCGCGGCTTGATCCTCCGCCCGAATACGCCGCAAGGCGTCTGAAAAGGCCCGGGAGCGATCCCGGGCCTTTTCTTTTCCGCGCCCGCCGGCCGCGATAACCGCGCCGCCATTGCGTGCTTTATGGGGGCTTTGCTCCGGCCCCTTATGGAATAGGATGCGCATCCCTATATTCGGTTTATGATACGGCGACATGAAAGACGGACGTGACGGGCGCGGCCAGGGCGGCCAGGGAACACGCGACGGTGACGGCGCCGGCACGGGCATCGTCACGAAGACGCGGCCGAAGACCAAGAAGCCGAGCATGTACAAGGTGCTCCTGCTCAACGACGACTACACGCCGATGGAGTTCGTCGTCCACATCCTGGAGAAGATCTTCAACAAGAGCCGGGAACAGGCCGTCGAGATCATGCTGCACGTCCACCGCCACGGCGTCGGCATCTGCGGCGTTTTCACCTATGATGTCGCCGAAACCAAGGTCGCGCAGGTCATTGAATTCGCCCGCCGCCACCAGCATCCTCTGCAATGCACCATGGAGAAGGAGTAGCGTCTAGATGCCCTCACTCTCGCGAAGCCTCGAACAAGCACTACATCGCGCCATCAAGCTCGCGAGCGACCGGCACCATGAATACGCCACGCCCGAGCACCTGCTGCTCGCTTTGATGGACGACACCGACGCGGCCCAGGTGATGAAGGCCTGCAATGTCGACCTCGAAGCATTGCGCAAGACCGTGCAGAAATATGTCGACGAAGAGCTCATGACGCTGGTGATCGAGGACGGCGAGGACGCCAAGCCGACCACCGGCTTTCAGCGCGTCGTGCAGCGCGCCGTGCTGCACGTCCAGAATTCCGGCCGCGAGGAAGTCACCGGCGCCAATGTCCTCGTCGCGCTGTTCACCGAGCGCGAGAGCCACGCCGTCTATTTCCTGCAAGAGCAGAACATGACGCGGCTCGACGCGGTCTCCTATATGAGCCACGGCATCGCCAAGCGCCCCGGAATGAGCCAGCAGAAGGCCGCCAAGGGCGCCGAGGAAGAGGGCGAGGAGGGCGAGCCCAAGAACAAGCAGGGCACCGAGGCGCTCGAAGCCTATTGCGTGAACCTGAACGAGAAGGCCAAGCAGGGCCGCGTCGATCCGTTGATCGGCCGCCTCGCCGAGGTCGACCGCACCATCCAGATCCTCTGCCGCCGGCAGAAGAACAATCCGTTGTTCGTCGGCGATCCCGGCGTCGGCAAGACCGCCATCGCCGAAGGCCTGGCCCGCAAGATCGTCAAGGGCGAGGTGCCCGAGGTCTTGAAGAACAGCGTCATCTACTCGCTCGACATGGGCTCCTTGATCGCCGGCACGCGCTATCGCGGCGATTTCGAGGAGCGGCTGAAATCGGTCGTGAAGGAGCTGGAGGCGCTGAAGGGCGCGATCCTGTTCATCGACGAGATCCACACCGTGATCGGCGCCGGCGCCACCTCGGGCGGCGCGATGGACGCCTCGAACCTGCTGAAGCCCGCGCTCCAGGCCGGCACGCTGCGCTGCATCGGCTCGACCACCTACAAGGAATACCGCCAGTATTTCGAGAAGGATCGCGCGCTGGTGCGCCGCTTCCAGAAGATCGATGTCGTGGAGCCGACCATCCCCGACACGATCAAGATCATGATGGGCATCAAGCCCTATTACGAGGAGTTCCACAAAGTCCGCTACACGACCGATGCGGTGAAGGCCGCGGTGGAGCTGTCGGCGAAATACATCAACGACCGCAAGCTGCCGGACAAGGCGATCGACGTGATCGACGAGGTCGGCGCCTCGCAGATGCTGCTCCCCGAGTCGCGGCGCAAGAAGGTCATCGGCGTGAAAGAGGTCGAGGACGTCATCGCCACCATGGCGCGCATTCCTCCCAAGTCGGTGTCGAAGGACGACACCGAGGCGCTGCGCACGCTGGAAGCCGATCTCAAGCTGGCGGTGTTCGGCCAGGACAAGGCGCTGCATGCGCTGGCGAGCGCGATCAAGCTCGCCCGCGCCGGCCTGCGCGCGCCGGAAAAGCCGATCGGCTCCTATCTGTTCAGCGGCCCCACCGGCGTCGGCAAGACCGAAGCCGCCAAGCAGCTTGCGAAGACGCTGGGCGTCGAATTGCTGCGCTTCGACATGTCGGAATACATGGAGCGCCACACCGTCAGCCGCCTGATCGGCGCGCCGCCGGGCTATGTCGGCTTCGACCAGGGCGGCCTGCTCACCGACGGTGTCGACCAGCATCCGCATTGCGTGCTGCTGCTCGACGAGGTGGAGAAGGCGCATCCCGACCTGTTCAACATCCTTTTGCAGGTGATGGACCACGGCAAGCTGACCGACCACAACGGCAAGAAGATCGATTTCCGCAACGTGGTCCTGATCATGACCACGAATGCGGGCGCCTCCGACGCCGCCAAGGACGCCATCGGCTTCGGCCGCGGCAAGCGCGAAGGCGAGGACGAGGAAGCGATCAAGAAGCTGTTCACGCCGGAATTCCGCAACCGTCTCGACGCGACGATCACCTTCGCGCCGCTCGGCCGCGAGACCATCGACCGCGTGGTCGAGAAGTTCGTGCTGGAGCTCGAGGCGCAGCTTACGGACCGCGACGTGACCTTCGATCTGACGCCGGAAGCGACGCGCTGGCTGGGCGAGAAGGGCTATGACGACGCCTTCGGCGCGCGGCCTCTGGCCCGCGTGATCCAGGAGAATCTCAAGAAGCCTTTGGCGGACGAGATTCTGTTCGGCAAGCTGAAGGACGGCGGCACGGTGCGTGTGTTGCTGGATCGCGACGCCGACAAGCTGGCCTTCGAGTTCATCACGGAAACCGGCAAGAAGCCGAAGGCCCTCCCGCCGCCGAAAAAGCCGAAGGCGGAAGAGAGCGTGTAGGGCTTCGGGAGGTTGACGTGACTCCGCTCGAGCGCATCACTGCGCGCGTCAACCGGCTCGGCGATGTGAACGCACCTGGCACGCCGCTGCCGCTGCTGACCATTGCGGAGTTCTTCGACGGCAACGACAACGTGGGCAGCATCGGAGCCAATTTACCCGGTTCGCCGCCCCCCTCCGTCTTTCGCGCCTTGTGCGAGGCGATTGCCGCTCGTGGCGATGTCAAGGATTTGCGCGTCCTGGTCAGCCAATTCGACGAGCCGGATTGGCCATTCTCGGATGCGATCTATGTGATGACGGCTGCTGAGCCGGAAGAGGTTCTGAGTTGGTTTCCGAAAGAGCTTGCGCCGGACGAAGTCTTCATCCGCCCTTTCGACGACGACGCGTTCGAACCCTACGACGTTCCGCCGGGGACACGCCCGATCGGTTGCTGGTGGGATTGACGTTCGGGCCGCAGCTTTGAACCAACGCCAATCCGCCATCGACGCCGCCCAGCACGTCATCGATGCCTTCACGGCCGCGTTCAACGCGCGCGACTTCCCGGCATTCGAGGCGACGTTCAAACGGAAGTCGAGGGGTTAGCGGCCCGCGGCGGTTCGGCGAGTGCGATGCGCTTCTCTTGATGCACTCTTTGGCTCGAACGTGATCTTCAGCTGCGTCCCCGTCGCGCGGGCATAGCGCCGGAGCGTTTCCAGAGAGGGATTTCCGCGCCCGCCTTCGAGCCTCGCCACGGCGGGCTGCGAGGTGCGCATGCGCTTGGCGATGTCCTGCTGGGACAGATCGGCACTCGTCCGCGCCGCGATCAGCGCCGCCGCCAGGGCGAATTCCTCGTCCAACGCCGCATAGGCGGCGCGGTACGCGGGGTCCTTCCGCCACTTGGCGAAACTCTTCTCCACCGGGATCGGCTTGTTCTTCACGAAACCTCCTTCGCGCGTTCCCGCGCCAACTCCAACTCGCGCCTCGGCGTCTTCTCCGTCTTCTTGACGAAGGTACGCAAGACCACGATCCGCCGCGCCGACGCCGTCATGTAGACGGCACGAGCGATGCCGTCGCGCCCCGTCAGTCGCATCTCCCAGAGCCTGCCTTCGAGATGCTTCACATAGGGCTCGTGGACCTTTTCGAGCCCATTGTCGCGGATGAGGGTTACGATCCGCTCGAACCTGGCGCGCATATCGGCCGGCAAGGCGTGCAACTCGGCCGGTGCGGCGGCGTTCACAAAAACAACCGTCCAGTTCACGCTCGCCTCCCGTATATACCATGTATGATATATATGCAAAGTTGTCAAGCCAGCCGTCGGATGTGTATCGGACGCCGACGTCTAGATGTTGCTGAGGGAGATCGACTTTGACCGACCGCCAATCCGCCATCGACGCCGCTCAGGGCGGTCCTGGATGCCTTCATGACCGCGTTCAACGCGCGCGACATCCCGGCCTTCGAGGCGACGTTCAATTTTCCTTCTGTGCGGCTGGCATCGAACACGATGGTCATCCTGAACAAGGGCGACATGACGCCGGAGCGTTTCACGACCGGTGCGCTGGCGGAGTGGGACCACTCCGCCTGGGAGCGGCGCGCCGTCATCCATGCCGGCGCCGACAAGGTGCACATCGACACGCGCTTCACCCGCTACCGCAAGGACGGCTCGGTGATCGGCGGCTTCGACTCGATCTACGTCATCACCTGCGAGAACGTCCATTGGGGCGTGAAGGCGCGGTCGTCCTTCGCCCCCTGAAAAATATTTTCGCGCAACAAAATATCGTTCGCCGCGCTGCAGCACTCGGACATATCCCACACCCATCGGGAAAATCTCCGCGTTCTCCGCGCCTCCGCGTGAGTCTGGTCGTGGATAAGTCCGCATACGGATTTATTTCCGCGCGCCCCTTGAACCGAGTCGGTCTACGCACCAAATCACACAAATCCTGACAATTGCATCCGGACGAAAGGCGGCGCTTCGGCGCCCGCCACGCATTCGCCGCATCGGCGAGGAAAGGCAGCCATGCGCGAAGCCGCTATCCAGGAACAAACGCCAAGTCCGGCAAGGGCTTGGACGTCATCGGCGCCAATCGAACCGCTTTTTCGCTTCGAAGGATGGTCAGTCCCGCCGGCTCATCGCATTGGCGACCCAGCGGGCACGGCGGTCTTCACGGGCGCTGTTGATCGCCAGAACGGCGTGCACGAAGGCAATGAGCCACAGCAGGAAGCCCGCATGGAAGAAGATGATCGTGACCCAGCAGACGATCGCCAGAATGTAGAGGATGAAGTTGAACAGCGCCGAGATCGGCTTGCCCGTCAGGAGCAGCGCGAGCGGCGAACAGAAGATCGCGACCAGGTAGATCATGGCTCCGATATAGCCATCACCGCGCCGCCTACAAGGGATTGCCGTAATGCTGCACGACCGGAAACGGCTCGTAGAACCCATGCAACAGCTCGCGCCAGGGGCCGTAGCGGTCCGACTGGCGGAAGCCGACGCTATGGGCCTCGACCGAGCTCCACCACACCAGCATCAGATAGCGGTCCTTGGTCTCGACGCAGGGCCGCACTTCCATTTTCTGGAAGCCCTCCGTCGCCTCGATCAGCGGCCGGGCCTTCGCCAGCGCGGCCTCGAAGGCCGCCGCCTGGCCTTTCCTGATGTTGAGGATGGCGTGCTCGACGATCACAGCGCGGCCTTGATCTTGTCCGCGATCGGCAGCAGCGTCTTGGGATCGACCATCTTGCGGCCGTGGAAATTCATGTCGAGCCCATGATCGCGCGGCAGGATATGGAAGTGCAGATGCGGCACCGACTGGCCCGAGGCCTTGTCGTTGAGCTGGACCAGCATGATGCCGGGAACGCCGAGCGCCTTTTTCACCGCGGCGGCGACCTTCTGCGTCGTCTTGATCGCGGCGGCGGCGCCCTCGGGCGAAAGATCGAAAATGGTCTCGGCCGCCTCCTTGGGGATCACCAAAGTGTGGCCCTGCGTCGCCGGCATGATGTCCAGGAAGGCGAGGGTGAGGTCGTCCTCGTAAATCGCGATCTTCGGCAACTCGCCGCGCAGGATCTTCGCGAAGACGTTGTTGGGATCGTAGGCCATCAGTCCTCCTCCGGCGCTTCGACTTTGCGGAACGGCCCGCGCTCGGCCAGTTCCTCGATATGTTCGGCGACGGCCGCGCGCTCGCGTTTCAGATAGTCGTCGACGGCGCGGCGCAGGCCCTCATGCGCGATGTAATGCGCGCTGTAGGTCGGCGTCGGCATGTAGCCGCGCAGCAGCTTGTGGGCGCCCTGGGCGCCCGCCTCGACCTTGGTGAACTTGTTCTGAATGGCGAAGTCGATCGCCTGATAATAGCAGGTCTCGAAATGCAGGAACGGCACGAACTCGGTGCAGCCCCAGTTCCTGCCGTAGAGCACGCCGCCGCCGGAGAAGTTCAGCGCGCCGGCGATGGTGCGGCCGCCGCGCCGCGCGAAGATGAGGACGACCTGGTCGGCCATGGCGGCGCCGATCCGGCTGAAGAAGTCACGGGTGAGATAAGGCCGGCCCCATTTGCGCCCGCCGGTGTCCATGTAGAACGCGAAGAACTGGTCCCAATCGGCCTCGGTGATGGCGCTGCCCGTGCGCCAGTCGAATTCGATGCCGGCCTCGCGCACCGCGGCGCGTTCCTTGCGCAGGTTCTTGCGCTTCGAAGAGGAAAGTTCGGCAAGGAACTGATCGAAGGTATCGTAGCCGCGGTTTTCCCAATGGAATTGCTGATCGGTGCGCTGGAGATAGCCAATGGCGCCGGCCGCGCGCCATTCGTCTTCGGTCAGGAAGGTGATGTGCAGCGACGACGCCTTCAACTCGCGGACCGCCGTGGCGCCGGTCGCCAGCAGGGCCTCGCGAACCGCCGCGACATCGGCGCCCGGCGCGACCAGCAGGCGGGGGCCGGTCACCGGCGTGAACGGAACGGAGCATTGCAGCTTGGGATAGTAGTCGCCGCCGGCGCGTTCCAGCGCGTCGGCCCAGGCGGAATCGAAGACGTATTCGCCCTGGCTGTGGTTCTTCAGATAGGTCGGCAGGAGGCCGACGATCCGGCCCTCATGTTCGATGACGAGATGCGACGGCCGCCAGCCGGTGCGCGCCGTGGCCGAGCCGGATTCCTCGCAGGCCGCGAAGAATTCGTAGCGGGTGAAGGGGTGCGGATCGGCGACGCCGTCCGGATTGGCGCAGGCGTTCCAGGCGGCTTTGCCGATCTCGGCGGCGCGTCCGGCGATGCGGGCTGTGAATTCGCCGGTCACGCGATCTCGAACACCGCTTCGACCTCGGTGGCCACGTTGCGCGGCAACGAGCCCGCGCCGACCGCGGCGCGGGCGTGTTTTCCGGCCTCGCCGAACACCGCGACGAACAGGTCCGAGGCGCCGTTGGCGACTTCCGGATGCTGCGCGAAGCCGGGAACGGCGTTGACGAAGACGGTGACTTTCACCACGCGCTTGACGCGGTCTAGGTCGCCGCCGCAGGCCGCCTTGGCCTGCGCGATCACGTTGATGGCGCAGAGCCGCGCCGCCGCCTTGCCGTCTTCCAGGCTCAGTTCCTGGCCCACGGTGCCGACATATTTCAGCCCGTCGGTGGTGATGGTGACCTGACCGGAAACGTAGACGAGGTTGCCGCTGACGACATAGGGCACATAGCTCGCCACCGGTGCCGGCGGGCTGGGAAGCACGATGTCGAGTTCTTTCAGGCGATGGTCGATGCTCATGTGTCGTCCTCTCGAGTGCAAAACATTATCGCGGGCCGGCGCGGCGCGCTATAAGCGAGCATGACCAAACGGCTGGATGCCGACGATCCGTGTCCCGCGCGCGACGGCTATGCGATGCCGGCCGAGTGGGCGGCACATGCGCACACCTGGATGTGCTGGCCCTGCCGCACGGAGGCCTGGGGCGGCCCGGAAGGCTTGCTGCGCGCCAAACAGGCAACCGCGCGCGTGGCGCGGGCGATCTCGACCTTCGAGCCCGTCATCATCGCGGCTCGTCCGACGGACGCGGCCGAGGCGAAACTGGCGACGCAGGGCAAGACCGCGGTCTTCGAGGTGCCGCTGGACGATTCCTGGGCGCGCGACATCGGCCCGACCTTCGTGACCTCGCCGGACGGCAGGCGGGCCGCGGTGCAGTGGCAGTTCAACGCCTGGGGCAACAAATATCATCCGTGGACGGAGGACGCCCAGTTCGCGACCCGGGCCGCCCGGCAGGCCGACGTTCCGGTTTACATCGCACCGCTGGTTTGCGAGGGCGGGGCGATCCACACGGATGGGGAGGGCACGCTGATCACCACGGAGCAATGTCTGCTCAATCCCAACCGCAATCCGCATCTCGACCGCCAGCAGGTCGAGGAGCGGCTGGCACTTTATACCGGCGCGCGCCGGGTCATCTGGCTCGGCGAAGGCTTTTCCGACGACGAGACCGACGGCCATATCGACAACATCGCCTGCTTCGCGGCGCCCGGCCGCGTCCTGGTCGGCGTGCCGTCGTCGCGCGGCCATCCGGATTTCGAACCGGTCATGGAAACCATTCGCCGCCTCGAAGATGCGCGCGACGCGCAGGGCCGCCGCATCGAGATCGTCGAGCTGGAGCAGCCGCGCAAGGCCGGCAGCGATTGGCGCGGCCGGCCGCTGCAGGCCAGCTATGTGAACTTCTATCTCGCCAATGGCGGCGTGGTCATGCCGGGCTTCGACGATCCGAACGATGAAAAGGCCCGCGCCGCGCTGGCCGATTGTTTCGCGGGCCGCGATGTCCTTCAGATCCACGCGCTCGACATCGTCGCGGGCGGCGGCGGCATTCACTGCATCACGCAACAGGAACCGGAATGAGGAACGTCACCTTCGCCGCGACACAGTTCGCCTGCTCCTGGGATCGCGCGGCGAATGTCGCCAAGGCCAAGGATCTCGTGCGCGACGCGGCCGGGCGCGGCGCGAACGCCATCCTGATCCAGGAACTTTTCGAGACGCCTTACTTCTGTCAGGACCAGTCGGCCGACTACTACAAGCTCGCCGCGCCGTTCGAGGGAAATCCGCTGATAGTTGCGATGGCGGAACTCGCGAAGGAGCTCCGCGTCGTTTTGCCCATCAGTTTTTTCGAGCGTGCGGGCCATTCGCACTTCAACTCCCTTGCCATGATCGATGCAGACGGTACCGTGCTCGGGCTGTATCGGAAGTCGCACATTCCCGATGGGCCGGGCTACCAGGAAAAGTTCTACTTCACGCCGGGCGATACCGGCTTCAAGGCTTGGCGCACGCGGTTCGGGACTTTCGGTGCCGCGATCTGCTGGGACCAGTGGTTCCCCGAGAGTGCGCGCGCCATGGCGTTGATGGGTGCCGAAGCCCTGTTCTATCCGACCGCGATCGGCAGCGAGCCGCCGCCGGCGCCTCCGGTCGACAGCCGCGACCATTGGCGCCGCGTGATGCAGGGCCATGCCGGCGCGAACTACATGCCGCTGATCGCCTCCAATCGCATCGGCACCGAAAAAGGCTTGGCGGGCGAGATCACATTCTACGGTTCCTCCTTCATCGCCGGCCCGACGGGCGCGATCGAGGCGGAACTGGACCGAACGCACGAAGGCGTGGCGACCGCGACTTTCGATCTCGACGAGATCGCGAAGGCGCGGGCGTCTTGGGGTTTGTTCCGCGACCGGCGGCCGGATCTGTACGGACCGCTGGTCGGGCATTGACGGAGTAAGACCGTGAAACGTGTCGTCTTCCTGGCCGCTTTGCTGGCGGCAACGATGTCCGCCGCGCAGGCGGTACCGGTCGTGCTGGGTTCGCACCGCGCGCAATACGACGTGACGCTCGCCTCGACGCAGCCGGGCGGCATGGTCGCGGTGCGCGGCCACAGCGTGATCGAATTCCGCGACGTCTGCACCGGCTGGACCACGACGCAGCGCTTCATCGCCGACATGACGGATGGCAAGGCGAGCGCGCTGCACAGCGATTACATCGTTTCCTCCAGCGAGGATAAGCAGGGGCGGCAGATCCGCTTCAAGGTGCGCAATTTCGTCAACGGCAAGGCGACGCAGCATTTCGACGGCACCGGCATTCTCGCCTCGACCGGCGGCGAGGTGCGGATGACCTCGCCGCACGGCCAGCATTTCGCGCTGCCCAACGGCACGCTGCTGCCGACCCAGCACACGCTGGCGGTGTTGCGCGCCGCGGCAGCGGGCCACGATTCCTTTCACCAGACGGTGTTCCAGGGCGGCGACAGCACCGATCTCTACGACACCGCGACGGTGATCGGCCGTCCGGTATCGAAGGCGAAGCTGAAGGACGACAGCGCCGTGGACGGCAATGGCCTGCTCGCGGGATTGTCCGCCTGGCCGGTCCTGATCAGCTATTTCCCCCACGACTCGCAGGGCGAGCGCGCGGACTATGAAGTGGCCTATCGGCTCTACGCGAACGGCGTGATCTCCTCGATGACGCTGATCTATCCGAATTTCACGATGAAGGCCGAACTGGTGAAGCTGGAAAAGCTACCGTCGAAGTGCTGAGCGCGCCGCGCGGCCTTTCACGACGGCTTCACCGCCGAACTTCGCGCGGACCTTGTCCATCGCCCGCTCGGTCGCGGCGCGCTTGGCCGAACCGTCGTCGACCAGATCGGCCGGATCGCAATCGGTATCCGGCGCGAGCTGGCTGATGCCGACGCCGAGCAGGCGGAAGGCGGTGCCGTCGGCTTCGCGGCGCAGGGCCTCCCGCGCGGTTCTGAAGATGCGGTCGGCAAGCTGGGTCGGGGAGTCCAGCGAAACGCTTCGCGTGCGGGTTCGAAATCCCGCCGTCTTCAGCTTGAGCACGACGGTGCGTCCGCCATGGCCGGAGGCCTTGGCGCGGGCTGAAACGCGCTCGGCCTGCCGCCACAATACCGCTTCGAGGTCCTCGAATTTCGCGATGTTGGTATCGAACGTCGTTTCGGAAGAGATGCTCTTGAGTTCACCGTCGGGATCGACCTTGCGGCTGTCCTGCGCATGGGCGAGATGGTGCAGCCACAGGCCGGTGTTGCCATAGCGCCGCGCCAGATCCTTTGCCGCCATGTCCTGGATCTGGCCGATATGGGTGATGCCGTCCTTGGCGAGGCGCGCCTGCAGCGCCGCGCCGGCGCCGCGGATGAAACCGACCGGCTTGTCGCGCAGGAAGGCGACGGCCTCCGCCTCGCCGATCACCGCGAAGCCGCGCGGCTTGTCGAGTTCGCTGGCGAGCTTGGCGAGGAATTTGTTGAAGCTGAGGCCGATGGAGACCGTGATCCCGACTTCGATTTCGATCCGTTTCGCCAGCCGTGCCATCAGCTTGGCGGGCGCAAGGCCGTGGAGCATTTGCGTGCCGGAAAGATCGAGAAACGCCTCGTCCAGCGACAGCGGTTCGACCTGCGGCGTCAGTTCCAGCATCATGCCGCGGATCGCCTTGGCGGCGGCGGTATATTTGGCGAAGTTCGGCTTGATGACGACGGCCTTCGGACAGAGTTCGAGCGCCTTGAACATCGGCATCGCCGAACGCACGCCGTCGATGCGCGCGACATAGCAGGCGGTCGACACCACGCCGCGGCGCGAGCCGCCGCCGACGATCACGGGCTTGTCGCGCAATTCGGGATTGTCGCGTTTTTCGATTGCCGCGTAGAACGCATCGCAGTCCATATGCGCGATGGCGAGGCTGTCGAGTTCGTCGTGCGCGAGCAGGCGAAGGCTGCCGCAGGTCGCGCATCGTTTCGCGCCCGCTCGCGCGTCCGCCAGGCAGTCGCGGCAGAAGGCACTCACCCTGCGGCCGCCGCTTCGGCCTCGCTCCACAGCCAGGCCGCGCCGCGCACGCCGCTCGAATCGCCGTGGCGGTTCTTGACGATCCGCGTGCGTCCTTCCGGCGTGAAGGCATAGCTTTCCACCCGGGCGGGCAGCTCGTCGTAGATGGCGTCGATGTTCGACAAACCGCCGCCGATCACGATGGCGTCCGGATCGAGCACGTTGACGATGGTCGAAAGCGAGCGCGCGAAGCGATCGTAGAAGTCCTCCATCGCGGCACGGGCTGCCGGGTCGCCGGTCGCCGCAGCCGTCGCGATGTCCGGACCGCGAAGGTCGCGGCCCGTATGGCGCTTGAAATCGGCGGCAAGTCCCGTGCCGCTGATCCAGGCTTCGATGCAGCCCTTGCGGCCGCAATAGCATTGCGGGGCTGCTTCGATCTCATCGGGCCGGGGCGCGGGCAGGGGATTGTGGCCCCATTCGCCGGCGATGCCGTGGGCGCCCGCCAGCACGCGCCGTCCGACGCTGACACCGCCGCCGCAGCCGGTGCCGACGATCACGCCGAACACCACGTCCGCGTCGGCGCCGGCCCCGTCGCTGGCCTCGGACAGCGTAAAGCAATTCGCGTCGTTGGCGACGCGCACCGGCCGGCCGAGCGCCGCCGCGAGGTCGCGGTCGAGCGGATGGCCGATCAGCCGGGTGGAGTTGGCGTTCTTCACCAGGGCCGTATTGCGGCTGATCGTTCCGGGTATCGCGACGCCGACCGTGCCGGTCGTGCCGAGCTTCGCTTCCGCCGCGCGCACGAGGTCGCGCATGGCGCGGATCGTATCGTCATAGACGGTTTGCGGCGTGGGTATCCGCTCGCGCAAGGTCACGCGGCTGCCATCCAGCGCGACGATCTCGATCTTCGTTCCGCCGAGGTCGATTCCGAGCCGCACTCAGTGCCCCGCTTCGTCGAGGCGCGCATGGACGAAGGCGCCGGCCTCGGCCCAGTCGTTGGCGCGCAGATGGGCATGGGTGGCCGGCGGCAGCAGCGGCTTCAGCCTTTCGTCGCCGATCAGATGGATGCGGAACACCTCCGGCGCCGCTTCGGCGACCGAAGCCAGGTGCTGCGGGATGTCGTCGACGAAGAAGGACGCGGCCGCGCGCGACGTCAGCGCCTTGACGGCGGGGCCCTTGGGTCCGCTGTTCGCCACGACCGGAAAGTGCAGGCCGTGTATTTGAAGATTGCGCAGGCGCGCCGGGGCCTGCGCCTCGGAAATATTGGTCAGCACGACCACATCGGCGCGTGCCCCGAACGAGGCAAGCGCGTCGGCGGCGCCTTCCACGAGGTCGAGCGAATCAAGGTCGCCGCGGAATGCGTCGAGCAGCGCGGTGACTTCGACGTCGAGTACGGGCGTGTTGTCGTCCAGGCGCTTCACATTGCCGTGCAGGCGATAGCTCGACAGGTCGAGGTAAAGCCCGTTGTTCCGCAGGAAGCGGTCGAAGCCGTCGACGAATCGCAGCAGCACCTCGTCGGCATCGACGATGACGAGCGGCCGCCCGGGGCTCAGTCTGGCGCTCGCCGCGCCGATGTCGAAACGCGCGCTCATCCGGCCAGGACGTGCCTTGCCAGGTGGATATCGCGCGATTCCAGCGATTCGCCGTCGCAGAAACCGGTCAGAAGCGCATCGTCGGCCAGCAAAAAGTCCAACACCGAGCCGAGCAGTTCCGGCTCGGCCGCCCGGTCGCGCAGATCCTGCGGTTCCACGCCCGACAGGGCCAGGAAGCGATCACGGCTATCGGACAGATTCATCAGATACGCCAATCCTTTGAGCGCCAAAGTTTCCGCGCTCTCGCGCGCCATTTGTCCGCGGGCCTTCATCATGTCCGCATTCTGTGGCCGGGGCTTGGCGCGACACAAGGGACCGCCGGGACACCGGAGAAGGACGGCGTGCAGACGAGCCTTTGTTCCTCGGGGTCGAAACAAGTTATATCGACGAACCGCACCTGCCGGTTGTATTGCCGCGAGGCCGCCGGCGAAACGGCTTTAGGTCGTTGGAATCGCGCGGAAAACGGCTGCGGCCAAATGCGCGGCCAAGCGCCGCCGCCAAGGTTTCGTTGAGGGAGCGTTAAGACATCCGATCTAATACTGCGCCTACCCGGGGGCCAGTCCGCAGAATTTCGTACGCGGCCATTGGCTTAGGCAGCGATTGGGCGCGCGGGAGCTGGAGTGTGACCTCATGGACGTCAAGACCAAGACCGTGCTGATCGTCGAGGACAACGAGCTCAACATGAAGCTGTTCCACGATCTGCTGGACGCCCATGGCTACAACATCCTGCAGACCAAGGATGGCATGGAAGCGCTCGACATCGCGCGCGAGCATCGCCCCGACCTCATCCTGATGGACATCCAGCTTCCCGAAGTGTCGGGCCTGGAAGTCACCAAATGGCTCAAGGAAGACGATTCGCTGAAGGCGATTCCGGTCGTCGCCGTCACCGCCTTCGCGATGAAGGGCGACGAGGAAGTCATCCGGCAGGGCGGCTGCGAGGCTTACATCTCCAAGCCGATCTCCGTCACGAGTTTCCTGGACACTGTCCGCCGGTTCATCGGGTAAGGCACACGCCATGACGGCGCGCGTTCTGGTCGTCGACGACATCCTCTCCAACGTCAAGCTTCTCGAGGCGAAGCTGACGGCGGAATATTTCGAGGTCGTCAGCGCGTTCAACGGGCTGGAATGCCTCGCCAAGATCGATCAGGCGGCGCCCGACATCGTGCTTCTCGACGTGATGATGCCGGGCATGGACGGCTTCGAGGTCTGCCGCCGCATCAAGAACAATCCCAAGACGGCTCATATCCCGGTCGTAATGGTCACGGCGCTGGACCAGCCGTCCGACCGCGTCGCGGGCCTGGATGCCGGCGCCGACGATTTCCTCACCAAGCCGGTCGACGACGCGGCACTGTTCGCCCGGGTGCGCAGCCTGGTGCGCCTCAAGATGATGACCGACGAATTGCGGATGCGCGAGACGACCGGCCAGAGCATGGGTCTGATCGATCCGGCGGCGACACTGATGGACGCCAATCCGACCGGCCGCATCCTGATCATCGAGGACCGGCCGGAATCGGTCGCCTGGTTCGCCAATGCGCTGCAGCCCGGCGGCCATGAGGTCGCTTCGGTCGATACCTTCGAGGAAGCGCTGGTGCGCGTGCGCGGCGGCGACTACGACCTCATCGTGGTCAGCCTTGGCATGCGCGGCTTTGACGGGCTGCGGCTGTGCTCACAGCTCCGCTCGCTGCCGGAAGGGCGCAACGTGCCGATCCTTGTCGTCGTCACCGATGGCGACCGCCGCAAGCTCAACCAGGCGCTCGAAATGGGCGTCAACGACTATCTCACCCGTCCGGTCGACAAGAACGAGCTGGTGGCGCGCGTCCGCACCCAGCTGCGCAAGAAGCGCTATTCCGACCGGCTGCGCCACAACGTGCAGCTCAGCCTGGAGATGGCGATCACCGACCAGCTCACCGGCCTGCACAATCGCCGCTACATGGCGCGTCACCTCGACAATCTGGTGTCCAACGCGGTGCGCAGCGGCAAGCCGCTTGCCTTCCTGATCATGGACATCGACTTCTTCAAGGCGGTCAATGACGGGCACGGCCACGACATCGGCGACGAGGTGCTCAAGGAATTCGCCAACCGCATCTCCGCCAATGTCCGCGGCATCGACTTGGCCTGCCGTTATGGCGGCGAGGAATTCGTGGTCGTCATGCCGGACACCGACATGAACCTCGCCTATTCGATCGCCGAGCGCCTGCGCAAGAGCATCGAGACGACACCCATCGTGATCTCGCGGGCACCCGGCCGGCTCGCCATCACCATCTCCATCGGCATCGCGGGCACGCAAGGACCGGGCGACATGGCTGAAGCGCTGCTGCACCGCGCCGACCAGGCGCTCTACAGCGCCAAGCGCAACGGCCGCAACCGCGTCGTCACCGCGGCGGCGGCGTAACGTTCCTCGGGGCTTGTCCCTCCAACGTACTCACAGCGCCTGGCCGTCGTCCACGGTCAGCAGCGAGCCGGTGATGGCGCGCGAGGCGTCGGATGCGAGCAGCAGGAGCATGCCGTCGAGATCGCTCTCCCGCGCGAGGCGCTTGCGCGGAAAGCTTGCGACCTGCGCCTTGCCCTTGTCGGAGGCGAACCATGCGTCGTTCAACTCGGTCTCGATGAAGCCGGGGCAGAGCGCGTTGACGTTGATGCCCTTGCGGGCCCATTCGCGCGCCAGGCACTGGGTCATCATCGCGACTCCGGCCTTCGAGATGCAGTAGGGTGTGACGCCCGGCAGCACGCGATAGGCGCCGATGGACGCGATGTTGATGATGCGCCCTTCCCGCTTGCCCGCGATCATGCGGCGGCCGACCTCGGTTGCGAGGAGGAAGGGCGCGCGCAGATTGGTCGCCATCACCTTGTCGAAATCGTCCGCCGAGATTTCCACCGAAAGGCCGAGCACGCTGAGGCCGGCGTTGTTCACCAGAATGTCGATCGGGCCGAGCGCGGCTTCGGCGGCATCGAGCGCCGGCGCGATGGCGGCGGCGTCGGTCACGTCGAGCGGGATCGCGGCGGCGCGGCCGCCGGCGGATTCGATTTCGGCTTTCACCTCCGCGAGACGGTCGGGGCGGCGGCCGGATAGCGCGACCGCCGCCCCGGCACCGGCCAGGATTTTCGCGAAGTGCCGTCCGAGGCCGCTGGTCGCACCCGTCACGAAGGCGACCCGGCCGGCAAGGTCATTCCGATCGGTCATGTATCTCTCGCAAACTCAAGATGTTGCGCATTGTTTTGCGGTTTCGGCATCTTTCTTGGTAAGCTTCCGCCATGCAGATCGACGTCGTCTCCGACACGGTGTGTCCGTGGTGTTTCATTGGCAAGCGCCGACTCGGCCGCGCGCTGGCGATGCGGCCGGATGTCCCGGTCGAAGTATTCTGGCGGCCCTATCAGCTCGATCCCACGATCCCGCGTGAAGGCGTCGACCGGCGGGCCTATATGAAAGCCAAGTTCGGCGACTCGCCGCGCACCGCCGCGATGGGCGAGACGATCCGCGGCGAAGGCGCCGGCGAGGGCATCGACTTCGCCCTCGATAAAATCGTCAAGTCGCCCAATACGCTGGACTCGCACCGGCTGATCCGCTGGGCCGGCGGCGCGGGCGTGCAGGACGACGTGGTCGAGCGGCTGTTCAAGGCGTATTTCATCGAAGGGCGCGATATCGGCGATCCCGGTGTCCTGACCGATGTGGCCGGCGAAGCCGGAATGGACACGGTCCTGGTGCGTAATCTGCTCGCCGGCGATGCCGATTACGCACTCGTCGAGCGCGAGGCGGGCATGGCCAACCAGATGGGCATCAGCGGCGTGCCGACCTTTATCTTCGACAGCAAGTTCATGATCTCGGGCGCGCGCGAGCCGGAGATCCTGGCGCGGGTCATCGACAAGGCGCTGCAGGCTAGGGACGAGCAGGCGGCGGGCCGATCGGCGCCGTGACCGAATTGGTCTCCGATAGCACTTTCACCTGGACCGTCGCGTAGCGCGGCAGCGGGAACACCGCCGTCGCGGTGACCGGCAGCAGCGCCTGGATCACGACCTCGCCGGCACCCGGCGGCGAGGCGAGGAACTCGATCACCTCGGTGTCGGATTCGGGAACGCGAAATTCCTTCATGTGCAGGCGCGGCAGTTTCCAGCCGCCGCTTCGCACCGCGCCCGTCGCGCTGACCACGAGACGGTTCCGGACGATCGCGGCGGTGACCTTGTCGATCTTGAAGACCAGCGTCGGGGCCGCATCCGCGCCGGTTGCCGTAGCGGCGGCAAGGGCGAAGATCAGGCCGGCGAGAACGGTATGGCGCATGCTCTTCCCCTTCTGTTGTCCTGTCCGAAACGGACGGCTAAGAGGGAAATGCGGCGCAATTGCGATGAGGGTTTGCATGGGTCCCCTGAAGGGCATTCGGATCGTGGAATTCGCCGGAATCGGGCCGGGTCCCTTCGCGGCGATGCTGCTGTCCGACATGGGCGCCGAGGTCATCCGCATCGATCGCAAGGGCGGCCGTTCGCCGTCGAACGGCGAAGTGACCTATCGCGGCCGCAAGGCGGTGGCGCTCGACATGAAGAAGCCCGAGGCCGTCGAGGCGGCGCTGGAGCTGATCGACCGGGCGGATGCGCTGATCGAAGGCTTCCGCCCCGGCGTGATGGAACGGCTGGGCGTCGGACCCGATGTGTGCCTCAAGCGCAATCCGAAACTCGTCTATGGCCGCATGACCGGCTGGGGCCAGACCGGACCGCTGGCCAGCGCGGCGGGCCACGACATCAACTACATCGCGCTCACCGGCGCGCTGCACGGCATCGGTCCGGCCGGCGGCAAGCCGGTGCTGCCGCTCAACCTGGTCGGCGATTTCGGCGGCGGCGCGCTCTATCTCGCCTTCGGCGTGGTGTGCGGCATCCTGGAGGCGCGGGCCTCGGGCAAGGGCCAGGTGGTCGATGCCGCGATGACCGACGGCGCGGCGTCGCTGATGGCGATGTTCTACGGCATGACGGCGATGGGCATGTGGAAGGATGAGCGGGGTGCGAACCTGCTCGACGGCGCGGCGCATTTCTACGACACCTATGAGACCAAGGATGGCAAGTTCATCGCGCTCGGCTCGATCGAGCCGCAATTCTACAAGGAGCTGATGGAGCGGGCGGACATCACCGATCCGGCGTTCGCGGCGCAGATGGATCGGGATGCGTGGCCTTCGCTGAAAGAGAAGCTTGCGGTCGTGATCAAGACCAGGACGCGCGACGAATGGGATGCGATCATGTTGGGCTCCGATGTCTGTTATGCGCCGGTGCTGTCCTTGGCTGAGGCGCCGAAGCATCCGCACAATGTGGCGCGGCAGGCCTTCGTCGAGATCGGCGGCGTGACGCAGCCGGCGCCGGCACCGCGCTTTTCGCGCACCGTGCCGCAGGTGCAGGGACCGCCGGAGGGCGCGGACAGCGCCGGCGCGCTGGCCGCGTGGGGCTTCTCGCCGGACACCATCGCAAAACTGACAAGTGCGGGTGCGATCTAGAGATTCATGAGCGCGCTTCCCGGAACGGCTTCGCGCCGGCGCATCTATCTGATGCGGCACGGCCATGTCGACTACCTCGCCAGGCATGTCGCGGCGGAAGGCGCGATCAACATCGTGCCCTTGACGACGCGCGGGCGGCTCCAGGCGGAAGCGGCGGGCGCCGCGCTTTCGCATGTCGTCTTCGACCGCGCGGTTTGCTCGGGCTATCCGCGCACCCATCAGACGGCGTCCCATGTGCTGGCGGCGCAGACGGCGCCGCCGGCGCTTGCGATCGACGCGGACCTGGTCGAGATCGCCGGCGGGCAGATGAACCCGCCGCCCACGAGCCGCGCCGAACTGATCGAGCGCATGAAGGTGCGGTTCTCCGAGGCGGGCAATCCGGGCGCCACCAACCATGATGGCGGCGAGGAATATGCGAAGGCGCAGGCGCGGGCGGTGGGTGCGCTGAAGCGGCTGCTCGGCGAGGCGGGCTGGCACACGGCGCTGGTGGTGGCGCATGAGGGCATCAACCGGCTGGTGCTGAGCTGGGCCTGCGGCGCGGGGCTTTCCGCGATGGGCGCGTTCGAACAGGATACGGGGTGCATCAACGTCCTCGACTTCGACCTCGATGCGGAGGGTGGGATCGTGCGGGCGATGATCAAGTCGGTGAACCTCACGCCGTACAACTGGCTGAAGCACGGGATGAACATGACGAGCCTGGAGGCGATCTTCGAGCGCGACGCGACGGAGGAGCTGCGCTGACGCGTCAGCCCTCTTCATTCATCGATCGGGCCATGACATCGGTGTGACTCTAGATCGCCAATTCGCACCACACCGGGACGTGGTCGGAGGGTTTCTCGCGTTCGCGGACGTATTTGTCGATGGCGCAGGTCTTGAGGCGGTCGGCGGCCTGGGGCGTCAACATGATGTGGTCGATGCGGATGCCGTTGTCGCGCTCGAACGAGCCGGCGAAATAATCCCAGAACGTGTACCGGTGCGGCTCGGCATTGCAGGCGCGGAAGGCGTCGGTGTAGCCGAGGTTCGCGAGCTTGCGGAACGCGGCGCGCGATTCGGGCTGATACAGCGCGTCCTTCATCCAGTTCTTCGGATCCTTGCAGTCTTCCGGCATCGGAATGATGTTGTAGTCGCCCATCAGGGCCACGGCTTCCTCGCCCGCGAGCAGCGCCTTGGCGCGCTTGTGCAGCCGCTCGTGCCAGGCGAGCTTGTAGGTGAATTTCTCCGTGCCGAACGGATTGCCGTTGGGCGCGTAGATCGAGGCGACGCGCACCACGCCCGCCGCGCCGGGGATCACCGCCTCCATGTAGCGCGAATGGTTGTCTTCGTCGTCGCCGGGCAGGCGCGGGGTCACGTCCTCCATCGGCCGCTTGGAGAGGATCGCGACGCCGTTGTAGCTCTTCTGTCCGTGTACGGCGCAATTATAGCCGAGGGCCTCGAACGCCTCGCGCGGGAATTGCTCCTCCTGGCATTTCAGTTCCTGCAGGCAGACGACATCGGGGTTGGCTTCCTTGAGCCACAGCACGGCCGCGTCGAGGCGCGTGCGGATCGAATTGACGTTCCAAGTGGCGAATTTCATGGCGGCCCTCGATGAGGCGGCAAGTCTAGCGGGGATTCGGCGCGCGGTCTCGCGCCGGCGACGCGTTGGCGTCGTCCGCGGTCTGCTCATAGCTGTTGGGATATGCGTGATTTGGTGCCTGGACCGACTCGGTTCAAGGGGCCGACGAAAATTTTTCCGGACGCGATTTTATCGGCCGTTATCCAACGGAGGACTTACGCGGAGCCGCGGAGGACGCGGAGGAATCTGTTTTGCCGCGTGGATAAGTTTTTCGGGCGCGTTGCGGCCAACGATATTTTGTTGCCGCGAAATATTTTTCTCAGTGCGTTTTGATGAAGCTCGCGATGGTGTCGACGAGGCCGGGCGCGAGCGGGAGGCTCGGATCGGTTTCGGCCACGCCGGGCGGCGGAAGCTTCAGCGCATGCGTCATGCCCGGCACGACCAGCAAGGTCGCGTCCGGCCGCGCGGCGGCGAGCGCCTTGGCGTCCTCGACCAGGATGTTGCGGTCGGCGTCGCCCTGCACGATCAGCACGGGAACGGTCAGCCGCTTGAGCAGCGCGGCCGGATCGAGCGCGATCTCCGAGAGGACATAGGGCTGCAGGCTGGGGCGGAACAGCAGATCGTTCGCCGGCCGGTCGACCGTGCGGCCGGCGGAAAGCGCGTCGATGGCGTCGTAATAGGATTTGCGCTGGTCGTCCGGCAGGTGGGCGAGCTGGGCGCGCAGCACCTCGGCCATCGTCCGCCCCGGACCGGCCAGGAGGATGAGGCCGCAGATGTCGGGATTGTCCCGCGCCGCGAGCTCGGCGATCAGCGCGCCTTCGCTATGGCCGGCGAGCCAGACGCATTTCGCGCCGGTTCGGGCCATCAAATCCTTGGCCCAGGCCTTGGCGTCGTCGACATAGTTTCCGACGCGCATATCGGCTTCGCCATGCATCGCGGCGGCGCTGCCGCCGACGCCGCGCTTGTCGGTGCGCAGCGAGGCGATGCCCTGCAGGGCCAGTCCGTAGGCCAGCAGGCGCTGCGTATCGGCTTTGTAGCCGAAGGTCGGGGAATTGCCGTTGCGGTCGGTTGGGCCGGAGCCGGCGATCATCAGGACCGCCGGCGGCGACGGCGCGGCGCCGGCATAGGCGAGCGTGCCGGCCAGCCTGTCGCCGCCGAGGTTCAGCGACCGGTCGGTTTCGGCGATGCCGGCGGGGCGCGGCAGCGTGGCGGGTTGCGCGGGCGCGGGGGTGCCGAGCGGGTGCCAGGCGAGGGCCAGGGGAACGGCCACGCCGCGCTGGCTCCAGGTGCCCGTCAAGGCTTTTCCGTCCGGCGCGAGAACGCCGTCGAACCTGCCGGCGATCAGGGGAATGTCGAGCACGACCCTGTCGCCGTCGCGGGAAGCGGTCGCCACCGGCATTTTGACGCCGCCCTGGTCGACGCTGATCAGCGTCGCCGATATCCCGGCGGCGACGGTCTCGATGTGGAAGACGATGCGCAGCTTCTGGGGGCCGGCGACGATGGTGCCGCTCCAGTCGCCGTCGATGGCGGGCTGCGCCGCGCCCGCGCCCAGCGGCAGCAATAGGGCGCAGGAGAAGAGCAGGACGGCGAGAGACAGGCGCTCGATCATATGTTGTCCCCTTTCAGGCGGGCCCGCTTCTGCCGGGCGAAGTGCCACGACGCGCCGATCACCACGATCGCCGTCGCCAGCGTGGCGCCTGTCGCGATCCGGGTCGTCGCCGACGCGTCGAAGATGAGCGCGGCGTTGAGGACGACGAAGCCGCAGATCACGAAGATCCAGCCGCCGAAGCGGTGCGTCTTGTCCCAGACTTCGTCGTCGGCGAGGGTCCAAGGGGTTCGGATGCCGGCGAAATGATTGGGCCGCAGCTTGCCGCTCACATTGCCGATGACGATCAGCGCGATTCCGGATGCGGCATGGACAAGGTTCGGACCGGCCCAGGCGAGATGGAACACCGGGCCCAGGGCGACGCTGAAGCTTGCCGCCGACATCGACGTGACGGCAAGCCAGATCGCGCCATAGGCCGATTGCGATTGGAAAAGATTGCGGCCACGGGGTGTGATCCACGGTACGGCGGCGAACAGGAGCCAGAACAGCGCCGCCAGGGCCGGGATGAAGAAGAGCAGCGCCACGCGGGCGAAATTGGCGGCGAGCGCGACCGGCATTCGCAGTGCGATCACGGCCGCCACGGCGAACATGCCGAGGACGAGAAGGGCGCTGACGGCGGCGTAGGGCTTGGCGATCATGCGAGGCCCTTGGCGGCGCGCGCGCGGCGCGGCTTGGGCTGGCCGATGCCGAAACCGTCCGCGAAGCCGAGCAGGGCGTCTTCGAGCACCGAAAGATTGAGGCGGTAGGTGACGGTGGTGCCGCTCTTCTCGGCGGTGACGAGGCCGGCGTCGCGCAGGATGGTGAAATGTCCCGACAGTGTCGGCTTGCTGACGCTGAAATGCGACGCGATCTCGCCGGCATTCATGTTGCGCGCGCGCAGAAGCTGAAGGATGCGGCGGCGGGTCGGATCGGCGAGGGCGCGGAAGACGAGGTTCATGTTCGGTATTTAGGCAAATACCGAATTAAAATTCAAGCGCGAAACGCGGCGTGCCGGGGGGAAAACCGCTTAGACCGAGAAGCTGGTGCCGCAGCCGCAGGAGGATTGGGCGTTGGGGTTGTTGACCTTGAAGGCGGCGCCGATCAGGTCGGTGGAGAAATCGATCTCCGCGCCCTTCAGGAAGTCCAGGCTGACCGGATCGATCAGCACCGTGGCGCCGTCGCGCTCCACCACCAGGTCGTCGTCCATCCGCGCGTCGTCGAGCGCGAAATTGTACTGGAACCCCGAGCAGCCGCCGCCGGTCACCGCCAGCCGGAGCATGGTGGGCGCGGGTTCCGATTTCAGGATGTCCGCGATGCGCTTGGCGGCGCGGGCGGAAACGGTCACGGGCAGGGCGGTTTCGACGGTCATCTTCTCTATCTAGTACGCCGGGGCGCTCTAAAAAAGGGGCTCACGCGGAGGCGCGGAGACGCGGAGGGGCGAAACTCCGCGTCCTCCGCGGCTCCGCGCGCGGAATAAGCCGGTGCGGACCGGGGTTTACCACGGCGATTGGCGATGGCGCGGCGCCGCGTCGGTGGTGTCGAACCAGCCGATGTCGCTTTCGGTCCAGATATGCAGGTCCGGCTTGACCAGCGCGGGGTCGTCCAGCGTGGCGGCGTTGACGCCGATCCGCGCCGCGCCGTCGCGGCGGAAGACAAGCTGGGTCCCGCAGGCGCCGCAGAACTCCCGCTGAACCTGCGCCGTCGAGCGATAAAGGGCGGGCGCGCCGCGCGTGTAGCGAAAATCGGCCGCTCCGACATTCGCGAAAGCGGCGAACGCGGCGCCGAGCGATCTTTGGCAGGAGCGGCAATGGCAGATGACGGTCCGGACCACCTCGCCCTCGACGGCATAGCGCAACGCGCCGCAATGGCAGCCGCCTTCGATCGGTGCGCTCACGGACGCGGCTCGCGGGGGACGGGAATTGTGATGGCCATGGCGCCAATCTAACGCCGGCACCACAGGGCGCGGCGTGCGGAATTTGGATAGCCCCCATGCGCCGGCCATGACAAATTGCGGGCATGCAGAGTCGCGAGACCGCACAGCCGCCCGGCCGCCTTCTCCCGCCGATCTACCTTCCCCCGGCCGAACGCGCGTCCTTCGCGGCGCGGCCTTCCGACAGCCGGGGGCGGTTCTTCGCGGAGCCGGAGAGCGCGACGCGGACCTGCTATCAGCGCGACCGCGACCGGATCATCCATTCCGCCGCCTTCCGGCGGATGAAGCACAAGACCCAGGTCTTCGTGCAGCATGAGGGCGATTATTACCGCACAAGGCTGACGCATTCGCTGGAGGTGGCGCAGATCGCGCGCAGCCTAGCGCGCGTGCTGGCGCTGGACGAGGACCTGGCCGAGAGCCTGGCGCTGGCGCACGACCTCGGCCACACCCCGTTCGGCCATGCCGGCGAGGAGGCGCTGAACGCCGTAACCGAATCCATCGGCGGCTTCGATCACAACGCCCACGCGCTGCGGCTGGTGACCAAGCTCGAACACCGCTATGCGGCGTTCGACGGGCTGAACCTGACCTGGGAGACGCTGGAGGGGCTGGTCAAGCACAACGGACCTTTGATTTCCCCCCTCCGCCCTTCGCCGGCCGAGGGGCCGGCTACGGGCACCTCCCCCGCCGGCGCTCCGCGCGCGGGGGAGGCGGGCCTTTCTTCGCGGCCGATGGTATTGCCTGGGCCGATCCAGTCCTTCGACGCGCGCTGGACGCTCGATCTGGCGCACTGGCCGTCGCTGGAGGCGCAGGTGGCGGCGATGGCGGACGACATCGCCTATGTGAACCACGACATCGACGACGGTTTGCGGGCCGAGCTGTTCACCATCGACGATCTCGCCGGCGCGCCGCTGGCGGGCGAGCATGTCCGCGAGGTCATCGCGCGGTTCGGGCGGCTCGAACTCGGGCGCTTCATCGGCGAGCTCGTCCGTACACTGATGAGCCGGATGGTCGACGACCTGTTGGCGCAAACGCGGGCGCGGATCGCCGCGGCGGGACTGGCCTCGGCGCGGGATGTCCGCGCGCAGGCGCTGGCCCTGGCGGCGTTTTCCCCGGCCATGGGGTCGCAGGTGGAGGCGCTCAAGCGCTTCCTGTTCGCGCACATGTATCGCCATCCGCGCGTGATGGTTCCGATCGGGCGGGCCAAGGCGGTGGTCGCGGAATTGTTCGCGGCGTTCAGCGCGGAACCCGCCAAAATGCCCGCCGACTGGGCGGCGCTGTGCGGCGCGCCGGGCGACGCGGTGACCGGCGGGGTGGTGCGCGATTACATCGCGGGGATGACCGATCGCTACGCCTTGCTGGAATATGGCCGGGTTTTCCGCGAGGTTATCGAGCTTTAGGCCTTGCCGGTGCCATGATTCGGGCGCGGACGGGTGCTAGATTGGTTTCAAGAGAATCGGAGCCGGAGCCATGGCCAATTTCGAGAGAGGATCGGACGACGTTCGCGTGTTCGACGCCGCCGAGGACGAGGAAGACGTCGAAGGCTCGCGCCTTCCGCTTCTGATCGTCATCGCGCTGCTCGTGCTGGCGGCGTTCGGCGCGGTGGTCTGGCTCGCCTATCAGAAGGGCGTGCAGCAGGGCCATGCGGAGGCGCCGCGCGTGATCGCGGCCGCGCAGGGACCGGCCAAGGTCGCGCCCGAGAATGCCGGCGGGACGCCGACGCCCTATACGGGTCTCAAGATCTATCAGCAGCCCGCGCCGTCGGACGCGGAGGCCAGCGGCGATACCGCGCCGCCCTCGAACGATGCGATGAAGCCGGCGCCGGCTCCCGTCCAGGCGACGCCGGCCCCGCCGCCGCCCAAGCCTGTCGCTACGGCGCCGGTGCAGACGCCGGCCGTGACGGCGCCGCCGCCGGCCGCGCCCAAGCCGGCGCCGGTTGTCGCCAAGCCCGCGCCGGTCGAGCCGAAGACTGTGCCGGCCCAGACCGTGGCAGCGCCGCCCAAGCCGGCGCCCGCGCCCGTCGTGGCGCCGGCCGCGCCCGCCGGGTCCGGGTTGCTGCAGATCGGATCGTACAAGTCGGAGGCGGACGCGAATGCCGCCTGGGCCGCGTACAAGGCCAAGCACGCTTCGCTGGTGAGCGGATTGTCGTCCGATGTGAAATCGGCGGACCTCGGGGCCAAGGGGACTTGGTACCGCCTGCGCATCGTGGCGGGCAGCAAGGCCGAGGCGAGCGCTTTGTGCGCCAAGCTGAAGGCCGAAGGCGGCGATTGTCTCCTGGCCAAATAAGCCGGGCGGAAGAGCAGGGGCATGCGAACACGCGCGATCTATGGCTGCGCCGGCTTGGAGCTTGGCGCCGCGGAGCGGGATTTTTTCCGCGAGGTTCAGCCTTGGGGATTCGTCCTGTTCGCACGGAACATCGATACGCCCGACCAGATCCGCGCGCTGGTGGCGGCGCTGCGCGAGACGGTCGGCGATGCGCGCGCGCCGGTGCTGATCGACCAGGAAGGCGGGCGCGTGGCGCGGCTGAAGCCGCCCGTGTGGAAGGCCAGGCTGCCCGCGGCGCGCTTCGGAGAAATCTATGCGGCGAACCATGAAGCGGCGCTCGAAGCGGTCTACCTGAACGCGCGGTTGATCGCGCACGATTTGACGGAGCTCGGCATCAACGTCGATTGCCTGCCGGTGCTCGATGTGCCGATCGAGGGTGCCGATGCGGTGATCGGCGACCGTGCCTTTGCCCACGATCCCGCGGCGATCATCGATCTGGGCCGGGCGCAGATCGAGGGACTGCTGGAGGGCGGCGTGCTGCCCATCATGAAGCACATTCCCGGCCATGGCCGCGCCACGGCCGATTCGCATCTGGCGCTGCCGCGCGTCGCGACCGAGGCCGAGGAACTCAGCGCCACGGATTTCGTGACCTTCCGCAGTCTCAACACCTGCCCGATGGCGATGACGGCGCATGTCGTCTACGAGGCCATCGATCCCCAGCGCCCGGCGACCACCAGCCCGAAAGTGATTCGCGACGTGATTCGCGGCGAGATCGGTTTCGACGGCCTGTTGATATCGGACGATCTTTCGATGAACGCGCTGGACGGGCCCTTGCCGGTGCGTACAAAGGCGGCTCTGTTTGCGGGCTGCGATGTGGTGCTTCACTGCAACGGCAAGATGGATGAGATGGCCGAAGTGGCATCCGAGGTGAAGGAACTGGACGGGCAGGCGCTGCGGCGCGCGGAACATGCGCTGTCGCATCTGAGCGTGCCCGACGCGTTCGATCCGGCGGCCGCCGAGGCGCGCCTCGCCGAGCTCATGGCCGCCAATCACGCCGGCGTGAGCGCATGAGCGACCCGGGCGAGAATTTCGGCGATTTCGACGCCATCGTGGCCCCGGCCGACGAAGCGCTGATGATCCATGTCGACGGCTTCGAAGGGCCGCTCGACCTGCTCCTGACCCTGGCGCGCAACCAGAAGGTCGACATCGCCAAGATCTCGATTCTGAAGCTCGCGGACCAGTATCTCGAATTCATCGAATCCGCCAAGAAGATGAACCTGGAGCTGGCGGCCGACTATCTGGTGATGGCGGCGTGGCTGGCCTATCTCAAGTCGCGGCTCATCCTGCCGCAGCCGCCTTCGGTGGACGGCGAACCGTCGGCCGACGAGATGGCGACGCGGCTGCGCTGGCGGCTGCAGCGGCTGGAGGCGATGCGCCAGGCGGCGGCGCGGCTGATGGCCGGCGACCGGCTGGGGCGCGACGTGTTCGGGCGCGGCGATCCGGAGCCGGTCAATGTCGTCAAGCTCAAGACCTACAAGGACACGCTGTTCGACCTTCTGACCGCCTATGCGACGCAGCGCACCAAGACGCTGGGCGGCCGGACCTATGTGCGCCAGCACGCGCCGGTGCTCCTGATCGAGGAGGCCCGGGCGCGGCTGGAGCGGATGCTGGGCCGCATCGCCGACTGGAGCGGGCTGGAGCGGCTTCTGCCGTTCGAATGGTCCGGCGGGCAGCGGCGGCGCTCGGCCATCGCGTCCACGCTGTTGGCCTGCCTGGAGCTGGCGCGGGACGGGCGGATCGAGATCCGCCAGATGGCGCCGTTCGAAGAGGTTTATATTCGCGACAAGATCGCAGCTTTTTCAGTCGACGAAACAGCAAAGGTCACGCCATGAGTGGAGTCGCCCGCCTGGTCGCCAAGATCGAAACGGAAATGGGAGTGGAAGTGGAACAAGAGGGGGCCGAGTTTGCGGCCGAGACGCCGGCGGAAGCTGTGGGCGTAAACCCCGAGCATTTGCGCATGATCGAAGCGCTGCTGTTCGCCGCCGGCGAGCCGCTGGATGCGAAGGCGCTGTCAACATCTTTGCCGGAAGGCGCGGACGTGCCGGCGCTGCTGGCCGAGCTTCAGGCGGGCTATGAGAAACACGGTGTAAACCTTTCGAATGTCGCGGGAAAATGGCAGTTCCGCACCGCGCCGGACCTCGCTTTCCTGCTGCGCAAGGAGCAGCCCGAGCAGCGGCGGCTGAGCCGCGCCGCGATCGAGACTCTGGCGATCATCGCCTATCATCAGCCGGTGACGCGGGCGGAGATCGAGGATATTCGCGGCGTCATGTTGTCCAAGGGGACGCTTGATGTCCTCATGGAAATTGGCTGGGTGAAGATCCGCGGCCGCAAGAAGACGCCGGGCCGGCCGGTGACCTTCGGCACGACGGAGACTTTCCTGGTCCAGTTCGGGCTGGAGAATGTGAACCACCTGCCGGGCGTGGACGAGCTGAAGGCGGCCGGCTTCCTGGAAGCCATCCCGCCCGCCGGCTTCGACGTGCCGAGCCCGAGCGACGAGCTGGGGCCGGACGAAGACCCCTATACCGGCGAGGAAGAAGCCGATCTTGCGACCGGCGGGCCGGAGCTGAACTAGGCGGTGCGTCAGGCCGGCGAAACCAGCGTCGCGAGTGCGGCGAACGCGGCGAGCTCCGCGGCGCCGGTCGCGAGCGTCATCGCATAAAAGCGGCGGGCGGTCGCGGGATCGAACCAGTTCCATTTGCGGGACCGTCCCCGGATCGCGACGCCGTCGACCAGCGCGAAGGCCGCGATCGCGGGCGCGGCGGCCCAGGCCGGGCCGCCGGCGATCGCGAGATAGACCAGGCCGCGCGAGCCGACATGGCCGAGCGTGGCGCCGAGCCGCTCGATGAACAGCATGTGGCGCACCCAGGGTGAGAGCCGGGCGCCCGCCAGCCAGGCTTCCAGCACTTGCGGATCCAGTCCGCGCAGCCGTTCGGCGATGCCGCTGGCCAGCACGAAGGCGATCTCGCTCGAAGACGCGCCGATGCCGAAAGCCACGATGCCGCTTGCATCGGGGCGCACGCCCGACCAGAGGACGGCGGCGGCCAGCAGGCCGAGTTCGTCGACCGCCGAGAACAGGCCCCACGCGGCGGCGCCGGCGATGCCGGCTTCCACGCGCCGGCGCACGCCCGAAAGGCGCATCAGGCCAAATTTCACCGCGACCGCCACGGCCCAGCTCGCGGCGCCGATCGCCAGGCACGGTCCGGCGGACGGCGCGGCGAAGCCGAGCGCCAGCGGCGGGACGATCATCAGCGCCAGGGTGCCGAACAAGGACGGCAGGCCCGACGGCACGGCGGACTGTGGAACTGGCGTCATGGAAAACCGGGCTTTTCATGGATTCAATGGATGTTGCAAGTATTCGTATAGTATTACTGTTGACAACCTTGAGTTATATTATATTCTCCAATGAACGTCGTGACGCAGACCTGTAAAGGCGCTCGCTCCATGATTGTTCTTCTGATCGCTCCGCCCATCATGGACTATGTGCAAGGTCGGCTGGTGTCGATCGCGATGGACGCGCATCGCGAATGCCCGCCCTACGGGATGTATCTGCTGGTCAGCATTCTGCGCGCGCAGGGCCACGAGGTGATCTTCGCCGACCTGATTTCCGACGGCACCTCCTCGGTGAGCGCCTATGATGACGCCATCGCGCGGGCCGAGCTGGTCGGGATCGGCGCCACGTCGATGTCGTGGCCGACGGCGGTGGCGGTCCTGAAACAGGTTCGCGAACGGCGCCCCGACGTGCCGGTGGTCGCGGGCGGCATCCATCCCACGATGTTCGACCGCTATGTGCTGACCGCGTTTCCGGTCGACTACATCATCCGCGGCGAGGGCGAGATCGGCCTGGCGGCGCTGGCCCAGGCGCTGGAGCGCGGCGGCGACCTTGCCACGGTGCCCAACCTGTCGTGGAAGACGCCCGAAGGGGAGATCGTCCGCAATCCGCTGCACCAGTTGATCGCGCCCGAGGCGCTGCCCGATTTTCCGCTGCCCGACTACAGCCGGCTTCCGGAGGGGATCTACAGCGCGCTGTCGATCGAATCCTCGCGCGGCTGCGCCTTCGATTGTTCGTTCTGCAGCACGTCCTACCGGCGGACCTGGCGCGGCATCGAGCCGGAGGCGTTTGTCGACCGGCTGGAGACGATCATGCCGCATGCCGGGCGCACGACGCTCGGCAACATCCACATCATCGACGACGAGTTCTCGATGAACCCGGCGCGCGCCACCCAGATCGCCAAGGTCATCGCCCGCCGCGGATTGAATCCGGCGCTGGTGTTCGATTCGCGCGCCAACGACCTTCTGAAGGAAGGCTATGTCGACGCCATCGCGCCGTTCACCAGCCAGTTCCTGGTCGGCGCGGAATGCGGCTATGACGAGGGGCTCGGGCGCATCGGCAAGGGCACGACCTGCGAGAAGCTCGACCTCGCGGCGGGCATCCTGGCGAAATACGGCATCGCCGGGCGCGCCGATTTCTCCTTCGTTCTCGGGCTGCCCTGGGAGAGCCGGGCGGAGGTCGAGAAGACCATCGCCTTCGCGGTGAACCTGCACGCCACCTATGGCGTGCGCATCCTGCTGCAATGGTATTGCCAGATCCCCGGCTCGCGCCTGTGGGACGAGGCGCAAGCGCGCGGCGCGGTCACCGAGGCGATGTACGACGATTACGGGTTCTTCAGCGACCTGTATCTGTTCCGCAGCGGCGTCAACCTGACGCCCGACGAGATCTACGCGATCTCGGACAAGGTGGCCGGCGTATTGACGCTGGCCCAGGTCCAGTACCCCACGCACAACATGATCGAATACGCGTTTCCCGATCCGGTCGCGCGCTACTACCCCCGGATCCTGCAGAGCTTCCACGACACCGGGCTTGCCAGCCTGCGCGACGTCGCCCGTCCGCAAGGCCACAAGCAGAAATCGCGCGAGGCCAGGCGCGAGAAGCCCGCCGCGACGCGGGTGGGAATTCCATTGCGGCACTTTGAAGGAGTCCACCAGAAAGGAAGTGTGACATGACCGACGTACATCCGAGCGAAGTGAAATATGCCGAGGCGATGCGCAAGGTGTTCACCGACGCCGCGGTGCAGAAGAAACTGGAGCATGATCCGGTCGGGACCCTGGAAGGGCTCGGCTTCGATCTCAGCGCCGACGCCAAGCACAAGCTCAAGGCGGGCGGCGCGGCGCAGGCCGAACTGGGCGTCGCCGCGGTCCCGGCGGTGCTCGTGCGGGTCGTGACGAGCGGCACGCGTCCCGCCGTGAGCGTGGTCGTGCAGTCTTCGACCTTCGCATCGACGCGGGGCAAGGCGGCCGAACTCGACTGAACGGCAGCGAGGGCGCGGGCGGTTTCGCCGCGCGCCCTCTCATGCCGCTTGCCGGATCAGTCCTCCAGCTCCACCACGACCGCTTCGCCGCCTTCCAGCGCGATGGCGAGGTCGCCCTTGCGCAGGGCCAGCGCGTCGTTGCCGAAGACCTGGGCGCGCCAGCCATGCAGGGCGGGAACGCCTTCGTCTTCCAGCGCCGCCAGGCGCTCGATGTCGTCGGCGTTGGCGATCAGGCGCGGCGCGACGCCGACGGCCTCGGCGCGCAGGCGCAGCAGGGTCTTCAGAAGATCGACCGCGGCCTGCGACGGCTCGCGGCGGCGGCGCGGGCGGTCGTGCTCCAGCGGCTCGGGCGGCTTGGCGTGGCGGCCTTCCTCGATGGCGTCCATCAGCGTCTTGCCCAGCCGCGAATTGGCGAAGCCCTTGGGCACGGCGCGGATGCGTTCCAGCGCCTCGGCATCCTCCGGCGGATGGGCGGCGATCTCCATCAGCGCCTCGTCCTTGAGGACGCGGCCGCGCGGGATGTCGCGCGCCTGGGCCTCGCGCTCGCGCCAGGCGGCGAGCGCGGCGATCATCGCCAGGAAGCGTTTGTTGGAGGTACGCGGCTTCAGCCGCTTCCAGGCGATCTCGGGCTGCATCGCGTAGAGGTCGGGGTCCTGCAGCGCGGCGATCTCCTCCTGCACCCAGGCGGCGCGGCCGGTCTTCTCGAGCTGCTTCTTCAGATATTCGTAGATCGTGCGCAGATGGGTGACGTCGCCGATCGCGTAGTCGAGCTGCTTCTGGCTCAGCGGCCGGCGCGACCAATCCGTGAAGCGCGAGGATTTGTCGATCTCGACATGGGCGATCTTGCGGCACAGCGTTTCATAGGACGCCGCATCGCCGAAGCCCGCGACCATCGCGGCGATCTGGCTGTCGAACAAGGGATCGGGGATCATGCCGCCCTGGTGGTGGAAGATCTCGATGTCCTGCCGCGCGGCGTGCAGCACCTTGACGATGCCGGGCTTCTTCAACAGCTCGTAGAACGGCGCCAGATCGATGCCCTCGGCCAGGGGGTCGACGATGGCCTCGACGCCGGGCGCCGCCACCTGGATCAGGCAGAGCTTGGGCCAATAGGTCTGGTCGCGCATGAACTCGGTGTCGAGCGCGATATAGGGCGCGTCCTCCAGGTCGGCGATGAGGGCGCCGAGGTCGGCATTGTTGTCCACGATCCGCATCGGATCGTGATAGCGGATTCGCGCGGCGCTTGCGCGCGGCTATTTGGCCTTCAGGCCGACCGTCCGGCCCGGAATGCCGCCGGCGTCGAAATAGCGGACGCCGCCTACGTCCTGGTACTCCAGAACGGTGGCGAGGCCGCCGGCGCCGGGGGCCGAGCGGAGCGTGCCGGAGGTCGCCTTGACCGGCGCGCCGCCCGCCAGGGCCTCGGTCGCGGGGCGGCCGGTGAGGGTGCCGGGACCCGCCAAAGATATCCCCAGGATATGGGCGATGGTCGGCGCGATGTCGGCGTTGCTGACCGGCGCGGTGTCGACGAAGCCCTTGCGGAAGTCCGGGCCGATGGCGGCCATGAAGTTCCGCGTGTCGGCGCGGCTGAAGGTGCCGTGCATGCCCTGGCCGGTGTGGAGCGGCGTGTCGGCGATCTCCACGGTGCAGAGCAGGGCCTGGGGCGCCGTGCAGCCCTTGGCGAGGAAGGAGCGGAAGCCGACCACGATGGCGGGCCGCGGCACGTTCGAGGAACCGATCAGGTTGATCTTGCTCATCGGCAGGGCGCCGGCGAAGGCGGCGGGATCGGCGCCCAGCAGCGCGTCGTTGACGAACAGCGCGCCGACATAGGGCGCCGAGACCAGCTTGGCGAAGACCGCCTTGGCGGTCGCGGCGCCGTTCGGTCCCGGCGCGTAGATGAAGTCCGAGCCGCCATTCGAGGCGACGATGGCCACCGGCGCGTCCGGCGTCGGGCCGATCAGGGCGTTGCCTTGGCTCGGGCGGTCGCCGTCGTCGCGGATGATCTCGGTGTTGGAGCGGTCGGGATCGAACAGCTTCTGGCCCCCCAGCCACGCGGCGACGTCGAAGGCGAGGAAGCCCTGAGGCAGCGAGGCCGGCGGCGTCGAACCGTCGGCCGGCGGGGTGCCCTTGGCGATGGTCGAGAAGCCGTGATCGGCGGTGACGAAGATGTCGGTGTTGCCGTCCTGGCCGGCGAGCTTGAGCGCCTCCATCAACACGCGGAGCTGGAAGTCGGCGCTGGCGATGGCGATGCGCGCCGACGGGCTGTTGATGCCGGGGACGAGACGGCCCTCGCTGTCGATCGCCGAATGCTGCGTCGCGTCGGGATCGCGCGACCAGTACAGCATCACGAAGGGCTTGCCGTTGTCCTTGAGGTCGGGAACCAGCGCCTGGGCGGCGATGGAGACCAGCCAGGCCTGCTGCGTCAGGTTCGGCGCGCTGGTGAAGGCGGGGCGGTCGTCGCCGGAGACGGCGAAGGCCTCGGCGCCGAGCGCGCCGTTCAGCCTGGTGCTCCTGGTCGGCGTGCCGTCGGCATTGGCCGGGCGGTTGGTGGCGTCGTCGATGAAGACGCCGAGCGGATCGTCGACGCGCGCGTCCTTGGCATCGAGCGAGCCGAGGTTCTGGATCGCGGCCGGACCTTTCTTGCCGAGGATGGCGGTGTTGAAGCCGGCGGCGCGCGCGGCGCCGATCAGCGTGGTCTGGCCCATATAGCCGTCGTGGAAATGGTCCTTCACGTCGCGCAGGACGCAATCGTCCTCCAGGAAGGTCACGACCGCGCCGAGGCGGCAGGGCACGGGGAAATCGACGAACAGCGTGTTGCCGTAATCGCCGGTGTCGCCGAGATAGTGGCCCGAGGCGATGGCCGAGGCGTTGGCGGTGGTGACCGTGGGATAGATCGAATGGCTGTTGGCGAAATCGACGCCGTCCTTGCGGATGCGGGCGAAGGTCGGCGCCACGTCGGGATTGACGCTGTCGTAACGCAGGCCGTCGGCGACGAAGACGATCACGTTGTGCGGCTTGCCCGGGGCGGCGGGCGCCGTTTGCGCCGGCGGGATCGGCTTGGCGTGGCGGGCCGGCTTGGCTGAGGCGGGCAGGGCGACGGCGAAGGCCAGGGCGGCAAGGACGGCGAGACGGATCGGCTTCATCAAGGGAATCCTCTATTCTGTCCGTAGCTTAGGCCGGGTTTCGCGACAGTTTCACTATGCCCGTCCGGGCCTTGACCGCGACACGGATACCCGTCAAACACCGCTGCTTTCAAAGGTTTTTTCGCCATGCATGCCTATCGGACCCACACTTGCGGCCAGCTTCGCAAGAGCGATGTCGGACAGACCGTCCGGCTCTCCGGCTGGGTCAACCGGCGGCGCGATCATGGCGGGCTGCTGTTCATCGATTTGCGCGACCATTACGGCATCACGCAATGCGTGGTCGAGCCGGACGAGCCGGCTTTCGCCGAGTGCGACAAGGCGCGCTCCGAATGGGTGCTGACGCTGACCGGCCGCGTCGTGGCGCGGACGGCGGAGACCGTCAACAAGGACCTGCCGACCGGCGAGGTCGAGATTCGCATCGACGCGGTGACGGTGCAGGCGACGGCGCCGGAACTGCCGGTGCCGGTGTTCGGCGACCTCGACTACCCTGAGGAGACGCGGCTGAAATACCGCTTCCTCGATTTGCGCCGCGAGCGGCTGCACAGGAACATCGTGTTGCGCTCCAAGATCATCCAATCGCTCCGCACACGGATGATCGGGCAGGGCTTCACCGAATACCAGACGCCGATCCTGACCGCGAGCTCGCCCGAAGGCGCGCGCGATTTCCTGGTACCGTCGCGGCGCTATCCGGGGCATTTCTACGCGCTGCCGCAGGCGCCGCAGCAGTTCAAGCAGCTCATCATGGTGGCGGGCTTCGACCGCTATTTCCAGATCGCGCCGTGTTTCCGCGACGAGGACGGCCGCGCCGACCGCTCGCCGGGCGAATTCTACCAGCTCGACATGGAGATGAGCTTCGTTACCCAAGAGGACGTGTTCGACGCGATCCAGCCGGTGCTGCTGGGGACCTTCGAGGAATTCGCGGAAGGCCGGAAGGTGTATGCGGAGGTGCCGCACATCACCTATGAAGACGCGGCGCTGAAATACGGCACCGACAAGCCGGACCTGCGCAATCCGATCGTGATCTGCGACGTGTCGGACGTGTTCGCGCGCGACGACGTGGCATTCAAGGCGTTCAAGGGCAAGACGGTGCGGGCGATCCCGGCGCCGGGCGCCGCCGCGCAGCCGCGCTCGTTCTTCGACAAGCTGAACGACTGGGCGCGCAGCGAAGGCGCGGCGGGATTGGGCTACGTGATCTTCGAAGCCGACGGCGACAAGATCGTGGGCAAAGGTCCCATCGCCAAGTTCATCCCCGAAGCGGCGCAAGCGGAACTGATCGCGCGCGCCGGCATCAAGGCGGGCGACGCGCTGTTCTTCGCCGCTGACAAGACCGAGCGGGCCGCGAAGCTCGCCGGGCTGGCGCGCACGCGCATCGGCACGGAACTGAAGCTGGTCGAGGAGGGCGTCTTCAAGTTCTGCTGGATCGTCGACATGCCGATGTATGAGTGGAACGAGGACGAAAAGCGCATCGATTTCGGGCACAACCCGTTCTCGCTGCCGCAGTTCCCGACGCCCGATTTCATGGCGCTGGACGCCGAGCGCGACCGCGAGACGATCCTGGGCATCAAGGTCTTCCAGTACGACATCGTGTGCAACGGCTATGAGATGCTGTCGGGCGCGGTGCGCAACCGCGACCCCGAGGTGATGCTGAAAGCGTTCGAGATCGCCGGCAGCGGCCGCGATTTCACCGAGAGCAAGTTCGGCGGCATGCTGAACGCGTTCCGCCACGGGGCGCCGCCGCATGGCGGCTGCGCGGTGGGCCTGGAGCGCGTGGTGATGCTGCTGGCCGGCGAGGAGAACATCCGCGAGGTCACGATGTTCCCGATGAACCAGCAGGGCCAGGACCTCCTGATGAACGCCCCGACCGAGGTGCTGCCCAAGCAGCTGCGCGAACTGCATATCCGCGTGGTGCAGCCGGAGAAGGCGTAGACCGCGCGATTGCTCGGATTGACCGTATTTTCGCGGTCGCTCAGGCCGACGAGGCGCGGCTCTGGATCGGCAGCACGATCACTCATGGAAGATTCGATTCACGCGGAGAACGCGAAGAACAAGAAGCTTCCGCGTTCTCCGCGGCTCCGCGTGTGTCCTTGTTGCGCGCGACCAGGATGCGCAAGCAGCGGCCGTGATCATCGTCATCGCCGGGACAAGCCCGGCGATGACGATGATTGGGATGGGGAAAGCCTAGTTCAGCTTGCTGCCCAGCGACTTGATGCTGGTCTCGATCATCGCGGCGGCGCGGGCTTCGTCCAGCCGGGCGGCGATCAGCTTCTCGGCGGCGGCGGTCGCGGCGTCGGCGGCGAGCTGGCGGATCTCCGACATCGCGGCGGCCTCGGCCTGGGCGATCTTGTCCTGCGCGACCTGGGCGCGGCGCGCGATCTGCTGGCTCAATGTCGCGCGCGCCTCGACGGCGAAACGCTGCGCTTCCGCCTTGGCCTCGTCGACGATGGATTGCGCTTCGCGGTCGGCGCCGGCCGCCTTGGCCTTCAGGCCGGCCAGCGTCGCCGCGGCCTCCTCGCGCAGGCGGCGCGCCTCGTCGAGCTCGGCCTTGATGACGGCGGCGCGCGAATCGAGCAGGCCGGCGACCATCTTCGGCACGCCGACATAAAGCAGGAGGCCGATCACGGCGACGAAGCCGACCGCGACCCAGGTTTCGGGTTCCAGAAGGAATTCCATGGTCAGCTTCCCGTGGCGGTGCGGACCGCGGCGGCCGCGTCGTCGGCCGAGACGGTCTCGCCGGTCAGATGGGCGACGATGGCGATGGCCGCTTCCTCCGCCGCCTTGACGACCTGCGAGCGCGCCGCGTCGCGCGAGGCGGCGATGCGGGCCTCGGCGGTGGCGATGTCGTCATGCGCCTTGGCGCCGGCCGCGGTGCGGTCGCGCTCGAGCTCGTCGGCGATCGCCTTGCGGTTGGCGTCGGCCAGCGACTGGGCGCGGGCGCGGGCGCCGGCGAGCGCGACCTGGTAGCTGGCCTCCGCGGCTTCGGCGCCGCCGCGGTCCTTCTGCGCCGCCGCCAGATCGTCGGCGATGCGGTGGCGCCGCGCCGTGATCGTGCCGGCGATGCGCGGGCCGGCGACGCGCCACAACACGACGAACAGGAAGGCGAAGGTGATCGCGAGCCAGAACAGCTGGCTCGGGAACGTCTCCGTCTTGAACGGCGGAAAACCGGCGCCCTTGTGAGGAGCCGCCCCCGTCGTCGCCGTGGTCGCCGCGTCCGCCATTATCAGAACGCGAACAGGATGAGCAGCGCGATGACGAGGCCGAACAGGCCGGTGGCTTCGCACAGCGCGAAGCCGAGGAGCAGGTTGGTCGACTGGGTGGCCGCGGCGCCCGGGTTGCGCAGCGCGCCCGACAGATAACTGCCGAACACGTTGCCGATGCCGATGCCGGCGCCGACGAGGGCGATACAGGCAAGGCCCGCGCCGATCATTTTCGCTGCTGCGAGATCCATGGTGTGACTTCCTTTGCGTTCAGTGATGGTCGTGGAGGTGGAGGGCTTCGTTGAGGTAGATGCAGGTGAGGATCGCGAAGACATAGGCCTGGAGGAACGCGACCAGCAGCTCCAGCAGCATGATCGCGACGATCAGCGCCATCGGCGCGATGGAGAGGATCGAGAGCACGCCGCCGGCGCCGCCGAGCAGCACGACGAAGCCGCCGAACACCGCGAGCATGGTGTGGCCGGCCAGCATGTTGGCGAAGAGACGCACCGAAAGGCTGATCGGGCGGGTGAGGAAGGAAATCACCTCGATCGGGATCAGCAGGATCAGCAGATACCACGGTGCTTGCGGCACGAAGAGCTTCAAGAAGCCGATGCCGTGCTTGGCGAAGCCGACGATCAGCACCGTCAGGATCACCAGGCAGGCCAGCGCGAAGGTCACGGCGATCTGGCTGGTCACCGTGAACGAGCCGGGGATCATGCCGAAGAAATTGCTGAACAGCACGAAGATGAAGAGCGTGAAGACGAAGGGAAAGAATTTCAGCCCGTCCTCGCCCGCCGCGCTCTGCAGCATGTTGGCGACGAATTCGTAGGACAGCTCCGCCATCGACTGGCCGCGCGACGGCACCAAGGCGCGGCGCGACATGGCCAGCGTGAGGAACAGCGAGGCGGCGACCGCGACGATGATCATCAGCAGCGCCTGGTTGGTGAAATAGATGTCGTGACCCGCGATGGAGAGGAGCGGCCGCGCGATGAGCGGCTTGACCTCGAACTGCTCCATCGGGTTTAGCGCCATCGCCACGGGGTCAATTCTCCTCGTCGTCCCTGACCGAGGGGGCTGGCCCATGGGCCGCCATCTCGGCGTTGATTTCTCCGGCCGCGCGCATCACGTTGCGGATTCCCGCCGCGGCGCCCAGCACGAACAGCACGATGAGGAAGACCGGTTTGGTATGGACACCGAAATGTCCGAACAGCCAGTCGATGCCCCATCCCAAGGCGCCGCCCACCAGCAGCGCCGCCACGAGCTCCGTCGCGAAACGGGAGGCGATGCCCAGTTGCGTCGGCGCCGCCCGCTTCACGGGCGCGGCGTGCTTCGCCTGGGCTTCGTCCAGCCGCTTGCCGAGATCGCGCAGATTTCGAGGGTCGGGCATCGAAGACCTTCCCGTCTCTTTTGGCCGAAATTCCGCGCTAAACCGGCCTTCGCGGCTCGCTCGAAGGCGCGCGGAACATAGGGTTGGGTTTTGGAGGTGTCAACAACGCAAGAATGGCCGTAAGTAGCGGAACTTGCTGGCAAAATATGAGGCGCGGCGATATGCGCGCCGGTTCCTCTACCAATTCAATTCCACCAACCGAGCACCGGTATCGAAGCGATTCAGGATCGTGGAGAAATCTCTCTCGAATCGATAGAGCAATTGCCAGTTGGAACAATTGCCCAAGCAAACGCGCAAAACACGGGGGCCAGGCGTAGCTGCGGCCGGCACGATGAAGTCGGCATCTTTGGTGACGATGATAGCCTCGCGCTCGATGGCATAGCGCCAGATATCCTTATCCTCCGCTTGGCCCAGACCCAGGTCGAGGACGTGAATTCCATCATGACCCTTGGTTCGGAGATAAGGAACCAATTGTCGAGGGATATGGACGTCGCAGACGAAGAAAACGCCCATTCTCGGGGCTATTCCGCAGCTTTGACGACGGGATGCTCGAGCGCGTTTGCGGCGTATGCCAGGGCCGCGCGAATGTCATCGGCCTCAAGGAAATCGAAGTCGGCCAATATCTCCTCGGGTGTCATACCGCCAGCGAGCATCTGGAGAATGTCGATGACGCGCATGCGGTAACCCCTGATGCAAGGGCGGCCGCTCATCTTGCCCGGCTCGACGGTGATGCGCTTCAGCAGGTCTTCCGACATGGTCGTTAACATAGCGCAATCGGCCAAAAAGGGCCACTTGCCTACTCCGCCGCCACCTTCTCGGCCTGGGCGAGGGTCACGGAGACGAGCTGGCTGACGCCGCGCTCCGCCATCGTCACGCCGAACAGGCGGTGCATGCGGCTCATCGTCAGCGCGTGGTGGGTGATCACCAGGAAGCGCGTGTCGGTCAGGCGGGTCATCTCGTCGAGCATGTTGCAGAAGCGCTCGACATTGGCGTCGTCGAGCGGCGCGTCCACCTCGTCCAGCACGCAGACCGGCGCCGGGTTCACCAGGAACACCGCGAAGATCAGCGCCATCGCGGTCAGCGCCTGCTCGCCGCCCGACAGCAGCGCCAGCGACTGGAGCCGCTTGCCCGGCGGGCGGGCGAAGATCTCCAGGCCGGCTTCGAGCGGGTCTTCCGATTCGGTCAGCGTGAGCTTGGCCTCGCCACCTTCGAACAGCTTGCCGAACAGCGTCTGGAAGTTGGCGTTGACCTTCTCGAAGGAGGCGATCAGGCGCTCGCGGCCTTCCTTGTTCAGGCTGGTGATGCCGCGGCGCAGGCGCTCGATGGCGCCGACGAGGTCGTCGCGGTCGGCGATGAAGGCCTGCAGCCGGGTCTCGTGCTCGGCCGCCTCTTCCTCGGCGCGAAGGTTTACGCCGCCGAGCTGCTCGCGCTCCTGCTTGAGCTTCTCGACGCGCTTGTCGGCCTGTTCGAGCGGGGGCAGTTCTTCGCCCTCCCTGATCTCGGCGCGTTCGGGCAGGTCTTCCGGCGTCGCTTCCAGCTCGTCGCGGATGCGGTCGCGCAGTTCGGCGATGCGCGCGTTGGCGGCTTCGAACAGCGCCTGGCCGCGGGCGCGTTCCTCGCGGGCGGCGGAGAGCGCGGCGTCGGCGGATTTCGCCGCCTTGTCGGCTTCGGCGAGAACGGTCTCGGCGACGGCGCGGGCGTCGGCCGCTTCCTGCCGCGCGACATCGGCCGCGCCGATGGCGTCGAGCAGCGCGCCGCGCTTGGCGGCGATCGCTTCGGGCAGGGCCTCGGCCGTGGCGAGTTCGGCGGAGAGTTCCTCGCGGCGGCGCTCCAGTTCCTCGATATGGCTGAGCGCGGCCTGGCGGCGTTCTTCCCAGCGACCGCGCTCGTCGGCGATGGCCGTGAGCCGGCGGGCGCGGACCTCGCCCTCGCGCTTGAGGCCATCGAAGGTGGCGCGCGCTTCGGAGTAGGCGGTGCGCGCCTCGGCATTGCGGCCGCGCGCGGTCGCGACATCGTTGGTGAGCGTCACGCCGTCGCCGAGCTGTTCCAGCTCGGTTTCGGCGGCGCGGCGCGATTCGAGCGCGGCGTCGTGGCTCTGCGTCAGGCGGCGGATTTCGGCTTCGAGCGAGGCGAGCTGCGAGGCGCGCTCGGCGGCGGCGCGGGCGGCCTTGGTCGCGAAATCCTGCGCGGCGATCAATGACTGGTCGAAGTCGCGCTGCTCGCGCTCGGCGGCGCGTTCGGCGTCGCGGGCGGCGACCGCGGCCTCCTTGGCGGCGGTCCAGGTGGCGAACACCGCGGCGCGGCGCTCGCGCGCGCCTTCGATCTCAATATCGAGCGCGGCGAGGCGGTTCTTCTGCGACAGGCGGATGGCGGCGGCGGACGGCGCGTCGGCGCTCGCCGAATAGCCGTCCCAGCGCCACAGATCGCCGCGCGGCGAGACCAGGCGCTGGCCGGGCTTGAGTTCGAGCTGCAGGCCCTTGCCCTGATCAGGAAACACGACGCCGGTCAGCGCCAGGCGGCGCGCCAGCGCGCTGGGACCCTTCACGAAATCGCCGAGCGGCCTTGCGCCCTCGGGCAGCGGCGCGCCTTCGTAATAATAGAGTCCGAGATCGCGCCAGTGATGCGGCGAGGCCTCGTCCAGCGGCGCGTCGAGATCGTCGCCCAGCGCGGCGGCCAAGGCCGCCTCGTAGCCGGGCTGCACGGTCACCGCATCGACCAGCGGCGGAAAGAGATCGTGGCCGTCGGGACGCAACAGGTCGCCCAGCGCCTTGGCCTCGGCCGACAGGCGCTGCCATTCGCGCTCCGCCTCTTCGAGCGGCGTGCGGGTCTCGCTTTCGATCCGCTGCGCCTCGGCGAGCGATTCGCGCGCGGCGGCGGCGGCGGCACGCGCCGTCTCGGCCAAGGCACGGGCACGTTCGGCGGCGTCTTCCGCGTCGCGGACGTCCGGCGCCTGGGCGGCTGCTTGCATCGCGGCGTTCAGGCGGGCCTGGGCCTGCTGAAGCTGGGCGGCGCTGGTCTCGGCGAGCGCGCCGGCGAGTTCGCGCGAGCGTTCGGCGCTCGCCTTGCGGGCGTTCCACTCGGCGAGTTCGGCGGTGAGGCGTTCGAGCGTCTTTTCTGCCTCTCCCAGCGCTTCGTTCAGGCTCGCGGCAAGCGCGTCGGCTTCGACGAGTTCGTCGGCGGAGCGGGCGATGGCGGCTTCGAGCGTCTCGGTTTCGGACGAGAGCGTGCCGAGCGCCGCCTGCGCGTCGTTGTCGAGCACGCGGTCGCGTTCGATATCCTGTTCGGTCTGGCCGATGCGCTGGCGCAAGCGCTGCGCGGTCTCGCGCGCGCGGGCCTCTTCCCGTTCGAGCTGTTCGCGCTCGACGGTGAGGCGGTGCAAAGCGGCGTTGCGTTCGGCCTCGGTCTGGCGCAGCGGCGGCAATCCGCTGGCCGCGTTCGCCTGCGCGGTCGAGGCTTCGGCCGCCAGCGCGGTGCAGGCTTCGACCGCGGCGATCGCGGCGGCGAGATTCTCCTCGTCGGCGCGCAGGCGCAGTTCGGCGGCGGTCCAGCGCAGGTGATGCGCCAGCGCCTCGGCCTTGCGGATATGGCCGGAGAGGTTGCGGTAGCGCGAGGCCTGGCGCGCCTGGCGCTTGAGGCTGGCGAGCTGGCCTTCGACCTCGTGGATGACGTCTTCCAGCCGGCCCATATTGGTTTCGGCGGCGCGCAGGCGCAGCTCCGCCTCATGGCGGCGCTGGTGCAGGCCCGCGATGCCGGCGGCCTCTTCCAGGATGGCGCGGCGCGCCAGCGGCTTCTGGCTGATCAGCAGGCCGATCTGGCCCTGGCGCACGAAGGCGGTCGAGCCGGCGCCGGACGACGCATCGGCGAAGAAAAGCTGCACGTCGCGCTGGCGCACGTCGCGGCCGTTGATGCGATAGACCGAACCGGCCTCGCGCTCGATGCGGCGGGAGACTTCGATCGAATCGTATTCGTTCCAGGCGCCGGTGGCGGTGCGGTCGGTGTTGTCGACGAACAGCGTGACCTCGGCCATGTTGCGGGCCGGGCGCCCGCCGGAGCCGGCGAAGATCACGTCGTCCATCTCGCCGCCGCGCAGCGAGGACGGGCGCGTCTCGCCCATCACCCAGCGCAGCGCGTCGAACAGGTTGGATTTGCCGCAGCCATTGGGCCCGACCACGGCGGTCAGCCCGGGCTCGACATGCAACTCGGTCGGTTCGACGAAGGACTTGAAACCCGACAGCCGGAGCCTGGTGAACTTCAAATGCTGTGCGCCGTCCTACGCTTTAAAGCCGGCGGTGCTACTTTTTCGCCAGCAGTGAATCCAACTTCGCCTTGATCTCGGGCCATTGCGCGCCGGCCGTCTGCACTTCGCCGTTGATGACGAAGGTCGGCGTGCCGTTGATCCCGTACCGCGTCTGGGCGTCCTGCGAGACGGCCATGACGCGGGCATTCTTGTCCTTGTCCCGCATGCAGGCGACGGCTTGATCGGCGCTCATACCGGCGATTCGCGCCTGGCCGACCAGTCCGCCCTCGACGTCCTGCACGCCGTTTTCCGGGTCCCACTTGTCCTGATTCCGGTAGAGCTGGTCAATGAACGCGAAATAGTTATCCGCAGGCAAACAGCGGGCGAGCGACTCGGCGGCGACGTCGGGCTGGCCGATGGGGAAGACGCGGAAGATGTAAAAGACCTTGCCGGTGTCGATATACTGCGATTTGAGGACCGGGATGCCTTCCTCGTTGAACCGCGCGCAGTGCGGGCACATCGGCGCGGCATATTCGATGGCGACGATCTTGGCCTTGGGATTGCCCAGCGTCCGGTCCTCGGCGGTGAGGTTGGTGCTGGCGCCGGCCGCCGGAACGATGGCCGCCCCGCCCGAATTTCCCATCACGTACCAGGCGACGGCGCCGAGAACGACCAGCGCCAGGACGACGGCACCGACAAGGATCTGGTTGCGACTCACGGGCGCTCTCTCCAATTTGGAACCGCCTGCTTTTGGCAGACCGGCCGCAAAGCTTCAATGCCGGCAAGACAGCGCGGAACAGGGGGCTATTTCAAGAGCTTGGCGTCGAGGGCGGCTTTCATGGCCGTCCAGGGCCATTCGCCGCTATAGGCCTTCTGGCCGTCGACGATGAAGGTGGGCGTGGCATTGACGCCGTAGCGGGTGGCGCCGTCCTGCGCGATCCGCAGGGTGCGGGCCTGGGTGTCCTTGTCGTCGATGCACTGGCCGGCCTTGTCTTCCGGCATGCCGGTGGTGGCGGCCATCGCGATCAGCGCGGCGCGCACGTCGAGGATGGTGTGGCCGTCGGGGTCCCATTTCTCCTGGTTGCGGAAGAGGAAGTCGATGAAGGCGAAATACCGCGACCGGGGCAGGCAGCGCGCGATGCCTTCGGCGCCGATATCGGGATCGCCGATGGGAAAGACGCGGAAGGTGTAGAACACCTTGCCGGTATCGATGTACTCGGCCTTCAGCCGGGGAAATTCGTTCATGTCGAAGCGGGCGCAGATCGGGCACATCGGCGCGGCGTATTCGATCATCTTGATCGGGGCGTCGGGCGAGCCGAGCGTGAATTCGTAGTCGGCGGGCGTGGCGGCCTGGGCGTCGGCGGACGGGGTTTCGTCGTCGCGCTCATGCGACGTGTACCAGGCGAAGATGCCGAGCCCGACCAATGCCAGGACGATGATGCCGAGGAGGACCTGGTTGCGGTTCACCTTGTGCGCTCCTCGCGCCGGTTGCTCCGCCGTTTTGGCAGAGCGCCCAAGATCGTTCAATCGGCACCGCGTCCGCGGGTGCGCTGGCGGGCGAGATTGAGCAGGGCCTGGCCGAGCTCCGGCGGTCCCTGCCAGCGCCGCGCCGGATCGGCGGACGAGGGATCGGTGGGCTTGGGACGTTTCGGCGGCGGCGGATGGCGCTCGGCCAGCGGGCCCTGCACGAAGCGCAGGCGCACGACGGCGACGCGGCCGAGATAGGAATTGATCCGGGCGCACAGCGCGCGGCTCTCGTGCTGAAGGAACAGGGCCGCCGCCGGCTCGGCCTTCAGGGTGAGCAGGCCGCCGCTCGCCGTTTCGGAGAGCCGGATCGGGCGGGCGAGGCGCGCGGTCTCGGCGCCGGCGATCTCGGCCCAGCGCAGCACGAGCGAGGGATCGGCGAAACCGGCGCGCGCGAAGGCGGTCCGGGCGGCAAGCGTCGCGTCGCCGCCGACCTCGCCGATCCAGCCGCGACGCTTGGGCGGTTCTGGTTGTTTCTCGGACTTCTCTTGCGCCATGGTGCGAGTATGCCCGCCTCCACGAAGAAGAAGCAAAAGCCGACCGGCGTTTCCGCACGGCAACTGCTCGATTGGTACGACGCGAACCGGCGCAGCCTGCCATGGCGCGCCAAGCCGGGACGCCGGGCCGATCCGTATCATGTGTGGCTCTCGGAGATCATGCTGCAGCAGACGACGGTGCAGGCGGTCGGCGCCTATTACGTCAAGTTCCTCAAGGCGTGGCCGACGGTCGGCGCGCTGGCCGCCGCCGAGCAGGACGAGGTGCTGACCGCCTGGGCCGGCCTCGGCTATTACGCGCGGGCGCGCAACCTGCATGCGGCGGCGAAGGTCGTGGCGGGCGAGATGGGTGGTGCGTTTCCGGAGAGCTTCGAAGGCTTGCGCGCGCTGCCGGGCGTCGGCGACTACACCGCCGGCGCGATTGCGGCGATCGCGTTCGACCTGCCGCATGCCGCGATGGATGCCAATGCCGAGCGGGTGATCGCGCGGGTGTTCGCGATCGGCGAGCCGCTGCCGAAATCCAAGCCGGCGATGCGGGAGGCGCTGCAGGCGCTGGTGCCGGCGAAGCGGGCAGGGGATTTCGCGCAAGCGCTGATGGATCTGGGCTCGCTGATCTGCACGCCGAAGCGGCCGGCCTGTCCGCGCTGTCCGTGGTTCGAGGATTGCGAAGCGCGGCGGCGCGGCATCCCGGAAGAATTGCCGGTGAAGGCGCCGAAGATGGTGCGGCCGCTGAAGCGCGGCGCGGCGTTCGTGGCGCGCGACGCGGAGGGCGCGGTGCTGCTGGTGAAGCGGCCCGAGAAGGGGCTGCTCGGCAACATGATGCAGCCGCCGCTGGGGGCGTGGGGCGAGGATTTTCCGACTCGCGACGAGGCGCTGAAACAGGCGCCGTTCCAGGCCGATTGGCATAAGCGCGTCGGCATCGTCCGCCACGGCTTCACGCATTTCGAGTTGGAGATCGAGGTGTATGTGGCGGAGGTCGCGAAGCGGCCGCCGGTCGCCGGCGCTGTCTGGGCAGGCGACCTCGCGGCCGTCGCGCTGCCCACGGTGATGAAGAAGCTCGTCGAGCATGCCTTTCCCGATGAAGGGCCGCTCTTCGCGCGACGGCGCTAGCCTCACCGGAACGACCAGGAGCGCCAGCCCTTTGCCAGGACGTAGCTGAGCAGCGTCACCACGGCGAGGCTGCCGTCGACCATCACGATGTTGCTGCTATCGTCCGAGACTGACGCGCCGGCGATGTGCGTCGGCACGATGAACAGCACGAAGATCGTGATCGCCGCCTTGTGGAAGAAGGCGAGCTCCCAGATGCCGGGCAGGCGGCGCGGCAAAAGGCCGAGCAGGATGAAGAGGCCGGCGAAGACCAGGAAGGCCAGCATCCGCCACGCCTCGATGTTGATCCGCGCTGGCGCGATGGCGTGGAAGCCGAGCGCGGCATTGGCGAAGGCGCCAATCGAGGCGATGCCGAGGACGAGCATCAGGAGGCGCGCGAGGCGGTCGCGGGCGGGCGAGACGCCGGGCTGCCGGGTGGATTGGGACGTCATCGATGGTCTCCCGTTTGGGTCTGCATCCTTTCAAGATTGGCGCGTCCGGCTGTAAAATAAATTGCTGAGCTTCGTTCTTCTGCTATAGGAAAAACCATGAGCCAGGAGCCGGATTGGACGCTTTACCGGACGTTCCTCACTGTCATGCGGCATGGCTCGCTGTCGGCGGCGGCTCGCCTGCTGGACCTGACGCAACCCACCGTCGCGCGGCATATCGCGCTGCTCGAAGCGGCGCTGGAGGTGGATTTGTTCCTGCGCTCGCCGCGCGGCCTGTCGCCGACCGACATCGCGCGCGATCTGCTGCCGCAAGCCGAGGCGATTGCCGCCGCCGCGGCGACGCTGATGCGGACGGCCGAGAGCGGCAAGGGCGAGATGACGGGCTGCGTGAAGATCAGCGCCAGCGAGAACATGGGCGTGGAGCGCCTGCCGCCGATCCTCGCCGCGCTGCGCCGTCAGCATCCGCGGCTCGATATCCAGCTCGTGCTGTCGGACGATGTGCAGGACCTGTTGGCGCGCGAGGCGGACGTTGCTGTCCGGCAGGCGATCCCGACGCAGAACGCGCTGTTCGTCAAAAAGCTGGCGCCGACGGCGATCGGGCTTTATGCCCATCGCGCCTATCTGGAGCGTAGGGGCGAGCCGCGCTCGCTCGATGCGTTAGGCGATCACGATCTTATCGGCTTCGATACGCAGACGCCGGCGCGACGCGCGGTATCGCAGGGGTTTCCGGAGCTGAAGAATCTGCGCTTTGCGTTACGGGCCGACAGCGACCTGGCGCAGCTTGCCGCAATCCGGTGCGGCTTGGGGATCGGCCTCACGCAAGCCAACATCGCGGCCCTCGATCCGAACCTGAAGCGTGTGCTGGCAGACAAGTTCTCTTTCGAGCTGCCGCTTTGGATCGCGATGCACGAAGACCTGAAATCGAGCGCCATCTGCCGCGCAGTGTTCGATGCGCTGGCGAAGGGCCTTTCAGCGCCGGTTCGCTGGTCCGGGAAGGGAATTGTAAACCAAGCCCTCGACTTTTGAGCGCGACGTCCCCCGCCGCGCCTGTGAGGCGGCAGTTCCTCGCCTTAAATATCCTGGCGAGGAGGACACCAGATGGCGATTCCGCAAGCGCGTAGACGGATAGGCCGGCGTGCCGCGCGCCGCCTGGCTCTCAGCGAGGCACAGGGCCATCGTTGCTGTTATTGCGGCATCGCATTGGCTGACCCCAGCGTGAGCCCCAACTCGGCGACTCTAGAGCACGTGATTCCGATGGCGGCCGGCGGCTGGGACGGCTGGCTGAACACCGTCGTCGCCTGCCGGCTCTGCAATTTGGGACGGGGGGCGATGGTGGCCACGTCCTATTTCGGTCTGGTCCGCAAATTTGGCCGTGACGGCGCGCGTGAGAGGGGGCTGGCTTGGTATCGACGCCAGATGCTGCGCGGACGAGACGGCGCGAGCCGTGTCTGCCGCGAACAGCATCGTTCCGCTCCGCTCTATCGTATGCTGGCGCAGGTCGGCAGCGGCTGGCGGCGCGCGGTTAGGCGAGATCGGCCCGCAGCCGCTGACGCAGCACGTCGATCGGTACCAGCGCGCCGTTGTGCTCGTATTGCCAGAAGGTCCAGCCGTTGCACGCATCGAGCCCCTGCACATGCGCGCCCATCTGGTGGATCGAGCCCGTCGCGTCCGCCGTCACCAGCGTGCCGTCGGCGCGCACCTTGGCGCGGTGGCGCTTCTGGGTGCCGTGCAGCACGGTGCCCGGCGGCAGGAGGCCGCGCTCGACCACCCAGCCGAACGGGATGCGCGGCTCGGAGCGCTTGGACTTGGTGACTTCGATGGCGTCGTCCGGCGCGCGGGTCACGGCGGCGATGCGCTCGCGCGCGATGCGGGCGTAGTCGCGGTCGCGCTCCAGCCCGATGAAATGGCGGCCCAGCCGCCGCGCCACCGCGCCGGTGGTGCCGGAGCCGAAGAACGGGTCGAGCACGACGTCGCCGGGCCTGGTCGAGGCCACGATCACGCGGTGGAGCAGCGCCTCGGGCTTCTGAGTCGAATGCGCCTTCTGGCCGTCGGCGCCCTTCAGCCGCTCATTGCCGGCGCAGATCGGCAGCGTCCAGTCCGAGCGCATCTGCAATTCGTCGTTCAGCGCCTTCATTGCCTCGTAGTTGAAGGTGTATTGCTGCTTGGGCGTCTTGGTCGCCCAGATCAGCGTCTCGTGCGCGTTGGTGAAGCGGCGGCCGCGGAAATTCGGCATCGGGTTGGTCTTGCGCCACACCACGTCGTTCAGGATCCAGAAGCCGAGGTCCTGCAGGATCGCGCCGACCCGGAAGATGTTGTGGTAGGAGCCGATCACCCACAGCGTGCCGGTGTCCTTCAGCACGCGGCGTGCCTCGGTCAGCCATTCGCGGGTGAAGCGGTCGTACTCGGCGAAGCTGCCGAACTGGTCCCAGGCGTCGTCCACGGCGTCGACCTTGGACTGGTCGGGGCGGCGAAGCTCGTTCTTGAGCTGGAGATTGTAGGGCGGGTCGGCGAAGACGAGGTCGGCGACGCCGTCGGGCAGCGTCCGCATGCCTTGGACGCAATCGCCCTCGATCACCTGATCCAGCTTCGTGCCCGCCATGCGCCCCACCGTTTATCAACAGAAGGGCGCACAGTGATTCGGCGGCGAGTCGCCGTCAAGAGTCCGTTTTGAATCAGGGCGTTAATGCGGAGTCTTCGAGAGCGGCGATTTTGGAGTCCCCAGGATTCACACCGTACAAGATGTTGTGGACGGGCGCGAAACTGCGCCGGTGGTGGTGGCAGGGGCCGTGCCGGGTCAGCGCCGACAGGTGCTCCGGCGTGCCGTAACCTTTGTTGGTCAGCCAGCCGTAATGCGGATGCGCCGCGTGCAGCGCCGCCATCATGCGGTCGCGCGTGACCTTGGCGATGATCGAGGCGGCGGCGATGGAGACCGACTTGGCGTCGCCGTCCACGATGGTGTCGCAGGGGCAGGGCAGCGCCGGCGCGTCGTTGCCGTCGACCAGCGCGAAGGCGGCGGCGACGTCCAAGGCGCGGACGGCGCGGGCCATCGCCATATGCGTCGCCTGACGGATGTTGATGAGGTCGATCTCGTCGACCGACGCCTCGCCGACGCCGACCGCGACGGCGGCGGCCATGATCAGCGGGAACAGTTCCTCGCGCGTCTCGGCATCGAGCTGTTTGGAGTCGTTCAGGCCCTTGGGAATCTTCTTGCGGTCGAGGATCACCGCTGCCGCGACCACCGGACCCGCCAGCGGGCCGCGCCCGGCCTCGTCCACCCCGGCCACGGGGCCGGGGCGGAGCTTCAGCACGCGCGATTCGTAGATGTAGTGGGGCATCGTCTCGACAGTATCAGGACGATTCGGTCGGAAAAGCGAACGGAGCGGGTCCGCCGCGACTTATGCACATTCCCTCACGCCGATTTCGCGAACCACAGCGGCACGCCGTAGTCGATCGTGAGTTCCTCGCCTTGCGCGATGTCGCGCAGGGCGTGGACGGCGATCTCGTCGGCGTCGTAGCGGTGGTCGAAAGTCACGTTCGGCGCCTCGGAATGATTGTAGAGGCTGAGATAGCCCAGCCCGATGGCGCACTCCTTCCCCGGTGCCAGCCCGCCCGGCGCGTCCTCGCCCCAGGCGAGGCTGTAATCGGTGAGGCCGGGACATTCGGAATCGGCGAGCGCCAGCGGCAGGACCGGCGAGCATTCCAGCATCTCGCCCTGGGCGATGGCGGCGGTGGCGACGACGCCGCGGCCTTTGCCGGCGAGGCGCTTCCAGGCGATCTTCATGTCCGACTCATTGCTGGAACCGATATCGAGTTTCCGCGCCGGCGCGATCCTGTCGAGGGTGAGCGAAGCCGCAGCGCCAAGCGACGCGGATTTCCCGCCTTCGCTCCGCCCTGCCGTTTCATAATGGCACAGGCGCGCGGCATAAGGGGCCGGTCCGTACGTATATCAAACGAATTATCCGCGCGTCGCGCCGGGCCTATCACTGTGCGCAACGGAGTGCGCAACATGACGGACGAGTATCTCGTGCAATCGACGGCGGATGTTCTGCTCGCGGGGTTTCCGCGCGAGGCGCGCCGGATCGCGATCCTGCTGTGGGACGATTGCATGACGCAGGGCGATAGCGCGCGCGCCGACATGTGGGCCGACGTGGCGCACGCGATCGAACAGATGACGCGGCGCGACCGGCTGAATTAGTCCGCGTCGCCCCGGATCGTTTCCCGGAACATTTTCGGCCATTCGAACCGCGAAAAAATCGCGGGGGATCCCCTCCCGACCTTCTTTCGATCAGACCGTCGCTCGCGCCGGTTCGGCTTCGAACAGGCTGAGCTGGTCGCCGGTCCTGGGCGGGCGCTTGAACTTGGCGAGCGACAGCGGACGGGAATTCTGGTTCAGGCCCAGCCGCTTGACCGCCATGTGGAAGCGGCGCGCGATCATCTCGGCATAGGGCCCGGTGCCCTTCATGCGCACGTTCCACTGCGCGTCGTAATCCTTGCCGCCGCGCATCGAGCGGATCAGCGACATGACGTGTTTGGCGCGGTTCGGCTCATGCGCCTCCAGCCATTCGCGGAACAGGTCCTTGATCTCGAGCGGCAGGCGCAAGAGCACATAGCCGGCCGAGGTCGCGCCATGCTTGACCGCGGCGGCGAGCACCGCTTCCATCTCCCCGTCGTTGAGCGCGGGGATGGCGGGGGCGAACATCACGGCCGTCGGGATGCCGGCCTCAGACAGCGCCCGGATCGCGGCGAGGCGGCGCTGCGGCGTGCCGGCGCGCGGCTCCATCGAACGGGCGAGGCGGCGGTCGAGCGTGGTGACCGAGAGCGCGACCTTGGCGAGGCCGTCCTTCGCCATCCCCGACAAGATGTCGATGTCGCGCATGATGAGCGGGGATTTCGTCACGATGCCGACGGGATGGCGGAAATCGCGCAGCACTTCGAGGACCGAGCGCATGATGCGCATCTTCTTCTCGATCGGCTGATAGGGATCGGTGTTGGTGCCGATGGCGATGACCTTGGGCACATAGCCGGGCGCCGACAATTCCTTCACGAGAAGCTCGGCGGCGTTCGGCTTGGCGAACAGGCGCGACTCGAAATCGGCGCCGGGCGACATGCCGAGATAGGCGTGGGTCGGCCGCGCGAAGCAGTAGATGCAGCCATGCTCGCAGCCGCGATAGGGGTTGATCGACTGGTCGAACGAGATGTCGGGCGATTTGTTGCGCGCGATGATGGTGCGGGTGGCGTCGCGGATGACCTCGGTGCGCAGCGGCGGCGGCGCGCCGTCCTCGTCGCGCCAGCCATCGTCCCAGCCGTCGTCGACCAGCACGCGCGCCTGAGTCTCGTAGCGCCCCACCGCGTTGGAAAGCGCCCCGCGCCCCCGCAAAAGGCGCCTGTCGGTGGTGATGTCTAGGACCGTCGTCATGGTGACGAGGAATATAGGGCGATGATGAGAACAAAGCAAGTACATAATTGGCGTAGGCGATTATCCCGGACTTGCCGGTCGGCACGGAATGGAAGACTGAGACCCGCCGTAAGACAGGACCGTCATGCCCCAAACCCACGCCCCTTCCGAGCATCTCGCGATCGATTTCGGGATGGTGATGCATGCCTGGGGCGCGCTGCGCCAGGCGCTGGCCAAGCTGCCGATGCTGTTCCTCAGCGGCGCGCTCGTCACCGCGCTGCTGACTTTCGCCGCCTGGAAGCTGCAGGGCGCCTATCACGACCTGCTGTCGGGCGCGCCCGACAGGCTGCGCGACGCAATCGATTTCGGCTACACGCTCGCGATCGACATCCTCGATTCGATCGTGATGGCGGCGGTCGCGGTGCCGGTGCATCGCATGGTGCTGCTCGGCGAGACGCGCGACGGCTTCGTCGCGCTGTTCTCCGGGCGCACCTGGCGCTTTGCCTTCTGGCTTGTCGTGCTGGAGATGAGCGCCTTCCTGGCGCTGCTGCCGCTGCCGCTCCTGCTGCGGGCCTCGCCCGTCGAGACCTATCTCGTGGTGGCGGCGATGGCCGCGTTTCTTGTCGCGCTCGCCTTCGTGGTGGTGCGGCTGAGCCTGGTCTTCCCCGCCATCGCCATCGATGTGCGCGGCGGCGCCGCGGCGAGCTGGGCGCTGTCGCGCGGCCGCTTCTGGCGCATCGTGGTGACCGCGGTCTTCACGCTGATCCCGCTGCTGTTCGCCATGCTGCTGGCGACGCTGGCGGCGAGCTGGCTCATCGGATTGTCGGGCTCGCTCGTCAATGTGTTCGACACGCTGATGTGGTTCGAGATCGTCGTCACCGCGCTGTCGCGCCCCATCGGCGTCGCGCTGGCCGCCGCGGTGCTGTCGTGGAACTATCGCCTCGCGCGCGAGGAGATGGCCGAGTCCTAGCCGGAACGGCAGCCATTGCGCGTCACGCGCGCGGGGTCAAATCGTCTCCTTCGCCTCTTTCCGCTTGGCCGCCAGCGGATGCATGACGCCGGCGCCGGCGGGCCACACGCCCGGTTCGGTCTTGATGTAGCGGCAGGCGCGCCGGGCGTGCGGCGACAGCGTCTCCCAGATTTCGTGCGGCATCGACTTCCAATAGGCCGACGCGTCCACCCAGGGCGCGTGGTATTCCACATTGGGCATGGCGCGGATTTCGCGGCTGAGATTCGGCGTGGCGCCGTGCCAGGCGCGGTTGTCGCGGAACACGCCGGCGCCGGCCTTGGCGCCGACCAGGGTGGAGAGCCGCATCCATTCCGGCTCGTCGGCGAGCAGCGGCGGCTTGGGGACGCGGCCCTGGGTGCCCGGGATCTGCCGCACCGGCCCGTTCTCCCAGGTGAAGTCGCTCATCAGGAAGTTGATGGTGACGTGCGGCGGCGTGCGCTCCAGGATGAGCGAGGCGGTGGCGGGGTCCAGTTCGTCCGTGCCCGGAACGGTTTTGAGCGTGATGCCGACGCGGCCTGCCTGTTCGCGCCGGGCCGGCGTGATCTCGAAGCTGTCGCGGGTGTCGGAATGCAGGCCCTGATATTCGATCGCCCCGGGCAGGCACAGATCGCCGCCGGCGCCGCGCACGAAATAGTCCGACGTGCCGAAGATCCTGGTCAGGATCGGCGTCGTGGTCGGCAGGTCGATCATCGAGGCCCAGACCGGATCGTGCAGCAATTCGCGCGAGGCGGACGCCGTGCCGTAGGAATAGCGGTGGGGCAGGCGGCTGGTCTCGGTGACGTATTTGCGGCCCCCCTCGCCCTTGATCGCGAGGAGCTGCGCCAGCACGCGCGCGCTCGCCGCGCGCCAGGTTTCCAGCCGCTCGGGATCGAGCAGAGCGTTCACCACCACGAAGCCGTCGCGGAAGAAGATGCGCGCGGCGCGCTCCACTTCATGCGGCTCGACGATCTCCAGGCCGACGATGCCGTTCTTGTCGCGCAGGCGGGCGCGCAGACGCTCGACGTCCGGGTCGTCATAGACCCGGTTGGCCGGCGCTCGCGGGTCGACCCGGCCGGACGCCAGCTCGGGGACATAGGGCCGGCCGGTCTCGTCGGTGGTTTCGTTGGGCGGGGTGGCGGCGTCCCAGCCGATATCCGTCTCGCCGAAGATTCGGAGCGTCTCCAGGTGGGTCATCGAAGGCCCCTGTATTGGCGGTAACATTCTGCCTCTTTACCCATGCGACGAGAAATATTTTGTCGGTCCCGCCGGGCCGGGTAATAGTTACGGCATGATAAGCGTCGTCATCCCGACTCTCAATTCGCAGGCCGCGCTGCCGCGCTGTTTCGACAGCCTGATCGGCGCGACGGTCCGTGGGCTGGTGAAGGAAGTTGTCGTAGCGGACGGCGGCTCGACCGACGAGACGCTCGCCATCGCCGACGGCACGGGCTGCCATGTGGCGCGGGGGCGCAAGAGCCGGGCGTCGCGGCTGATCGCCGGCGCCGCGACGGCGCGGGGCGACTGGCTGCTGTTCCTCCTGCCGGAGACCGCGCTGGAGGCCGGCTGGGAGAACGAGGCCGATTCGTTCATGGCGAGCGCCACGCTGGAGCGGCCGCGCGCCGCGGCGTTCCGCTATGCGCTCGACGATTTCGCCGGGAGCGCGCGGCGGCGCGAGGCGATGGTGGCGTGGCGCACGCGGCTGTTCGCGCTACCCTATGCCGACCAGGGGCTGCTGATCCCCAAGCGGATGTACCAGAAGCTCGGCGGCCATCGCGAGGTCGCGATGGAGGACGCCGATCTGGTGCGCCGCATCGGCCGCACGCGGCTGGTGCAGCTTCGCAGCAACGCGATCAACAAGCCCGAACGCACCGAGCCGCGCCGCGGCGCCCTGGTGGCGATGCTGCACGCGCTGCGCGTGCCGGTGAGCGTGGTGGCGCGGATCGGGTAGGGATTCCCAAGTCAGTCCTATCCTTTTTCGTCATCGCCGGGCTCGTCCCGGCGACCCATGAACACCCAATCCGGCAATTTGCGGTTCATCCCAACCAAGTTCGGATACAGGTCATCCCAAAAGGGATTTTCCCGCTCGATCAGATTGATCTTCCATTCGCGCGGATATTTTTTGATCGATTTTTCGCGCCGGATGGCGGCAACCATGCTTTCGAACGGCTCGTACCAGACGAGGCGATGGACACTGTACTTCTTGGTGAAGCCGTCGATCAGCCCTTCGCGGTGCTCGTGAATGCGAGTGGGCAATTTGCTGGTGACGCCGGTATAGATTGTGCCGTGACGGCGGCTCGCCATCATGTAGACGGCGATGAACACGTTGAAGGTGTCTTTCGCGACCAAATTCAAGTTCCGTGTTCATGGGTGGCCGGCACAAGGCCGGCCATGACGATCTTGAATTGAAAATACTATCCTCCCGCGAGCGCGTTCGTAATCACCACTTCGTCGTCATCCTTCAACCGCCGCGCGCCCGCTTCCCTGGCGCGGACCATCGCGCCGTCGTGGAGGAAGACGATGTTGGGGCGGATCGCGCCGGCCTCGTCGAACAGATGCAGCGCGAGCGGCGGATGCTGCTTCGCCAGATCGTTCAGCGCGGCGGCGATGGAACCGCCTTGCGCTTCGAGGACGCGCCGTCGGCCGGTCACGGCGCGCAGGATCGGCGGCAATTGCACGCGGATGCTCACGCGGCGTAGGCCTCAACGCTCAGGATGCGCGGAAGGCCGCTCGCCACTTCGCGCCAGCTCTCGCCGAGATCGCCGCTGCCATAGATCGTGCCCGACGCGGTGCCGAAATAGAGTCCGCCGCGCTGGTCGGCCGACAGCGAGCCGCGCAGCACCGCGGTGTAGCAATCGCCGGGAAGCCCGTTGGTCAGCGGTTCCCAGCGCCGGCCGTCGCGCGAGCGGTAGACCGCGAGCTGGCCGCCGCGCGGAAAGCGGAAATTGTCGCCATCGAGCGGCACGACGAAGACGGCGCCGGATTTCAGGTCCATCGCGCTCGCGAAACCGAAGCTGCAGCGATAGCCGTCCGACAATTCGGCGACCGGCAATCCGTCTTCCATGACCTCCCAGCTGTCGCCGCCGTCGAGGCTCTTGTGCACACCACGGTGTTCCTGGCGGTAGAGGATGTTCGCGTCGGCGGGATCGTGCTGCACGCTGTGGACGCATTGCCCGGTCGCGGCCGGCGCGGAATCGACGGCCGGATTCACGCCCTTGTTCTTCGGCGTCCAGGTCTTGCCGCCGTCGTCGCTGCGGAAGAAGCCCGCCGCCGAGACGCCGACCCAGAGGCGGTTGGGATCCTTGGCATCGGTGAGGATCGTGTGGGCGCCGAGCCCGCCGAAACCCGGCGACCAGGTCTCGCGGCCCGGCTGCTCGTTGAAGCCGTCGACCGGCTGCCACGAGGCGCCGCGATCGCGGCTGACGAACAGGCCGGCCTCCGAGACGCCGGCATAGAGCGCGCCATGCGCGGCATGGAGCGTCCAGATCTGGTCGACGAAGCGGCCGCCGCCGTTGAGCAGCCCGCCGAAATCGTCGCGCGCGATCAGGCGGTGATGCTCGGCATTGCCGCGATCGGTGGGGCGATAGCGCGGCGCGGCATCGAGCTGCTTCCAGTCCGCCATGTCGTCGCTCGCGAACAGCGCGACGCCGTAATTGGGACTGTTCACCGCGATATAGGCGCGGCCCTGTTCGTCCCTTACGCTCGCCGTCACCGGCCAGCCGGGCAGGACGAAATCGCGGTCCCAGTTCCGTCCGTCCCTGCTCTTGAGGATGGCGGCGCCCTTGGGCGTGCCGACGATGAGGGAGATGCTCAAACCTTCCTCCTGTCCTTTTCGGGAGCGTAGCGCCGTCAGTGCCGCGTCGCCAGCCGCGCGCGCCGGCGCTGCAGGAACGCGCGGATGGCGGGATCGGCCTGCAGGCCGATGGCCTGTTCATAGGCGTCGTCGGCTTGCGCGATCCGGCCCTGGCGCGCAAGCAATTCGGCGCGCGCCGCCCAATAAGGCTGGTGCTGCGCCAGGCGCGGATCGGCCGACAAGGCGTCGAGCGCGGCGAGGCCTTCCTCGGCGCCCGCCGTTTCCGCCAGCGCGACGGCGCGGTTGATGGCCACGACCGGCGAGGCGGCGAGCGCGAACAATGCGTCGTAGAGCGCGAGGATCGCGTGCCAGTCGGGGCCGCCGGTCAGGCGGCGGACATTGTGCGCCGATTGTATCGCGGCTTCGAGCTGGAAGCGGCCGAGGATATGCATGGCGCCGGCGCGCCGCAGCAGCGTCTCGGCCTGGTCCATCGCGGCGGCGTCCCAGAGGGCGATGTCCTGCTCGCCGAGCGGCACGAAATCGCCGCCCGCGTCGCGCCGCGCCGCCCGGCGGGCCTCCGAATGCAGCATCAGGGCGAGCAGGCCGAGCGCCTCGGGTTCTTCCGGCAGGAGCGAAGCGACAAGGCGGCCGAGCCAGATCGCCTCGCCGGCGAGGTTGCGGCGCCGCGGATCGGTGCCGGCCGGATCGCTCCAGCCCTCGGCATAGGCGGCGTAGATCGCCTGCAGCACCGCGTCGAGGCGCGGGCGAAGCTCGTCGCGCGCCGGCACGCGGAAGGGGATGCCGGCACCGCGTATCTTGGCCTTGGCGCGCACCAGGCGCTGGCCCATCGCCGACGGCGCGACGAGGAAGGCACTGGCGATGGCGGCGGCGTCGAAGCCGAGAACGGTCTGCAGGATCAAGGGCGCGCGGACCGCTTCGTCGATCGCGGGATGGGCGCAGGCGAACATCAGCGCGAGGCGCTCGTCGGGAATGTCGGCTTGCGGCTGCGTTACCATTTCTTCCGCCAGGAGTGCGAGATGCGAGGCCGCGTCCTCGCCGCGCCGGCGCCGCCGGCCGGCGTCGATCGCCTTGCGCCGCGCGGCGGTCAGGAGCCAGGCCTGCGGATTGTCCGGCACGCCGCGCAGGGGCCAGGTTTCGAGCGCCGCCGCGAAAGCCTCGGACAGCGCGTCCTCGGCCGCCGCGACGTCGCGCGTGCGGGCGGCGAGGAAGGCGACGAGCTTGCCATAGCTTTCGCGCGCCACCGCTTGCGCGGCATCGCGGGCAAGCGCGCCGCCCTCGCTCATCGCATCACATCTGCCAGACGGGACGCACTTCCATCGTGCCCAGGCCGGCGCCGGGACAGCGCGCCGCCCAGGCGATGGCCGCGTCGAGATCGGGCGCCTCGATCAGGTAATAGCCGCCGAGCTGTTCCTTGGTCTCGGCATAGGGGCCGTTGAGCACCTGGGTCTTGCCGTCGGCGACGCGCACGGTGGTGGCGGTGGCGATGGGTTTCAGCCGGTCGGCGGACACCAGGGCGCCGGCCTTTTTCAGCGCCTCGGTATAGGCGCCATAGGCGGCCATCACCTGGCCCATGTCCTGCTCGCTGCGCTTCGCCAGTTCGGCCTCGTTGTCGTAGATCAACAGCATGTACTGCATGACGGTCTCCTTCGCCGGCCGGCTCCATGCGCGGCCCGACAGGATGACGCGCGGGGCGGGCGGATTTCGACAGGGGCAGACAAATTTGTCATGTCCGGGTCGCGATTGCCCGCAAATTTGCGTGCTGAAAACTGCAAAAATGTTATATTTCGCCTATGATAAGGGATCAAATTGCAGCCGTGCTGGAAAGTGTCCGATCCTGGCCGGAACAGGATCAAGCCGAACTCGCCGAACTGGCACGCGAGATCGAGGCCCGGCGTAAGGGCGTCTATCAATTGACCGACGACGAACGGGCCGCGATCGAAATAGCCCGCCGCAGCGAGATCGTGCCGGACGATGATGTCGCGGCCTTCTGGAAGGCGCGCGGCATCGCAATTTGATAAAAGTTGTCATGGCCCGCGAATGCGGGCCACCCAGGTGACATCCGCTCCGAACGTGCAGGTTTCAACTGGGTCCGCCGTTCGTACGCTGTCGCTACGAACTCGCGGCGGATGACACCGAGCGGAAGACTAACGCCTGTGCTCTTCCAGCCTCGGCATGATGTCGACGAAGTTGCAGGGCTTGTGGCGGATGTCGAGCTGGTATTTCAAAATCCCGTCCCAGCCGTCCTTCACCGCGCCCGGCGAGCCGGGCAGGGCGAAGAGATAGGTCCCCTTGGCGACGCCGGCGCAGGCCCTGGACTGCAGCGTCGAGGTGCCGACCTTGGCGAAGCTGATCTGGTGGAAGATCACCGAGAAGCCGTCGATCTCCTTCTCGAACAGCGGTTTCATCGCCTCGACCGTCACATCACGGCCGGTGAGGCCTGTGCCGCCGGTCGAGATCACGACGTCGATCCCAGGATCGTCGATCCAGGCCTGAAGCTGCGCCGCGATTTTGTCCTTGTCGTCGCGCAGCAGCATGCGCGCGGCGAGGATGTGTCCCGCCTCGGCGATGCGCCCGGCGAGTGTGTCGCCGGACTTGTCCTCCGCCGCGGTCCGCGTATCCGACACGGTCAGCACCGCGATGCGGACGGGGATGAAGGCGACGGTCTCGTCAATACCGGGCATCACTGACGACCTGGTTGTCGGGCGGCGGCGGCGCGACCACGGGCGGCTTGGGCGCCGGCGGCTGGGCCGGCGCGCGATAGATCGGCCATTGGCCGGCGACGGTCTGGTCCAAGGTCGGCGTCGGCTCGCCGAGGCGCCGGCTGTACAGCCAGTGATACATCAGCAGGCGCTTCACATAGAACCGTGTCTCGGTGATGCGGATGCTCTCGATGAATTCGAGCGCGTCGTCTTCCTTGCCGGCGCGCGCGTTGATCCAGCCGGCGAGGCGCAGCGGCCCGGCGTTGTAGGCCGACGGCACCTGCACGAGATTGCCGCCATAGGTGTCGAGCAGATAGGCGATGTAGCGCTGGCCGATGGACATGTTGTAGGTCGGATCGCTGAGCGCGGAGACCGCGCCGCTGCCGCCGAACTTGGCCGCGGTCGGCGGCATGAGCTGCATCAGGCCGCGGGCGCCGGCCGGCGACACGGCATCGGCGACGAAGCGGCTCTCGCAGCGGATGAAGGCGAGCACCAGCGAGGGATCGATGGTGTAGCCGCCGTCCGGCTTGTAGCCGGGAACGGGAAACAGGCCGGTGAGCAGAACGCCGGTGCGCGCCACGGTCTCGCTGGCGCGCAGTTCGATGTTGGTCGCGTTCATGCGGCGGGCGAGCGCGGCATAGCCCATGTCGCGGCTGCCGTCGCTTTCGCCGAAGGCGCGGTTGAGTTCGCCCGGAACGGCGGCGCGTTCCTCGCCCACTTGGGTCAGCGCCACGGCGCGATGCGCGGAGGGCACCGCCATGATGGCGGCGAAATCGGCGGCGGTCAGGACGGGATCGCGGAATCCGGTCTGGGTGTCCTGGCCGAGCATCTTCTCGGCCAGCAGGCCGTAGAAGCTCGGTTGCTCGCGCGCGGCGGCGTTGAGCAGAGTGACGACGCGCTGCGGATCGCCGTAGCGCAGATGGGCGCGCGCCGCCCAGAACGCGGCCTGGGCGCGCAGATAGTTCGGAACGCTGCCCGTCGCCGCCAGCACTTCGAGGCGGTTGGCGGCGTCCTCGTAATTGCCGAGCCGATAGGCCGCGAAGCCGGCGTACCAGTCGAGCACCGGCGTCGTGAGCCGGACGTCGCCCTTCACGCCCATCGCCGCGTCATAGGCCGCCTGATCCTCGCCCTCGGCGATGTAGGAGGCGGAGACGCGGCTGATCAGGCGCGCCAGGTCGTAGGGCGCCGCGCCGGCGTCCTGTGCCTGATGCACCACGGCATAGGCCTGGTCCGGCTGGTCGGCCTTGATGAAGCGTTCGACCTGCGCCTGCGCGTTGCGTCCCGCCTCGGTGGTGAGCGGCGGATCGGAGGTGTCGAACTCCTCATAGCCGCCGCCGCGCCGGCGCCCGGGCGGGGCGGGGACCGGCACGCTTGCGGTCATGACGACGGCGACGACGTGATGGCGTTTGTGCACGCGCTTGGAGGCGCGCTGCACCGCCAGCCGGTAGACGCGGTCGGCGATCGGCAGCTCGGCGTATTGGTGCATCCAGTCGACCAGTTCGGCCAGCGAGGCATGGCCGCGCGGCGACAGATAGTGCTCGGCCAGGACATAGCCTTCGAGCGAGCGGTCGGAGACCTTGGTGTAGAGGTCCTTGGCGTCATCAAAACGACCGGCGCGCTCGGCGGCGAAGACCTGGCGGTAGAGCGTCACGTCGGCGGGCGAGAGGATCTCCATCGGAACCGAGACGGCGGCGCCGGCATCCTCGGGCAGCGGCATGTCGGCGCGCGCGACGCCGAACGTCGCGGCGGCGGCGAGGGCCAAGGCAGTCCAGGTCGCAAGACGCATCAAAAAGTTCCGCATCAAAGGGTGAGCTATTTCGCGTTCAGATCGTCCAGCCTGTCGGCCACCGCCTGCAAATCGCGCCAGGCCAGTTTCTTATGCGCGGGCTGCCGGAGCAAGTAGGCCGGATGCAGCGTCGGCATCACGGGAACCATCCGCGTCCCGATCCGGTATTCCAGCCAGCGGCCGCGAATCTTCATGATCCCATCATTCAAGCCTAGCACATGCCGCGCCGACACCGCGCCCAGGAGGATCAGGATGCGCGGCTGCGCGAGTTCGATGTGGCGGCGCAGAAAGGGGATGCACATCGCGACCTCGCCGGGATCGGGATTGCGGTTGTCCGGCGGGCGCCACGGCATGACGTTGGCGATATAGGCGGAGCTCCGGTCGAGACCGATCGCCGCCAGCATGCGGTCGAGCAGCTTGCCGGCGCGACCGACGAAGGGCAGGCCGGCGGCGTCTTCGTCCTTGCCCGGGGCTTCGCCGATGAACATCACGCCGCTCGCCGGATTGCCGTCGGCGAAGACGGTGTGCTTGGCGAGCTTCTTGAGCTGCGAGCCGTCGAAGGCTTCGAGCGCGGCCTTTAGTTCCGCCAGGCTGTTGCAGCGCGCGGAGATTTCCAGCGCCGAGCTGAACCCGTCCGTCGCCAGCGGCGCGACATTGGTGGGGGTGATCTGCGCGAGGGGGCGCGGGCCTTCGGGTCGTTGCGGCGCGGGTTTCGCCGGAGCGACGGCGGCTGGCCGAGCCGTCTGCGCGGGAGGCGGCGTTTTCGCAATGAACCGATCCACCGGCGCTTCGCCGATGGCTTCGTCGGCACCGGCGTCGAGGAGCCAGGACAGGGTGGAGAGCGGGTCGGCGTTCGACATGTCCGGCTAGCTGAAGACCACGAAGCAATGATGGGCATCCGTGCAGGTGCGCGGCCCAAACCAAGTCACCGCGGCGATCAGGATAAGGACGCCCGCCGCGACGGTGCCCACACCGGCCACGGCCGCGATCAAACTCCGCTGAATCAACGTCATGACCATCCGCCTTTCCGCTAGGGACCGTAGCATGATTTGCGCCGGTTGACCGCCGATTCCGCCCGCCCCATAAGGGGTTTACGGGGATGAAATTGGGTTTTCAGGTCGATGGCCGAAGAAGTTCAGCGCGAGAGCATGGAATACGACGTCGTGATCGTCGGCGGCGGCCCCGCGGGGCTCGCGAGCGCGATCCGGCTCAAGCAGATCAATCCCGAGATCACGGTCTGCCTGCTCGAAAAGGGGTCCGAGGTCGGCGCGCATATCCTGTCGGGCGCGGTGATCGATCCGATCGGGCTGAACGAGCTCATCCCCGACTGGAAGGCGAAGGGCGCGCCGCTCGACACGCCGGTGACCGACGATCGCTTCTACATGCTGGGACCGGCGGGACATATCCGCATCCCGAATTTCATCTTCCCGCCCTTCATGTCGAACCACGGCAACTACATCGCGAGCCTGTCGAATGTCTGCAAATGGCTGGCGACCGAAGCCGAAGCGCTGGGCGTGGAGATCTATCCCGGATTCCCGGCCGCCGATCTCGTCGTCGAAAACGGCGTGGTGAAGGGCGTGACCACCGGCGATCTCGGCATCGCCAAGGACGGCCATCACAAGGCGGGCTTCACGCCCGGCATGAACATCCTGGGCAAATACACGCTGTTCGCGGAAGGTGCGCGCGGCTCGCTGACCAAGCGGCTGCTCAACGACTACAATCTCAGCGAGGGCCGCGACTACCAGAAATTCGGCATCGGCATCAAGGAGCTCTGGGAGCTGCCCGCCGACCAGCACAAGAAGGGCCTGGTGCTGCACACCATGGGCTGGCCGCTCGACAACGGCACGGGTGGCGGCGTGTTCATGTACCATTGGGGCGAGAATTTCTGCTCCATCGGCTTCGTGGTGCACCTGAACTACTCCAACCCCTATCTCTCGCCCTTCGACGAGATGCAGCGGGTCAAGCAGCATCCGGTGCTCAAGCAATATCTCCAGGGCGGCAAGCGCATCGGCTATGGCGCGCGCGCCATCACCGAAGGCGGCCTGCAGTCGGTGCCGAAGCTGGCCTTCCCGGGCGGGGCGCTCGTGGGCTGCGCCGCGGGCTTCGTCAATGTGCCGCGCATCAAGGGCAGCCACAACGCGATGAAGACGGGCATGCTGGCGGCCGAAGCGGTCGCGGCCGCGCTCGCCGCGGGCCGCGCTGGCGACACGCTGGACGGCTACGAGGCCAGCTATCGCGCCAGCCATGTCTACAAGGACCTGCACCGGGTCCGGAACGTCAAGCCGCTATGGTCCCGGTTCGGGACGATCCTGGGCCTGGTGCCGCTGGGCGGCATCGACATGTGGTTCAACCAATTGTTCGGCTTTTCGCCGTTCGGGACGCTGAAGCACGGCAAGCCGGACTATGCGACGCTGAAACCGGCGGCGGACTCGCGGAAGATCGCCTATCCCCGGCCGGACGGCGTTATCAGTTTCGACAAACTTTCGTCGGTATTCTTATCCAATACAAACCATGAGGAAGATCAGCCGGTTCACCTGAAATTGACCGATCCCGCGATCCCGATCCGGGATAACCTTCCCCGGTACGACGAGCCGGCGCAGCGCTATTGTCCGGCCGGCGTCTACGAGGTCGTGCAGGAAGCGGCCGGGCCGCGTTTTCAGATCAACGCGCAGAACTGCGTGCACTGCAAGACCTGCGACATCAAGGATCCGGCGCAGAACATCAACTGGGTGACGCCGGAAGGCGGGGGCGGACCGAACTACCCCAACATGTGAGGATAAAGGTTGCGCATCGCTCTACGGATTTCGGCCCTGGCTCTCGCGATCGCGCTGGGCGCCTGCGCGGCCGCCGACCACGCCACGACCGCGCAGACCGGACCGGCCGCCGCCGCGGATTCGACGGAGTTCGGGAACTATCTCTCGGCGCGCTTCGCGGCCAGTCAGCACAACATGAAGGACGCGGCGCTTTACTATCGCGCCAGCCTCGCCGCCGATCCCGATAACAAGGACCTGCTCGCGCTGTCCTTCTTCTTCTCGACCTCGGCGGGCGACGTGCCGGACGCGGCGAAGCTGGCCGACCGCGTCGTCGCGGTCCAGGCCGATGACCGCGCGGCACGGCTGACGCTGGCGGTGGCCGCGCTCAAGCGGCGCGACTATGCCGGCGCGCGCAAGCAGATGTCGCTGTCGGCCAAGGGACCGTTCAGCTCGCTGACCGTGTCGTTGATCGATGCCTGGGCGGCGGCCGGCCAGGGCGACAAGGCCGCGGCGGAAGGCGAGCTGGCGGCGCTGCGCGCCCAGGGCGGCGCCGATGCGCTGGCGATGTATCACCTCGCCTTGCTGGCCGATTTCGTCGGCGACGACGCGCTGGCCGATACGTCCTATCGCAGCGCGCTGGCTTCCGGCCCGACGCCGCGGATCGTGGATGCCTTCGGCCGCTATCTGGAGCGCAACGGAAAGTCCGACGAGGCGGCGGCGCTCTACACGCGGGCGGCGCAGGAAGTCGGCATCAAGGAGATCGCGGCGGCGGGCCTCGCCCGCATCAAGAACCATAAGAAGCCCGACGGGCTGATCCCGCGCGCCGAAGACGGCGCCGCCGAGGCGCTGTTCGGCATCGCGGCCTCGCTGACCGACCAGGCGAGCGCGGACGTCTCGATCCTGTATCTGCGGCTGGCGCTCTATCTGCGGCCCGACCTCGACCTCGGCGCGGTGCTGCTCGCCGACCGGCTGGAGGGCTTGCAGAAATACGACGACTCCATCGCGGCCTATGGCATGGTGCCGAAAAGCTCGCCCTATTGGCGGCTGGCGGCGGTGGAGATCGCGCTCGACGAGGCGCGGCTTGGCCGCACCGACGACGCGATCGCCAAGCTCAAGGACCTGACGGCGGCCAATCCGGCGGATTCGGAAGCCTGGACGGCGCTGGGCGACACCTATCGCAGCGCGAGCAAGTTCCTGGAGGCGGCCGACGCCTACGATCACGCGCTGGCGCTGCGCGGCGACGCGAAGGCGAACGACTGGCCGCTCTATTTCGCCCGCGCCGTGGCGGAGCAGGGGACGCAGAACTGGAGCGCCGCCGAGATCGATCTGAAAAAGGCGCTGGCGCTGTCGCCCAACGAGCCGACGCTGCTCAACTATCTCGGCTACACCTGGGTCGACCAGAACCGCAACATCCCCGAGGCGCTGGCGATGCTGGAGAAGGCGCGCGCCTTGAAGCCGAGCGACGGCTATATCGCCGACAGCGTGGGCTGGGCCTATTACAAGCTCGGCCGCTTCGCCGACGCGGCCAAGGCGCTGGAGAGCGCGGTCGAACTGGTGCCGGGCGATCCGACGATCAACGACCATCTGGGCGACGCCTATTGGCGGGTGGGGCGCAAGCTCGACGCGACGTTCCAGTGGAACCACGCGCTGGCCTTCGGGCCGTCCGACGCCGACAAGGCCGTGATCGAGAAGAAGCTCAAGGACGGACTGGACACCGGTGCCAAGCCGAACTGAGGAATTCGCGCCGGCGAAGATCAACCTGTTCCTGCATGTCGGAGACAAGCGTGCCGACGGCTATCACGCGCTGGAAAGCCTCGTCGTTTTCGTCGATGCCGGCGACACCCTGACATTCGAAAGCGCGGACGCGCTTTCGTTGGCGATCGACGGGCCGTTCGGCGAGGGACTGGCGGCGGAGACGGACAATCTCGTGCTGCGCGCGGCGCGGGCGCTTGGCGAACATGCCGGCATCGACAAGGGCGCGGCGATCACGCTGACCAAGAACCTGCCGGTGGCCTCGGGCATCGGCGGCGGCTCGGCGGACGCGGCGGCGGCGCTGCGCGGCCTGGCGCGGTTGTGGGGCCTCGATATCGGATCCGACACGATGATGAAGATCGCCGAGACGCTCGGCTCCGACGTGCCGGTCTGCGTGGCGAGTCGCTCCGCCTGGATGGAAGGCCGCGGCGAGATCGTAACGCGCGCCGCGGGCGTGCCGCCGGCGGCGCTGGTGCTGGTCAATCCGGGTATCGCGGTGCCGACCGGCCCGGTGTTCCAGGCGCTGACGACGCGGCGGGGCGTAGGCCCGGTCGCGCACGAATTGCGCGCCGGGGATTCGGAAGTGCTGGCAAGACTCCTCCGGTCGATGTCCAACGATCTGGAGGCGCCGGCGAAGGCGATCGCGCCGGCCGTGCGCGATGTCCTCGGCGAGCTGTCGCGGATGCCCGACATCCTGCTGGCGCGGATGTCCGGCAGCGGCGCGACCTGTTTCGGCCTGTTCGAGGACGAGACCGGCGCGCAAATGGCAGCGATCGCGCTCGAACATTCGCATCCGGGCTGGTGGGTGAAGGCAACGCGGGTGCTGGGGTAGTCAAAAATCGGTGTCATTCGCCGCGAGTTCGTAGCGACAGCGTGCGAACGGCGAACCCAGGTGAAACCTGCGCTGATGTCAGCTGGGTCCGCCGCATTCGCGGCGGATGACAGGGTGTTGTGTTGAAACGGCTCTAATATGCCCGCTCGACGCAGAAATCCGCGATGTCGGCCAGCGCGGCGCGGATGTCGCTCGCCGGCAGCGGCGCCAGCGCCTGCTTGGCGCTGTCGGCATAGAGCCGCGCCCGCGTCATGGTTTCCTGGATCGCGCCGGTCTCCTCGACATAGGTGATGGCGCGTTCGAGGTCGGATTCGCTCTGCGGTCCGCCCTCGATGGCGCGCTTCCAGAAGGTCTGTGCCTTCGCGTCGGCGCGGGCATAGGCGAGGATGACCGGCAGCGTGACCTTGGCTTCGCGAAAATCGTCGCCGACCGCCTTGCCCATCAGCGCCTGGCGGCCGGAATAGTCGAGCGCGTCGTCGACGAGCTGGAAGGCGATGCCCAGGCTCATGCCATAGGCACGCAGCGCGCGGACGAAATCGGCGCCGCGGTCGCACAGCGTCGCGCCCGATTCGGCGGCGGCGGCGAACAGCTCCGCCGTCTTGGCCCCGACCACTTTCAGATAGTGCTCCTCCGTCGTCGCGAGATTGCTCTCCGATTTGAGCTGCATCACCTCGCCCTCGGCGATGATCGCCGAGGCGCCGGCGAGAATCTCCAGCACGCGCAGCGAGCCGGTGCCGACCATCATCTCGAAGGCGCGGGAGAACAGGAAGTCGCCGACCAGCACCGTCGCCTTGTTGCCCCAGACGAGATTGGCCGCGACCTTGCCACGCCGCAGCGTGCTGGCGTCGACCACATCGTCGTGCAGGAGCGTGGCGGTGTGGATGAACTCGACCGCGGCGGCGAGATTGACGTGCTTGTCGCCGCCATAGCCGCCCATCTGCGCGGCGGCGAGCGACAGCATCGGGCGCAACCGCTTGCCGCCCGAATCGATCAGGTGCTTGGCCAGATCGGGAATGAGCGCCACGGCGCTGCCCATCCTTGTGTGGATCATGCGGTCGGTCGCCGCCATGTCGTCGGCCACCAGCGCGTGCAGGCGCTCCACCGGTGAGACGCCGTCGCTTCTGGTCTTGCGCAGATCGGGCTTGAGCATAGGCTCGGTCCTTGCCGGAGGCGCCCGGCATTTGCGACATTGGTAGGGGAACCCAACCCCGTCAAGCCGACCTATCCCCGCAGCACCCGAGCGAAAAACACCGATGCGGCCCGTCCTCAAGACCAACGATCCCGTGCTGCTCAGCTTCGCGCAGAGCCTGCTCGCGCAGGGCGATATTGCGAGCGTGGTGTTCGACGAGAACGCGAGCGTGATGGACGGCAGTCTGGGCATTTTGCCGCGCCGGCTGATGGTGGCCGACGAGGATCTGGAGCGCGGCAAGACCCTCTTGCGCGAGGGCCTGGCGCGGCGCGACGCGCCCAAAGAGGTCAGCGAAGACCGGTTTCTCGGCGGCAAGCTCGTCGTGCGGCAGTTCCGCGATGGATTTCGCGCCGGACTGGACGCGGTGATGCTGGCGGCGGCGGTTCCGGCGGGCGAGGGCGACGAAATCTTGGAACTCGGCAGCGGCGCGGGAACGGCGAGCCTGTGCCTGGCGGCACGCGTGCCGGGCGCGCGCCTGACCGGGGCGGAGATCGAAAGCGAGTTGGTGACGCTGGCGAATCGGAACGCGACGGCGAACGGGATGGGCGAACGCGCGGTGTTCGTGACGGTCGATGCGCTCGATCTGCCGGCGGACATGAAGCGGGACTACGATCACGTCCTGTGCAATCCGCCATTCCATGGCGGCGAGGGCGAGACTTCGCCCGACGCGGCGCGGGTGCTGGCGATGCAGGACAATGGGACGTTGCCGGACTGGCTCGCGGCCGGCTTGAAGCGGACGATTTCGGGAGGAACCTTCACCGCGATCCTGCGCGCCGACCGTCTCGGCGAGGCGCTGGCGGCATTGCCGCGGACGGGTGTGCGTGTCTTTCCGCTCTGGCCGCGGGACGGCGAGCCGGCCAAGCGCGTCATCGTGCAGGCGACGAAAGGCTCGCGGGCGCCGCTTGCGCTGCTGCACGGGCTGGTGCTGCACGAAGCGGACGGGTCCTACACCGCGGCGGCCGATGCCGTGCTGCGCGGCGAAACGGGGCTCGATCTTTGAGCCGGATCTTCGGAAACGTCCGCCAGAACGGCTATGTCGTGCGCGACATCGAGGCGGCGATGCGCCATTGGACCGAAGTGCTCGGCGTGGGGCCGTTCTACTATATCGAGCGGGTCGCGATGGACTGGTTCCGCTATCGCGGCGCCCCGTCGGCGCCGCAGGTCAGCATCGCGCTGGCCAATAGCGGGGCATTGCAGATCGAGTTGATCCAGCAGCGCAACGATGCGCCGAGCATGTACCGCGACTTCCTGGAAGCCGGCCGCGAGGGCCTGCAGCACATGTCGTACTGGACGACCGATTATCAGGCGGCGCTCGACCGCTTCACCGGCCTCGGTTACCGGATCGGACAGGAAGGCCAGATCGGCGGGCCCAAGGGCCGGTTCGTCTATTTCGACACCGAGGCGCATCCGGGAACGGTGATCGAGGTCTCCGACATCTCGGGCGGCAAGGGCGTTTTCTTCGAGCGCATCAGAAAGGCGGCCGAGACCTGGGACGGCTCGCGCCCGGTCCGGCCGGTCAAGGCGTGAACCGCCTACGCCTGGGCGCGTTGGCGGCCATCCTGTCGGCTTCCCATGCCTGGGCCGGGCCGCCCTATGTCACGGACGATCCCGAGCCGACCGATGTCGGCCATTACGAGATCTATCTCTTTGCCGGCGGCACGGCGATGCGCGACGGTTCGGGCGGCGAGGGAGGCATCGATTTCAATTACGGCGCGGCGCCCGACCTGCAATTGACGGCGGTTCTGCCGCTCGACTGGGACCGACCGACCGGCGGTCCGTCGCGCGTCGATCTGGGCAACATCGAACTCGCGGCCAAGTACAGGTTTCTCCATCAGGACGATTTCGGCGTCGATGTCGCGTTCTTTCCGGGCGTGATCCTGCCGGCGGGATCGCCAGCGGTCGGCGAGCGGCACGTCTCGCTGCTGCTGCCGATCTGGATCGAACGGTCCTGGGGCGCATGGTCCACGTTCGGGGGCGGGGGCTGCACGATCAACCACGGCGGCGATTCGCGGAATTTCTGCCAGATGGGCTGGGCGCTGACGAACCAGATCACGCCGGCGCTGCAGATCGGCGCCGAACTCTATCACCAGACCGCGGACACCATCGGCGGCAGGGCCTCGACCGGCATCGGGGTCGGCGCGACCTACGACCTCAACGACAATCTCCATGTGATGGCGTCGGCCGGACCGGGCATCCAGAACGCGGAAGAGACCGACCGCGCCACATGGTACGCGGCGTTGCTCGTGACGTTTTAGAGTCCCGAGCACCTGTCAGCCATGCGTCATCCCGTTGCCGCGATCTGGTAGAGGTACTGCACGTAAGCGAGCGTCGCGTCGTCGAAGCCGGCGATCTTCGGATTGCCGCTCTCGATCACATAGAACTCGTTGGGCGCGTGCGCCCCGGTGCCGTAGCCCATGCCGAAATGGCTGGCGGCGAGGCGCAGCGGCGCGCCGGTGAAATTCACCCCCGGCCACGATCCCGCGCCGCGCGGGCTGAGCGACGGCGGATAGCCGAGCCGGGTGTAGAGCGCGATCTCGGACTGGATCAGCGAACTCTTCTCGTCGGTCTCGGTCGGATCGTAGCCGCCGCTGACATTGAGCTCGATGTCGGTGAAGCCGTTCTTGTCGAGGAAGGCGCGCAGCTTGCCGCGGACCTCGGCCAGCGTCATGTCGGGCACGAGGCGGCAGTCGATCTTGGCGACCGCGCGGCCGGGCAGGATCGTCTTGCCGCCCGGGCCGGTATAGCCGGCGACCAGGCCCTCGATGTTGATCGTGGGCTGCGACGCCAGCCGCTCCATCGCCGCCTCGAACGGCAGATTGTCGATCCAGTGCGAGACGCCGAGCGCGCTCATCTCGGCCGCCTCGTTGCGCGCGCGCACCGAGGCCGCGATCAGGTCTTTCTGGTGCCGGCTGAGCGGGCGCACATGCTCGAACCAGCCGTCCACCGCCGGCGTGTTGCCATCGGCCGAGACCAGCGTGTTGAGCGCGTGGATCAGCCGCCAAGTCGGGCTGTCCACCGCCGCCTTGAGGCTGGAATGGATGTCGTGCGTCGGCCCGCGGCCCCAATGCGCGCCGGAGGAGACCAGCTCGGCCTCCATGATGCCCTTGGCGCCGAGCTGGATGGCGACACCGCCGGTGGTGTCCTGCGAGGCGGACGGCATGGTGATGCCGACGCATGTCTTCAGCGCCGCCAGGATGTCCGGCCGCTGCACGATTTCGGAGAAATGCGGCGAGCCGATCTCCTCCTCGCCCTCGGCGACCAGCACGAGATTGACCGGCAGCTTGCGCCCGCTGGCCTTGAACGCGGCGAGCGCGGCGAGGAACGTCGCCTCCGGCCCCTTCTGGTTCACCGCGCCGCGGCCGACGATGACCTTGCCGAAATTCGGCTTGTCGACCAGCCGGCCCTCGAGCGGCGGCGACGACCATTCCGCCGGATCGTACTGCTTCACGTCGTACATGAAGTAGAGGCCGAAGGTCTTGGGCGCGCCGGCGTCCAGCGTGGCGAACACGCCCGGCACGCCGCTGGTCGGCACGATTTCGACGTGCTGGAAGCCCGCCTCGCGCGCGAGGTTGGCCATGTATTCGGCGCCCTCCTTGGTGTTGCGGTTTTCCGCCGCGATGGAGGGAAACGCGATCCAGTCCCGCAGCCGCTTGAGCGCGGCGGGATGGCCGTCGGCGATCGCCTTCTTGACGTCGGCCAGATCGTCGGCGGCGCGGGCGGCGAAGGGCATCGCCAGGGTGGCGGCGGCGGCCGCGCCGGCCAACAGGACGGTGCGCCGGTCGGCGGTGTGCTCGGACATGCGATATCTCCCTCTCTTGGCGCCAGTTTGGTCGGGGGCGGCGGCACAAAGCAAGCTATCGGACCGTCCAATTCTCTCACCAAACAAACGGTGTCATTCGCCGCGAATGCGGCGAACCCAGGTGACGACCTTGCGTCGGTGGTGCGGGTTTCAGCTGGGTCCGCCGCATTCGCGGCGGATGACAACTTTATTTGAATTTGGGACCTCCATTTTCTTCAAGGCTCAATGCCTTGTAGCCCGGCGTCCCGGCCTATAGTTTCCGCCCCCTCGATTTTGGGCTTCGACACCATGGCCAAGACGTTCCAGGACCTGATCCTGACGCTGCAGAATTTCTGGGCGTCGAAGGGTTGCCTGATCCTCCAGCCTTACGACGACCAGATGGGCGCCGGCACGTTCCATCCGGCGACGACGCTGCGCGCGCTGGGGCCCCGGCCGTGGCGCGCCGCCTATGTCCAGCCGTCGCGGCGGCCCAAGGACGGCCGCTATGGCGAGAACCCGAACCGGCTGCAGCACTATTACCAGTTCCAGGTGATCATGAAGCCGGCGCCTTCCGACATCCAGGACCTCTATCTGGAGAGCGTGCGCGCCATCGGGCTCGATCCGGCGCTGCACGACATCCGCTTCGTCGAGGACGATTGGGAAAGCCCGACGCTGGGCGCCTGGGGGCTGGGGTGGGAGGTGTGGTGCGACGGGATGGAGATTTCCCAGTTCACCTATTTCCAGCAGGTCGGCGGCATCGATTGCGATCCGGTGTCGGCGGAGATCACCTACGGGCTCGAGCGGCTGGCGATGTATGTGCAGAATGTCGAGTTCGTCTACGACCTCGCGTTCAACGAGCAGTTCCGCTACGGCGAAGTGTTCCACCAGGCCGAGCAGGAATTCTCCGCCTACAATTTCGAGATGGCCGATACCGAGATCCTGTTCCGGCACTTCAAGGACGCCGAGAAGCAGTGCCAGGAGCTGATTTCCGGCAACGAGAAGCTGGCGCTGCCGGCTTACGACCAGTGCATCAAGGCGAGCCACACCTTCAACCTGCTCGACGCGCGCGGCGTGATCAGCGTGACGGAGCGGGCGGCCTATATCGGCCGGGTGCGGGCGCTGGCCAAGGCCTGCTGCGAGGCCTGGCTGGCGACGCCGATGGGCGACTACAAGCCGAGGTTCGGGTGAGCGATGTCTGATCTCCTGCTCGAACTTTTCAGCGAAGAAATCCCCGCGCGCATGCAGGCGCAGGCGGCGAAGGACCTGGAGCGCCTCGTCGTCGGCGCGTTGTCGGATCGCGGGCTCCTGTTCGAAGGCGTCAAGGCGTTCGCCGGGCCGCGGCGGCTGACGCTGGTGGTGAGCGGCCTGCCGGCGAAGCAGCCGAACGTCAGCGAGGAAAAGAAAGGCCCGCGCGTCGGCGCGCCGGACAAGGCGGTGCAGGGTTTTCTGCGCTCGGCCGGCGTGCGGCTCGAAGATTGCGTGACGCGCGACGACGGCAAGGGCGAGTTCTATGTCGCGATCATCGAACTGAAAGGCCGCGCGACCGCCGACGTGATCGCGGAATTCCTGCCCGACGTTCTGGCCAAGCTGCCCTGGCCCAAATCGATGCGCTGGCCGCAAACGACCAATACGCCGGTGCGCTGGGTGCGGCCGCTGCATGCGATCCTGTGCACGCTGGACGGCGAGGTCGTGTCGTTCACGTTTGCCGGGGTGACCAGCAATAACCGCACGCGGGGCCACCGCTTCCTGTCGAGCGGCGAGATCGAGGTCAAGCGGTTCGAGGACTATGCGAAGAAGCTGCGCGACGCGCATGTCGTGCTCGACGCCGAGGAGCGCAAGGCGATCATCTTCGAGGGCATGAAGGGCGCCGCCTTCGTGCATGGGCTGGAGATGATCCCGGACGAGGGCCTTCTGGATGAGGTCGCGGGGCTGGTGGAATGGCCGGTGGTGCTGATCGGCGCCATCGAGGACCAGTTCATGGACGTGCCGCCGGAGATTTTGCAGACGGCGATGCGGACGCATCAGAAATATTTCAGCCTGCGCGATCCGGCGACCGGCAAGTTCGCGAGCCGCTTCGCACTGGTGGCGAATATGATCGCCGACGACGGCGGCATCAACATCGTCGCCGGCAACGAGCGCGTGCTGCGGGCGCGGTTGAGCGATGCGAAATTCTTCTGGGACCAGGACCGCAAACGCACCCTGGAAAGCCGCGTCGAGGACCTGAAGGCCATCGTGTTCCACGCCAAGCTTGGGACGCAGTACGAGCGGGTCGAGCGCATCGAAGCGCTGGCCGGCGAAATCGCCGAGAAGATCGGCGCCGATGTCGCGAAGGCGAAACGCGCCGCGCGCCTGTGCAAGGCGGATTTGACGACCGGCGTCGTCGGCGAATTCCCCGAGCTGCAAGGCGTGATGGGCAGGTACTACGCGCTTAATGACGGGGAAGATTCCGCAGTCGCCGATGCCATCCGTGATCACTATAAGCCCCAAGGCCCCACTGATGTGGTGCCGTCAAGTGCAGAAGCCGTTGCCACTGCACTGGCAGACAAGCTTGACCAATTGATTGGTTTCTTCGCGGCTGACGAGAAGCCGAGCGGCTCGGGCGATCCCTATGCGCTACGTAGGGCAGCGCTTGGCGTAATTCGTCTGATACTTTCATCTGGAATACGATTACGGCTTGCGTCGCTCGAAAGCCCAGTGTCGACGCACATTCTTCGATTCGACATCGAAGAATTGGCGGAAATGCGTATTTCAAATAAGCTGGCGAGGGACGATGGCCCGCGCTTGCATCCCAACCCTGTCGTCCATCGCATATTGCGAGTCAAAGCGGAAGACGCTGCTGCCTACGATAAGGTTGTTGGAATTTCAAACGATTTGCTTGGTTTCTTCGCCGACCGCCTGAAAGTCGCCCTTCGCGAAAAAGGTACACGTCACGATCTGATCGACGCCGTGTTCTCGCTCGGCAATGAGGACGATCTCGTGCGTCTCGTGGCCCGGGTCGAGGCGTTGCAGGCGTTCCTCAAGACCGACGACGGTGCGAACCTGCTCACCGCCTATCGCCGTGCGGCGAATATCCTCAAGGCCGAGGAGAAAAAGGACAAGATCGCCTATGACGGCGAGCCGGACCCCGAGGCGTTCGCCCTCCCGGAAGAGAAGGCGCTGTTCGTCGAACTCGCCACCGCGTCCGAACTCATCAAGGCCGAGATCGAGCGCGAGCGCTTCGCCGAGGCGATGGGCGTGATGGCGCGGCTGCGCGGGCCGGTCGATGCCTTCTTCGAGAAGGTCACGGTGAACGACAAGGACGCGGGGTTGCGCAAGAACCGGCTGCTGCTGCTGTCGCGGCTGCGCGCCGTGCTGCACACGGTGGCGGATTTTTCGAAGATCGAGGGGTAGGTCATGTCTCCCGCTTGCGGGAGAGGTCGACGGCGCGAAGCGGCGTCGGGTGAGGGGATGGCGCAGGCCCTCACCCGCTCGCTGCGCTCGCGACCTCTCCCGCTCCGCGGGAGAGATTAAATCACGCCCCGTCCTTTTCCGTCGTCGGGTCGATCATCTTGCGGATCTCGGTGATCTTGGTCGCGGGGAATCCGGAGAGCTCGGCGTGCTTCTTGATGATCGCCTCGTCCTTGGCGAGGTAGACGCAGAACGTCTTGTCCGCCGCCACATAGCTCTCCTGCCACTGGATGTCCGGGCCGAGCTCCTTCAGCACCTTGTTGGACTGGGCGGCGGCGCCCTTGAGCTGCTCGCGCTCGAAGGAGCCGACGGCGGGGATGTCGCGTTCGATGATGAATTTTCGCAAGGTCATGGCATCACTCCTCCTTGAACGGGCCGGCGCCGGGTCAATTCCCGAGCGGCGGGATGAAGAAGAACACCCACATCGCCAGCACCGCGAAATTCGACAGCGCGAACAGTGCCGTCCTGTGCGAGCGCTTGTCATAGGTCAGGTGCACGGCGCTGTGGGCGGCGCGCAGGGCGACGTAGATCCAGGCCAGCCAGAGCATCGTGTCGTCGGTCCGCCCGGCGAGGATCGCCATCAGGCAGACGATGTAGAACAGGACCGGCATCTCCAGCAGGTCGGCGAAATTGGGATTGTGGGTGCCGCCGGGGATGTCGCCGGTGGCGCTGTTCTGCACCTCGGACCGGCCGCCGAACATCCGCCGCGCCGGAACGAACAAAAGGACGAAGAAGGTGATTCCGGCAAGCACGCCCATGGGCGCGAAAAGGGGGCTTTGGGTCATGAGCGAGTCCTGGGTGGCGGCGGGACGTTAGCGCTGTCACTCCGAACTGTCATGGGTGCATCGGGCGTGTTGTCATCTCGCCATGCGCCGGGATAGTGCTCTACGATCACCTGGGTGGCCCGCATTCGCGGGCCATGACACCGGTAGGATGCGGACAGGGCAATGGCAAAGTGGGTCTATTCGTTCGGTAACGGCACCGCCGAGGGCGAGGCCGGGATGCGCAATCTGCTCGGCGGCAAGGGCGCGAACCTGGCCGAGATGAGCAATCTGGGGCTTCCCGTCCCGCCCGGCTTTTCCATCACCACCGAGGTCTGCACATATTATTATGCGCATGGCGAAACCTATCCGCCCGAGCTGAAGCCGGAGGCCGAGGCGGCGCTGGCGCGCATCGGCGAGCTGGCGGGCGGGCGGCTGGGCGATCCGGCGCGGCCGCTGCTGGTCTCGGTCCGGTCCGGCGCGCGGGTCTCGATGCCCGGCATGATGGACACGGTGCTCAATCTCGGCCTCAACGCCGAGACGACGGAGGGCCTGGCCCGCATCACCGGCGACGCGCGCTTCGCCTACGATTCCTATCGCCGCTTCATCCAGATGTATTCCGACGTGGTGCTGGGCGTCGAACATTCGGTGTTCGAGGAAATCCTGGACAGCGAGAAGGAGGACCGGGGCTTCGAACTCGACACCGACCTCACGGCGGAGGACCTCAAGAAGATCGCCGGCCTGTTCAAGGCCCGCGTCGCCAAGACGCTGGGCCGGCCGTTCCCGGAAGACGTGCACGAGCAGCTCTGGGGCGCGATCGGCGCGGTGTTCGGCTCCTGGCAGAGCCCGCGCGCCAACACCTATCGCCGCATCCACAACATCCCGGAGGATTGGGGCACGGCGGTGACGGTGCAGGCGATGGTGTTCGGCAATCGCGGCGAGACCTCGGCCACCGGCGTCGCCTTCACGCGCGATCCCTCGACCGGCGAGAACATCCTTTATGGCGAGTTCCTGATCAACGCCCAGGGCGAGGACGTCGTCGCCGGTCTGCGCACGCCGCAATCGATCTCCAAGGCGGTGCGCGAGCGCCAGGGCGCCAAGCGGCCCTCGATGGAAGAGGCGATGCCCAAGGCCTTCGCCGAGCTGAAGGCGATCTGCGACCGGCTGGAGAACCACTACCGCGACATGCAGGACCTGGAATTCACGGTGCAGGAAGGCAAGCTCTTCATGCTCCAGACCCGCGGCGGCAAGCGCACGGCGGAGGCTGCGCTCAAGATCGCGGTGGACATGGAGCGCGAAGGGCTGATCGACCGGCATGCCGCGGTGGCGCGCGTCGATCCCTCGGCGCTGGACCAGCTTCTGCATCCCACCCTCGATCCCAATTCGCCGCGCGAGCAGATCGCGGCCGGGCTGGCGGCGTCGCCGGGCGCGGCGACGGGCGAGGCGGTGTTCACCGCCGACGAGGCGGAGAAGCTCGCGGCCGAGAACCGCGACGTCATCCTGGTGCGCGCCGAGACCAGTCCGGAGGACATCCACGGCATGCACGCGGCCCGGGGCATCCTGACCGCGCGCGGCGGCATGACGAGCCATGCGGCGGTGGTGGCGCGCGGCATGGGGCGGCCCTGCGTCTCCGGCGCCGGCGCGATCAAGATCGACGTGGCGGGCGGGGTGATGGTCTGCGGCCGCCACACCATCCGGCGCGGCGATATCATCACCATCGACGGCAGCAGCGGGACGGTGTTCAAGGGCCGGGTCGAGCTGCGCCAGCCGGAGCTGACGGGCGATTTCGGCGTGCTGATGGGCTGGGCGGATTCGATCCGTACGCTGAAGGTCCGCACCAACGCGGACACGCCGGAAGACGCCGCGACGGCGCGCAAATTCGGCGCCGAGGGCATCGGGCTGTGCCGCACCGAGCACATGTTCTTCGACGCCGACCGCATTATCGCGGTGCGCCAGATGATCCTGGCCGACGTCAAGGCGGAGCGCGAGGCGGCGCTGGCCAAATTGCTGCCGATGCAGCGCCACGATTTCGAGGGCATCTTCAAGGCGATGGAGGGGCTTCCCGTCACCATCCGGCTGCTCGATCCGCCGCTGCACGAATTTTTGCCGCAAAAGGACGAGGAGATCGCGGAGGTGGCGCGCGCCGCCGGCAGCGATCCGGCGAAATTGCGCGCCCGCGCCATCGCGCTGCACGAATCCAATCCGATGCTGGGCCATCGCGGCGTGCGCCTCGGCATCACCTATCCCGAGATCTACGAGATGCAGGTGCGCGCCATCCTGGAGGCGGCGCTCAACGTGCAGGCGGCGGGCGGCGCACCGGTGCAACTGGAGATCATGGTGCCGCTGGTGGCGTTCAAGACCGAACTCGACCGCATCAAGGAGCGCATCGACGCGGTGGCCGCCGCGGTCGCCGCCGAGCGCGGCAAGGCGCCGGATTACATGGTCGGCACGATGATCGAGCTGCCGCGCGCCGCGCTGCGGGCGCGGGAGATCGCGGAGAGCGCCGAATTCTTCTCCTTCGGCACCAACGATCTGACCCAGACGACGATCGGAATCAGCCGCGACGACGCCGGCGGCTTCCTCACCGAATATCTCAACAAGGGCCTGATCGCGCGCGATCCGTTCGTCAGCATCGATGTCGACGGCGTCGGCGAACTCGTGCGCATCGCGGCGGAGCGCGGACGCGCGGCGCGCGCCAATCTCAAGCTCGGCATCTGCGGCGAGCATGGCGGCGATCCGGATTCGATCCGATTCTGTCACGACAGCGGCCTCGACTACGTGTCGTGTTCGCCGTTCCGCGTGCCCGTCGCGCGCCTCGCCGCGGCGCAGGCGGCGTTGGCGAATCGCAAACGCGGTGATTAATCCTTGTACGGACGATGCAGGAAAACCCTGGGTTTTCCGGCGTCAAATGACGCCGCGTCACGAATAAGCAATTTTTGATTTGACGATTCGATTTTTTGTCGGCACAAGCCGCGCTCACATCGAGGGCGGGGACCATTCGGAATTGTTTTTATCAAGTGAACTGAAATCCGAAAGAGTCGAGAAAGCCGAGATCATGAAAACCAGAGATGCCTTGTCGCGATCCGATCGCGTGCTTGTCGGTGCGCTTGCCATCGTGCTCGCCACCGCGAGCGCCGCCGTCGGCGCTTCGCTCAATGCTCGTCCGCATACGGACGAAATACGCGTCATCAAGGTCGAGAAGCCGGTGGTGCGGGTCGTGCGCGCGCCGGCCATTCCTGCGACGATTCCGGTGCAGGGTTCGTCGACCAATGTCGTGCTGACGCGCCTTCTGCAGGAACACACCTGCCTCTCCGAGGTGATGTATTACGAGGCCCGCGGCGAGGGCGAGGAAGGCCAGAAGGCGGTCGCCGAAGTGGTCTTCCACCGCATGAACACGGGCAATTACGGCCATTCGATCTGCGCCGTGGTCTATGAGGGCGTGGGCACCGGCACCTGCCAGTTCAGCTTCGCCTGCGACGGCGCGCGCGAGGCGACGCACGAGCCCGGCCCGTGGCGCGAGGCGCAGGCCATCGCGGCCCGCATCATGGTCGGCGAGGAGCAGCTCCAGAATGCCACCAACGGCGCGGTGAACTTCCACACGACCGCCGTGCAGCCGGAGTGGTCGGACTCCGGCCACTATGTTCGCACGGTGCAGATCGGCAACCACGTCTTCTACCGCCGTGGCCGCGCCAAGCTGAACGGCGCATAGTTCGCGCACTCTTGGAATAGAAAACGCCGGAGCGCGCCAAACGCTCCGGCGTTTTGTTTGGCGGAGGGCGCTCAGAAATTCACACGCCGGCTGATTGCGCCGTCCACCAGCATGTTGATGCCGGTGGTGAAGGACGAAGCGGGACTCGCCAGGAACACGGCGGCGTTGGCGATGTCCTGCGGCGTCGCCATGCGGCCCGTCGGATTGCGTTCCATCGCGCCCTTGAACACGGCGGGCATGTTCTTCTCGATCATCTGCCACACGCCGCCGTCGAAATAGACCGTGCCGGGCGAGACGACATTGGTGCGGATGTGCAGCTTGGCGTATTGCCGCGCCAGGCCCTTGGCGTAGTGGATCAGCGCCGCTTTGATCGGACCGTAGGAGCTGGCGCTGTCGCTCTCCGCCGCCGACACGGACGAGATGATCACGACGGCGGCATCGCCGTTCGCGGTCGCGGCCTTCTCCAGGAACGGCTTGGCGGCATCGAAGGCGTTGACGATGCCGAGCACGTCGAGCTTGAAGTTCTGTTCCCAGGAGGCCGGATCGCCGCCTTGCGCCATCGCGCCGGCATTGGAGACGAGGATGTCGATGCCGCCGAGCTCGCCGCCCGCACCGGCGATCCACGCCTTGAGGGCTTCGCCGTCCATGATGTCGACCGGAGCGCCGGTCGCCTTGACGTCCTTGTCCTTCAGCGCCGCGACCGCGTCTTTCACCTGGTCGGCGTTGCGGGCGCAGATCGCGACATTGGCGCCTTCGTTTGCCAGCGTGTCGGCGATGGCGCGCCCAATGCCGCGCGTGCCGCCGAGGATGACGGCGTTCTTGCCCTTGAGATGAAGGTCCATGTGCGTCTCCGGATTGTTCCGGGCGCAGCTTATCTAGAAGTCGAGCGCCACGTCGAGGTTCGGCGCGCTATGCGTGATCGCCCCGGAGGAGATGTAGTCGATGCCGGTTTCCGCGATGGCGCGGACGGTGGCGAGCGTGACGTTGCCGGAGGCTTCCAATGTCGCGCGGCCCTTGGCCAGCGCGACGGCCTGGCGAAGCGTATCGGGCGTCATGTTGTCGAGCAGGATGGTGTCGACGCCCAGCGACAGAGCTTCTTCGAGTTGGGCGAGACTGTCCACTTCGAGTTCGATCCTCGCCATGTGGCCGAGGCCGGCGCGCACGCGTTCGATGGCGGGCTTGATGCCGCCGGCGGCGACGAGATGGTTGTCCTTGATCAGCACCGCGTCGTCGAGGCCGAAGCGGTGGTTGAAGCCGCCGCCGCAGCGCACCGCGTATTTCTCCAGCACGCGCAGGCCGGGCGTCGTCTTGCGGGTGCAGACGATGCGCGCTTTGGTGCCCGCGACCGCGTCGACCAGCGCCCGCGTCGCGGTGGCGACGCCGGAAAGATGGCCGGTGAAATTCAGCGCGACGCGCTCGCCGGTCAGCACGCCGCGCGCCGGACCGGATATGACCGCGACGACCGTTCCGGCCTCCACCGTCGATCCGTCGGGCGCGCGGACCTCGAACGAAAGAGAGGGATCGGCGAACCGAAAGGCGATCCGCGCCGCGATCAGTCCCGCGATGGTGCCCGGCTTGCGCGCCACGAGCTTCGCCGTCGCTTGGGTGTCGGCGGGAACCGTCAATTCGCTGGTGATGTCGCCGGCGCGGCCCAAATCCTCTTCGAGCGCATGGCGCACGATGGGCTCGACCAGCAGCGCGTGCGGCGTGCGTGCGAAGGGCAGGGCGATCATCAGACGGCGGCGCGGATGGACTGCTGGCCGGCCCGTTCGGTATCGATGCGCTCGGCATCGGCCAGCGTCATGAAGGTGCGCTTGGGCGCGGCGTCGGTCGCGGGATAGTCGGTGCGGTAGTGGCCGCCGCGGCTTTCGTGCCGGGCCAACGCCGCCGCCGTCACCAGACGCGCCGCCGAGGTCATGTTGAGCAAAGCGGGCTCGCTGCCGCCGGCACGCTCGACCTGGCCGATCACCGCGAGCGCTTCGCGCAGGCCCGCCGCGTCGCGCTCCAGGCCGACATGACGCGTCATCGCATCGCGCAGCACATGCGGCGGCGCGGGCGAGGCGAAGCGCTCGGGCGCCGGCGGGTTGCCGCGGCCCGGCTGCGCCAGAACGGTCGCCGCGATGTCGTCGGCGGCGCGGGCGCCGAACACGATGGCTTCGAGCAGCGAATTGGAGGCGAGCCGGTTGGCGCCGTGCAGGCCGGTCGCGGCGCACTCGCCCACGACCCACAGGCCGTCGAGCGAGGAGCGGGCGCGCGCGTCGCTGGCGACGCCGCCCATGTGATAGTGCGCGGCCGGCGCGACGGGGATCGGCCGCGTCGCCGGATCGATGCCGGCGGCGATGCAGGCGCCGTAGACGGTCGGGAAGCGCTGCGCGAAGCTGGCGCCGATCGCCTTGGTGCAATCGAGATAGGTCTTGTGGCCGGCGGCGCGCTCGCGATGCAGGGCGCGGGCGACGACATCGCGCGGCGCCAGCTCGGCGTCGGGATGCACGTCGGGCATGAAGCGGCGGCCGGTTTCGTCCACCAGGATCGCGCCTTCGCCGCGCAGCGCCTCGGTCGCCAGTGGCGCGGGGTCCTTGCCGATGTCGATGGCGGTCGGATGGAACTGGACGAATTCCGGATCGGCGATGATCGCACCAGCGCGCGCCGCCATGCCGAGGCCTTCGCCGCGCGATTCCAGCGGGTTGGTCGTCACGGCATAGAGTGCGCCGACGCCGCCGGTCGCGAACACGATGGCTGGGGCGCGGAACAGGACGAGGCGGGTGTGCGGGCCATAGCCGGTACGGGCGAACAGGCCGGTGACGCGGCCGTCCTCGACCGCCAGTTCGACGGCGTGGAAGCCCTCGCGCAGCGTGATCGACGGCGTCGCCAGCGCGCGCTCGGCGAGCGTGCGCGAGATTTCCGCGCCGGCGCGGTCGCCTTTGACATGCACGATGCGGTTGCGGGCATGCGCCGCCTCGCGGCCGAGCGCCAGCGTGCCGTCCGCCTTGCGGTCGAACGGCGCGCCATAGGCGAGCAGGTCCTCGATCCGCTCCGGCGCTTCGCGTGCCACCAGCGCCGCGATGGCGGGGTCGCAGAGGCCGGCGCCGGCCGCCAGCGTATCGGCGGCGTGGCTCTGCCAGCTATCGTCGGCGCCCATCGCCGCGGCGATGCCGCCCTGGGCCCAGGCGCTCGAACCGGACAGACCGGGCCGCGTGCCGGCCAGCACGGTGACGGGAAACGGCGCGAGCTTGAGCGCGGTGAACAATCCGGCGATGCCGGCGCCCAGGATGAGCGCGCCCTTGCAGGCAATGACGCTGTCGATGTTGTGGGCCATTTAAGCGGCTTTCTTGACCGGAAGCTTGACCGCCAGCATGCGGTCGATGGCGCGTTTGGCACGGTGCGCGATGACCGGATCGACCGTCACCTCGACCGTCATGGTCTGCAGCGCGTGCAGGATCTTGTCGAGCGTGATGCGCTTCATGTGCGGGCACAGATTGCACGGCCGCACGAATTCGATGTCGGGATATTCCGCCGCGACGTTGTCGCTCATCGAGCATTCGGTGACCATCACCACGCTCTTGGGCCGGTAGCTGCCGACATAGTCGATCAGCGCGGCGGTCGAGCCGGCGAAGTCGGCTTCGGCGACGACTTCCGGCGGGCATTCGGGATGGGCCAGCACCACGATGCCGGGATGCGCCTTGCGGTAGTCGCGGATCTCGGCGGCGGTGAAGCGCTCATGCACCTCGCAGGCGCCTTCCCAGGTGATGACCTTCACGCCCGTCAGGTTGGCGACGTTCTGCGCCAGGTACTTGTCGGGGATCATGATCACGGTGTCGGTGCCGAATTCGCGGGCGATCTCCTCGACCACCGCGACCGCGTTGGACGAGGTACAGCACACGTCGCTCTCCGCCTTCACGTCGGCGGAGGTGTTCACATAGGTCACCACCGGCAGGCCGGGATATTTCTGCCTGAGCAGGCGCACATCGGCGCCGGTGATCGAGGCGGCCAGCGAGCAGCCGGCGCGCGGATCGGGGATGAGCACGGTCTTGTCCGGCGAAAGGATCTTCGAGGTCTCGGCCATGAAATGCACGCCGGCCTGGACGATCACCTTGGCATCGGTGCGCGCCGCCTCGCGCGCCAGCGCCAGGCTGTCGCCGACGAAGTCGGAGACGCAGTGGAAAATCTCCGGCGTCATGTAATTGTGTCCGAGGATCACCGCGTTCCGCTCGCGCTTGAGGCGGTTGATCTCCGCGATCACCGGCGCGAACACCGGCCATTCGATTTCCGGAATGACATGGCTGACTTTGCGGTACAGCGGTTCGGTCGCCCGTGCGACGGCTGCGGTATAGGCCAGTTCGACACCCATTTTGCGTCTCCCAATTCTGCCGCTATTAATGCTCAACTTGAGCATATATGTAGGGCAAAAAGACCGGCCTTCAAGGGCCGGTCTTTCTTGTCAGTTATGCTACATCTGAGCATAAAGCTGTCAAGCGACTTGGAAAAAGCCGGGAATTCCGCCTTTCCGAGGGGGCGGCGGCCGAACGGAAGCCTGGCATGGGCGGCTATGGCGCGGCGGCGGCGACGAACTCGTCCTGGCCCGCGGCTTCCGCCAGCGATCCGAATTTGAAGTGATCGGTGACCTTGGCGAGCTCGGCCAGCATCTGGGTGGTGTGTCCGGCCGACAGCGCCATCGTGCCGGGCGCGAGCAGGTGCATGGTCTGGACATGCACCGCGATGGGCGCGCGATCATGCAAGCCGGCACGCAGCAGACCGTCGGCCAGGTCGCACAGGCTGCGCGCGGCGGTGTCTAGCGCGGCATAGCCGAACATCCCGGCCAGCGTGACGACCTGGTCGGCGTGCTTGAGGACGGCCGAGATCCGCTCGGCGTCCAGGCCGCGGCCGGCGTCGAAGGCGATCTCTTCCATCGCGGCGATCGCGGCGCGGATCGCGCCGTCGGCCTCCGCGCGCATCGATTCCAGGCTCCGGGCCGCGGCGTCGACCGCATCGTCGCGCAGCAAGCCGCCGGGGCGCGCCGCGAGTTCGGCGAGCCTTATGGTGGGGAAGAACACCTTCTTCTTTGCTTTGGCCATGATCTTGCCGCTCCTTTCAGGCCGCGGAATTGACGTTCTGCTGTTCGGCGACAGTGTCGTCGTCCGAAGCCTGGTTGTCGGTATCGCGCTTGTAGGTGCCGTCCAGCGGCGGCAGATCCCTAAAACGGCGATCGGGGCCGGTGAATTCTCCCGCTTCGATGAAGGGCCGCGAATTGCGCGCGATCCAGCTGATGCGGTCGAACAGCGCCGCAGGAGAAAGCGGTTTCTTGACGACGAGATTGGCGCCCGCGTCGCGCGCCGACGCGACGAGGCGAAGCTGGGTATAGCCGCTCATCACGATCACCGGCACGAAGCGGAAGGGGCTTTTCTCCTGGCGCCGGATCCAGCGGATGAAGTCGGCGCTCGTCATGTCGGGCAGCGCGCCTTCGACCACGATGAGATCGGCGTAGTGATGGGTGAGGTGATGCTTGGCCTGCGCGCCGGTCTCGCACACCTTGGGCGAGTCCATGCCGAAGCCGCGAAACATCTGCGCGACGAGCCCACGCGTGAAGTGGTCGCTGTCTATCAGAATCGTCGTGACACTACGCAGGTTCAGGCGAGATTGTGCCATGCTGAGCCGCCCCGGGGCCGTGATCGCACTTGAAAGCGGGCAGAGCCTAGAGCGGATTGGTTAACGACGTGTAAGTACCGGTCGTTGAATTAAGGATGCGTACCCACTTTGGGTAGTAACGAGGCGCATCAGCCTGGCGCCATCGCGGCCAGCTTGAGCACGGTGTTCCAATTCCGCGCCGTCCCCGGCATGCCCAGATGGCGCGCGAGCACCGCCGGCGTCAGCTTCGACTGACCCATGCCGTCGGGATAGAACATGTAGGCCTGCCGCCCGCCGGCGCGCACGACCTCGCGCCCCTTGATGGCCGCCTGGAGCGCCTCGAAGGCCGCCGCCGTCGGCGCCTCGCGCAGGAACAGGACATGGACGCGGGCCCCGTCGGCCCTGGCCTCCTTGGCGAAGGGATTTGCCGCGACCAGCGCGGCGAGATCCTTCGGCGTCCGCACATGGATGTCGGAGGTCAGGCCGAACGCCTTCGCGCACAAGGCTTCGAGCTTCTTTTCCGTCGCGGCGGGCGCCAGCGCGCCGGCGTCGAACACCAGATTGCCGCTTTGCAGGAGCGTGCGGACGTCCTTGAATCCGGCCTTCTCGACCGCGGCGCGCAGATTGGCCATCGGCAGGACCGCCGTGCCGCCGACATTCACCGCGCGGAGCAGGGCGATCTGGACGCTCATGACGCCTTGCGCGCGCCCAGGCGCACGCCGGGGGCGGGACGCTCGCGCAGCACCTCGCGGCGGAAGCGGAACAATTCGGCGGGACGGCCGCGCGCTTGGCTCGCGAATTTGCCGGTGCCCTCGACAAGGCCCTGGCCCTCCATCAGGCGGCGGAAATTCTGCTTGTGCAGGCGGATGCCGGAGATCGCCTCGACCGTGCGCTGCAGTTCGAGCAGCGTGAAGCTGGGCGGCATCAGTTCGAACACGACGGGGCGGTATTTCATCTTGCCGCGCAGCCGCGCGATGGCGGTCGCCAGGATGCGGCGATGGTCGAACATCATGCTGGTGCCCAGCGCCGGCAGGGCCACCGCCGGCTTGCGGCCGTCGCGCATCGCTTCGTGGACAAGACCGGCTTCATAGAGAAGCTCATAGCGTTCGAGCACCTTCTCCTCGTCCCAGGCGAGGCCGTCGATGCCGAAGCACAGCCGGATCCGTTCGCGCCGCAGCTCCGCGATCTCGTTGTTGGCGGCCGCCTTGGCGAACTGCCGCAGCGCCGGGACGATGATGGTATCGATCAGCGCCGGCTTGGCGTCGCGCCAATCCTCCCAGGGGAAATAGCGATACCAGTCGCTCCATTGCGTGTCGGGGCTCTTGCGCTCGCCGGCCTGGCGCGTCAGCGCGAGATAGCCGACCGACACGACGCGCGCGCCCTCGTCGGGCTTGGGCAGGTGACGGCCGCGGTCGCCGAAGGTGTAGAGCTGCTCGGCATAGCCGAGTTCGAGCTTGGTCTGCTCGCCGACCCAGCGGCGCAAGCCGCTGTCCAGCGTGCGGTGGTTCAAGGGATCGAACGGGCCGAAGGGCAGGGCGTCCTCGGCGCCGGGATGCTGCACGACCAGGACGCAGGGCCGCTCGTCGGCGACCGAAACGATGGCGGCCGACAGGCCGATACTGACGACATGCTCGGCGATCGCGCTCACAGGCCCACCAGGGGGAATTCGACCACGTCTCCTTCCGCGACCATCTTGCCGGCGCCGATGCTCTTGATCGCCTCGACCATGCGGCCCTGGCGGCCGAGCAGCTCGTCGGCATGGCGCACGAGCAGGGCATTGGGATAGGCGTGCGGCGCGCGGCTGCGGATCGCCTTGGCGGCATAGAGCTCGCTGCCGCGGCCGAGCCGGTCGCACAGGACGATATAGGTCGCCGCCATGGACCGGCTGATCCCGGCCCAGCAATGGACCAGCATCGGGTCCTCCGCCGGCCAGGTGCGGGCGAAAGAGAGCAGCTCCTCGACATGGGTCTGTTCGGGCGGGGTGTCGCCGGCGGCGGCGTCGACCACGTCGTTCATGCCCAGGCGCAGATGGCGCTCCCGCGGGAAGCCCGCCGGGGTCTCGATCATGTGGTCCGGCGAGAGCAGCGTCACGATGTGGGACGGCCGGTGAACCCGGATGACGTCCTCGACGGCGGAAAGCGGCGTGACCAGGATGCGGGACATGTCCTCTTGCTAGCCGAGGAAAGCGACAGGAGGAAGGCTAAGCTGCCAGCTTCTTGAACCTGTCCAGAAATTGGGCTTGCGCCTCGGCGGTCGGGAGGGGCACCAGCTTGGGGGTGCGCACCGAGGGCGGCGGCACGACGAAGATCTTGCGGGCGACCTCCAGCTCGAAGCCGGCGAGCTGGGTGGCTTCGAAATAGGCCGCGATCAGGTCGGCCTTTTTGAAGAGCTTTGTCAGGACCGCCGGAAGCGTCGCCGGCAGCCCGAAGCGCAGGTGAATCGCGCTCTGAAGTTTCAACTCCAAGGCCTTGTAATTCGTGCCGATTACAACCTTGAACGGCGAAATGAGGTCACCGATAACATACTCCGGCGCGTCGTGCAGGAGGGCCATCAGGCGGGTTTCCCGGGTCAGGCCCGGCCGAAGCTCGGAGGTGATCCGCTCCACCAGGACGCAATGCTGGGCGACCGAGAAGGCATGCTCGCCCTTGGTCTGGCCGTTCCAGCGCGCGACCCGGGCCAGGCCATGGGCGATGTCCTCGATCTCCACGTCCACCGGGGACGGGTCGAGCAGGTCCAGGCGGCGGCCGCTCAGCATGCGCTGCCAGGCGCGGGGTTTGTCCTTGGCCATCCGGTTTCCGTCGATTCGAAGGGTGAGGGTTTAACCAAACCGGCCCCCCGGCGCGAGCCTTGCTTTGCTCCCCTGGCAACGAGCCGAAGCCGTGCCGAAAAGGTGCGGTCCTCTGGCTGCGCGGGGAAGACGGATGAGCGTGAAGCCCCTGGGGGCGGAGAGGCTGCGGCTGGTCACCGATCCGGACCGGCTGCCCTTCGAGAGCACGGCCGGCCTGCCCGAGCCCATAGGGCCGGTCGGGCAGGACCGCGCCATGCGGGCGCTCAATTTCGGCGCCGGGATGGCCCAGCCGGGGTTCAATCTCTTCGTCACCGGCCCGCAAGGGTCGGGCAAGCGCAATTCCGTGCGCCGGGCGCTGGAGCGGCTGGCCGCCGCCATGCCGGCGGCACCCGACATCGCCTATGTGTTCAATTTTGAACAGCCGCACCGGCCGCGCGCCCTGCGCTTCGCGGCGGGAGATGGGGTACGCTTCAAGGCGGCGCTGGCCGAGTTCGTCGCTGGCCTGAAGACCTGCATGCCGCGTTTGTTCGAGGGCGAGGACTACCGCAAGCGCCGCTCCGCGCTGGAGCAGGATTTCCACGATGCCGCCGAGGCGGCGATCGACCGGCTGCGCCGCGACGCCGAGGCCCAGGGACTGGCCCTGGTCGAACGCGACCGCGGCTTCGACTTCCGCCCAACCCGCGACGGGCTGGCGATGTCGGAGGACGACTACCGCGCTTTGTCCAAGGCGGAACGCGAGCGGCTCGCCGAAGAGACCCGCCTGCTGCGCGGCACGCTCGAAAAGACCATGGAGCGCCTCGAAGCCCTGCGCCTCGCCGCGGTGGAGAAGATCAAGGCGCTGGAGCGCCAGCTCGGCGAACACGCGATCGGCGCCCTCGTCGCGCCCTTGGCGCAGCACTTCACCCAGCACCGCGAGGCACATGCCCATCTGGCGGCGATCTACAAGGACGTGCTGGGCCAGATCGAGGCGCTGCAGGCGCTGGCGCGCGGCGAGGAGCGGCGCGAGGCCGTGCCGATTCACCGCTACGAGGTCAATCTGATCGTCGACAATGCGAGCGCGACGGGCGCGCCGGTCGTCACGCTCGGCTTGCCGTCGCTGACGCAACTGGTCGGCAAGGTCGAGCATGTGACGGTGATGATGACCGTCGTCACCGATTTCCGCCACATCAAGGCCGGCGCGCTGCACCACGCCAATGGCGGGTTCCTGCTGATCGACGCGCTGGACCTGGCGCGGCAGGACGTCTCCTGGGAGGCGCTGAAACGGGCGCTGACGACGCGCAAGGTGAAGATCGAGAGCCTGTCGGAGATCCACGACCGCGCCTCGTCGGTGACCATCCAGCCCGAGCCGGTGGCGCTGGACGTCAAGATCGTCTTGTTCGGCGAGGCCTGGGTCTATCAGCGGCTCGGCCAGATCGATCCGGAATTCGCCGACCTGTTCAAGGTCCAGGCGGATTTCTCCGCGACCGCGCTGCGCAACGACGAGAACTGCGCCGGCCTCATCGCCGCCATGGCGTCGATGGCGCGGACCGAAGGATTGAAACAGCTCGACCGCTCCGGCGCGGCGCGGCTGATCGACGAGGCGGCGCGCCAGGCCGGCGATGCCGAGAAGATCAGCGTGCGCACCGGCCGCCTCGCCGACCTGGTGCGCGAGGCCGATCACTATGCGGCGCTGTCGGGCATGAGCCTGATCGGCGCGGAGGATATCGCCGCTGCCGTCGCGGCGCGCGACGACCGCTCCGGCCGGCTCAAGGCGCTGGAGCACGAATTGGTGCAGCGGCGCATCCTGTTCATCGACACCGAGGGCGAGAAGGCCGGGCAGGTGAACGGCCTCACCGTGCTGAGCGCCGCCGGCTTCGCCTTCGGCATGCCGGCGCGCATCACGGCGCAAGTGGCGCCGGGCGAGGGCCGCATCGTCGATATCGAGCGCGTCGCCAAGTTCAGCGGCCCCAGCCACGTCAAGGGCGTGCAGATCCTGTCGGGCTATCTCAGCGGCGCCTATGCCACCGGCCGGCCGTTGTCGATCCATGCCAGCGTCGCCTTCGAGCAATCCTACGGGCCGATCGACGGCGACAGCGCCAGCGCCGCCGAACTGATTGCGATCCTGTCGGCGATCGCGCAGGTGCCGGTGCGCCAGTCGATCGCCATCACCGGCTCGATCAACCAGCACGGCCAGATGCAGCCGATCGGCGGCGCCAACGAGAAGATCGAGGGCTTCTTCGACATCTGCGCGGCGCGCGGCCTTGGCGGGCATCACGGCGTGATCATCCCTGCGGCCAATGTCGTGACGCTGATGCTGCGCGAGGACGTGGTCGAGGCGGCCCGGCTGGGCAACTTCGCGGTCTACGCGGTCGAGACGGTGGACGAGGCGATCGGCGTCCTCACCGGCATGACGCCCGGCTCGCGGCGCCGCGACGGCGCTTTTCCGCGCCGCAGCTTCAACCGCAAGGTCCAGGAGCGGCTGGTCGATTTCTCCCGCCCGCGCCTTCTGAAGCCGGTGCACCTTGACGGCTGGTGGCGGATTTAGGAACGCTGTTCGGCGATCGCGCGTTCCAAGGCGCACCGGAGGCATCCATGACGTTCGTGAAAATCCTGGCCCCGCTCACGGGTGGGTCGCGCGATGCGGCGGTGCTGGCCAGCGCCTTCGCCGCCGCCCAGCCGTTCCACGCCCATGTCGCCGCGCTGTTCGTGCGGCCCGATGCCATGGACGCGATGCCGTTCTACGGCGAGAGCGTCTCGACCGTTGTGATGCAGGAAATCGCCGAGGCGACGACGAAAGCCTCCGACGAGGCGAGCGCCAAGGCGCAGGCCACGCTGCGGGCCGCGGCGGCCGAGGCGGGGGCTGCGATCACGGCGGCGCCGGAACTGCGTGACGCGCCCAGCGCGTCGTTCAAGGAAGTCACCGGCAACTTCGCCGACCAGGTGACGCTGGCGGCGCGGCTGTCCGATCTCGTCGTGTTCGGCGCGCTCAAGGAGGACGACCGCCCCGGCCTGACCGAGGCGTTCGAGGCGACGCTGCTGGAAACCGGGCGGCCGGTCCTGATCAGCGCCCATGCCGCGCCAGCGAGCTTCTGCCACAACAAGATCGCGCTCGCCTGGAACGACAGCGTGGCCTCGGCCCATGCGGTGACCGCGGCGCTGCCCTTCCTCAAATGCGCCGCGTCGGTGGAGATCCTCTGCGTCAAGCGCGGCAAGGAGGATGCGATCGACGCGAGCGAGCTGAAGACCTATCTGAAGCTGCGCGGCATCGACGCCAGCGAGCGCGCGATCGATGCCGGCACGCGCGTGGTGGGCGACGTGCTGCTCGAAGAGGCGTCGAAGGGCGGGGCGGGAATGCTGGTCGCCGGCGGCTACGGCCACAGCCGCCTGCGCGAGATGTTCTTCGCCGGCGTGACGCGGCACGTGGTGAGCCATGCGGCGCTGCCGTTGTTTTTGGTGCATTAACCGTCAGGACAAGTCGCGAAAGCCCCCGATCGTCCAAGTGATCCCCAAAAATACCATCCCCAAAAGAAGTATGCCAGACAGTGCCTCTTCAGCGAAAGTAATCAGCGACGCGACAGCGACGTCCCTAGTCATTTGCGGGCGCGGAACGCCTTTTGGCTCTGGACCACAATCGTTTGGATTGCCTGGTACTAGATGGTCTTGTCGAGCAAAATAACAACCGGCCCAATCACCGGATGGCTTTAGAGCCAGCTGATATTCAACGGCGCTTGGCGCACCAATGTAAATCGCATGCATCGCAAGCGGCACGTTTTGCATATAGCCAACAATCAAAATCCCCAGCGCCGAGAGAACTATCCAGGCTCGGAAAAGACCGCGTTTCCAGTTCATTTCCTGCCCTTTCTGTCGAGGATCAGCACATCCGCGCCGTCTAGCAAATTACTTCGATTTCTGGTTTGCCGCAGATAATCACATAGCTTTTGTCGATCCGAAGTACATGGAAGCCTCGATCTTGAGCCTCATCCTTTAGGTCCTTGAGCGACGATTTTGTGTGCACGTCAACCACGCTGCGATATAGCAAGCCACCGCTGGCGCGCTTGACCCTCTTGGCATCAAAGTATCTTTTTGCTGCCTGTTTTCGCGCTCGGTCCGAGGGCACCGATTTATTTGTCATTTTCCAATTCCTTATTTTCAAGCCCCTCTCTTGTGATGAGGCCGGCGAACATCTAGCGGCGATAGCACACACGAAACGCTTTTTGTCTGGGGGACTTTTCTCTCCGCCCCGGCACCTTCCCCACCCGAAAGTCGCTTCGCGATTTTCGACCTCCCGACAAAGGGGGAGGTGATGGTCGACCCTACAGCTTTCGCAGGATTACACTGCCCGCCGAATAGCCCGCGCCGAACGAGCAGAGCAGGCCGATGTCGCCTTTTTTCAGATCGGCGCTGTATTTGTGGAAGGCAATCACCGAACCCGCCGAGCTGGTGTTGGCGTATTCGTCCAGGATGTTCGGCGCCTCGCCGGGCACGGGATCGCGGCCCAGCACGCGCCGCGCGATCATCTCGTTCATGCCGAGATTGGCCTGGTGCAGCCATAGCCGCTTCAGCGCCGCCGGCGCGATGCCGTTCTGGGCCAAATGGCCGGTGATAAGCTCCGACACCATCGGCACGACTTCCTTGAACACCTTGCGGCCCTCCTGGACGAAGAGCTTGTCCGGCTTGCCGATGCCCTCGGGCGCGGCGCGGTTCAGGAATCCGAAATTGTTGCGGATGTTGTTGGAGAACTTGGTCTTCAGCCGCGTCGCGAGGATTTCCCACGCATTGCCGCCCTGCGCGGTCTGGCTGCGCTCGACGACGAAGGCGGTCGCCACGTCGCCGAAGATGAAATGGCTGTCGCGGTCGCGGAAGTTGAGATGGCCCGAACAGATCTCCGGATTGCACACCAGGATCGCGCGGGCATGGCCGGCCGCGACCATGTCGGCGGCGGCCTGGAGCGCGAAGGTCGCCGACGAGCAGGCGACGTTCATGTCGAAGCCGAAACCGTCGATGCCGAGCGCGTCCTGCACCTCGACCGCCATGGCCGGATAGGCCCGCTGCATGTTGGAGGCGCCGACCAGGACGCCGTCGATGTCGGCCGGCACGCGGTCGGCGGCCTTCAGCGCGTCGCGCGCCGCGCTCACCGCCATCTCGGCCAGGAGGGAGTTCTGATCGTTCGGCCGCTCGGGAATGCGCGGGCACATGATGTCGGGATCGAGGATGCCCGCCTTGTCGACGACATAGCGCGCCTGGATGCCGGACGCCTTGACGATGAACTCGGCGGAGGATTCAACCAGCGCCGTCGCCGTGCCGGCGGCGATGGCCTGCGCATTGGCCGCGTTTGTATTTCGTACATAAGTATTAAAGGCCGTCACCAACTCGTCGTTCGAGATCGAATTGGGCGGCGTGTATAGGCCGGTGCCGCTTACGGCGAGCGTCGTCACGCGTGCCATCCCTTTGAAATACCTGCCGGTTGAAGCTGGCGCAGGGAGCGGTCAAAGGCAAGCAATTCACCAACTGATAAACCCGGCGTTCAGACATTCCGCCTAAGAATTCAACCCATTGTGGTGTAGCGGGTGCGGGGCGGCGTGGATTTGGCCTGGACGGCGAGCAGGACGGTTGCGCGCGAGACCCGCCCGGGACTCGCCGGCGCGCTGCTGGCGTTCAGCCTGGGCGCGGTGATGGCGGCCGCGGCGTTGCGGGCACCGGCCGGCGAAGCGATCGCGGGCCTTGTGGTTTTCGCGCTGCTCGGCGGCGCGGTGTACTTTCTCACCCGGCTAGCGGAGCGCAGCGACGAGCGGCTGCTCACGGCGGAATCGAGCTATCGCGCCTTCTTCGAGCATGCACTCGAGGGCATTTTCCGCACCACGCCGGACGGGCGCTATATCGACGCCAACCCGGCGCTCGCTCGCATCTACGGCTATGGCAGCGTCGCGGCGCTGAAGGCCGGCCTGACCAACATCGCCGACCAGCTCTATGTCGATCCGTCGCGGCGCGCGCAGTTCCAGGCGCTGATGCATGCCGACGACCAGGTGAGCGCCTTCGAATCGGAAATCCGCCGACGCGACGGCGCGACGATCTGGATCTCGGAGAATGCGCGGGCGGTGCGCGATTGGACCGGACGCATCGTCTGCTACGAAGGCACGGTCGAGGACGTCACGGCGCGCTATGCCGCGCAGCGCGCCCTGCGCAAGGCGCTCGCCGAAGCCGAGGAGGCGAGCCGCGCCAAGAGCGCCTTCCTGGCGGCGATGAGCCATGAACTGAAGACGCCCCTCAACGCCGTGCTCGGCTTTTCCGAGATCATCAAGGACGAGGTGCTGGGTCCGATCCAACCGCGGCGCTACCGCGCCTATGCCAGCGACATCCATGCCAGCGGCACGCGGCTCCTGGCGATCATTTCCGATGTGCTGGACGTGGCGCGGCTGTCCGGCGGCGCGATCACGCTGAACGCGCGGCCCTGCGCGGTCGCGGCGCTGGCGGAGGAAGCGGTGGCGCTGGCCCGCATCGCCACCGAGGATCGCCGCGAAGTCGCCATCGAAATCGCCGCCGGATTGCCCCAGGTGGACGCCGACCCCCAGCGCCTGCGCCAGAGCCTCGCCAATCTCTTGAGCAACGCCCTGAAATTCACGCCGGAGGGCGGCCGGATCGTGCTGAAGGCGTGGCAGGACGCCGGCGGCGGGATCTGCCTGGCGGTGCGCGACACCGGCATCGGCATGGACCGCGGCAAGATCGCGGCCGCTTTGGAGCCGTTTCGCCAGCTCGACGGCAGCCTGGCGCGGCGCTTCGAGGGGGCGGGTCTGGGCCTCGCCATCACCAAATCCCTGGTCGAGCTGCATGGCGGAACGCTCGCCATCGAGAGCGCGGTCGGCGCCGGAACGACGGTGACCATCGCGCTGCCGCCGGCGCGGACGCTCACGCTGGCGCTGGCGAGCTAGCTCTCGCCTTGGCGGGCGCGGGGCGCTAAAAGCCGCGGATGAAAACGGCTCTGGTACTCTTTTCCGGCGGACAGGATTCGACGACCTGCCTCGCCTGGGCGCTCTCCCATTTCGAACTGGTCGAGACGGTTGGGTTCGACTACGGCCAGCGCCACCGCGTGGAACTCGATGCGCGGCCGGTGCTGCGCGAGGCGATCGCGCGCTTTCCGCAATGGGCGGGGCGGCTCGGCGCGGATCATCTACTGCCCATCGACACGCTGCGCACGATCGGCGGCACGGCGCTGACCGATGACATGAAGATCGAGATGGGCGCGAACGGGTTGCCGACGACCTTCGTGCCGGGACGCAATCTGATGTTCCTGACGGCGGCGGCGGCGCTCGCCTATCGGCGCGGTATCGCTGATCTGGTCGGCGGCATGTGCGAGACCGATTTCTCCGGCTATCCCGATTGCCGCGACGAGACGATAAAGGCGATGGCGCGGTCGCTATCGCTGGGGCTGGCGCGCGACACGCGGGTGCACACGCCGCTGATGTGGCTCGACAAGGCGGCGACGTGGAAGCTGGCGGAAGAGCTCGGCGGCGCGGCCCTGATCGAGCTGATCGTGCGCGAGACGGTCACCTGCTATGAGGGCAATCCGGCGCCGCACGATTGGGGCAAGGGCTGCGGCACCTGTCCGGCCTGCGAGCTGCGCGCGAAGGGCTACGAAAAGTACCGCGCGGCATGACGTACTCCGTCAAGGAGATCTACTACACGCTGCAGGGCGAAGGCGCGCAGGCCGGGCGCGCGGCGGTGTTCCTGCGCTTCGCCGGCTGCAATCTGTGGAGCGGATTGGAGCGCGACCGCGCCACGGCGCAATGCCGCTTCTGCGACACCGATTTCGTGGGGACCGACGGGCCGGGGGGCGGAAAGTTCGCGGACGCCGAGGCGCTGGCCGATGCAGTCGCCGAAAAATGGCCGGGCGGCGGTAAGCCCTATGTCGTCTGCACCGGCGGCGAGCCGCTCTTGCAGCTCGACGAGGCCGCCATCGCGGCGCTGCACGCGAAGGGCTTCGAGATCGGCATCGAGACCAACGGCACGCAGGAGCCGCCGGTGGGGATCGACTGGATCTGCGTCAGCCCCAAGGCGCGCGCCGATCTTGTGCTGACGCGCGGCAATGAATTGAAGCTGATCTATCCGCAGGAGGGCGCCGAGCCGGAACGCTATGCCGGTCTCGCCTTCGCGAACTTCTTCCTTCAGCCGATGGACGACGCGGCGCGCGCCACGAACACGCAGGCGGCGACCGCGTATTGCCTGGCGCATCCGCAATGGCGCTTGAGCCTGCAGACCCACAAGCTGATCGGAATTCGTTAGACGCCCCGATCGGGCGCTCGCCAAAATCAAACAAGGTGTCATGCCCCGCGAATGCGGGGCACCCAGTTGACGCATGCGATGCAGGATTTCACCTGGGTCCGCCGTTCGTACGCTGTCGCTACGAACTCGCGGCGGATGACATCGTGTTGTGTAAGCGTCTGAGCCAGGATGCTAGACCGACGCCTCGACCTTGCGCCGCCGTGTGTCGCCCTTCGGCGTGCGCTCACGCAGATCGTCCAGCAGGTCGCGCTTCGTCGCGGCGGCCGACGGCTCGTTCCACAGATTGCGCCACTGCCTCGGATCATTCTTGAGATCGTAGAGTTCGCCCTCGTCGCCTTCATAGATCGAGGTCTTGCCATAGGCCGTGATCGTCCAGCCGTCGCGATACAGCGTGCGCAGCGACACCGAGACGCCTTCGAACTCGCTGTCCCATTCGGTGAACACCGCTTCGCGCTTCGCGGCGGCCGCCGTGTCGCGGGGCCGGGCGGTGCCTTCCATCCAGTCCGGCGTCTCGATGCCGGCGATCTCGCAGAAGGTCGGCGCGAAATCGACCTGGCCGACGGGCGCTGCAAAACTCGCGGGCGCCACCGTCGCGTTCGGCGCCGGACGCCAGATCAGCGGCAGCCGCATCAGGCTGTCGACATGGTGCGGGCCCTTGAACAACAGGCCGAATCGCCCTGGAACTCGCCATGGTCGGTGGAGAAGATCACGTCGGTGTCGCCGTCCCAGCCGCGCGCGGCGACGCGGCCCATGACGCGGCCGACCGCCTCGTCGATCAGCTCGTTCTTGATGTGCGTCATCGCATCGATCTCGCGGAGCTGGTCGGTGGTCAGGCTCGACGGCACCCAGGCCGGCGGCGCCTCGAAGCAGGTCATCCGCTTGCCGGTCCACCAGTCGCGCCAGTGGTGCGGCTTGCCGGAGAGAATCGCGTCAATCTTTTCCGCGCTGCCGGGATAGCCTTCAGGCACGGACAGGTCGCGCCAGTTGTGGCGGCCGAGCTCGCTTTGCGGCGGGTCCCAGGGATGATGCGGATCGGGGAAGCTCATCCACACGAACCAGTCCTCGTCGGGCGCGAGCGAGTCGAGATAGGCGATGGTGCGGTCGGCGACCCAGTCGGTGTGATAGAGCCCGCGCGGCGTCGCATTGCGTTTCACCTGCACGGCGCCCGTGTCGCCGGCGCCGAACGAATTCTGGTGCAGGTCCATGCCGAGCACCGGATAGAAATTGTCCAGCACCTCGGGATGCGTCTTCATCAGCCATTGCGCGTAGTGCAGCGGCCCGCGCGCGCCATGCGCCGCCAGCTCCATGTGATCGAAGCCGCGATGCGGGCCGAACGTGCCTTCGCGGCCCATGCGGTTCTCGGGGAATTTCCCCATCAGATCGAGGAAGGGCTCGAAATGCGCCTTGCCGATCAGCGCGGTGCGATAGTTCTTCTTGTCCTTCAAGAGCCGCGCCACCGAGGGCGCGTCCTGCGGCAGCGGCACGCCGTTCATCCACACGCCGTGGGTGGTGACGTATTGCCCGGTGATCATCGTGGCGCGCGCCGGCATGCAGACGACGTTCTGCGCGTGGCAGCGCGTATAGTTGATCCCGGCCCTGGCCAGCGCGTCGATATGCGGCGTGCGCGCGATCTTCTGCCCGTTGGCGCCGATGGCGTCGAAGCGCATCTGGTCGGTGGTGATGAAAAGGATTTTGCGGCCCATGTCGTGTCCGATTGCTAGAACCGCGTGACGATCTTCGCCAGGTCGGGCCGCACGCGTTCCTCGAGCGGTTGCGCCGGCTGGCCGATATAGACATACCCAGCGATGCGCTCGCCGGATTTGAGCCCGAGCCGGTCGCGTACGCCAGGTGGAAGGCGCACCATTCGGTCAGCCAGTTGGCGACGAAGCCCATCGCGTGCGCCGCGATCAGCATGTTCTGGCACACCGCGCCGGCGGACAGCACCTGCTCCCATTCCGGAATCGGGATCGCCTCGCGCACGCGGCTGACCACGGCCACCACGACCGGCGCGCGCAGGAAGCGGTGGCGCTCCAGATCGAGACGTTCCTGCCCCGCCGGCTCGGTTTCGAGCAGGCTCGCCGCCAGGAGTTCACCCATGCGGCGGCGGGCTTCGCCCTCGAACACGATGAAGCGCCAGGGGAACAGCTTGCCGTGATCCGGCACCCGCGCGGCGGCGGTCAGGATCGTTTCGAGCTGCTCGGGCGAAGGCCCCGGTCCCGTCATGGTCTTGGCCGAGCCGGAACGGCGCGACAGCAGCAGGTCGATGGCATTGGGGGCGGGACGGTTGAGGGCGGGCGTTGCGGAATCCATATCGGGCCTATGCGAGGGCAAGGGGTTGGCGGCGTGCGGCAGCACCCTATCTTAGGTCAGGAAGGGTCGGGGGCGAGCCTTGAGGGGACGTTCGCGCATCTGACGCGTTCTTTTGTCACAAACCCGCGTCGGCTGCTATAAGGCGGCGCTTCGGGAGCGAAATGGCCGTCAAACGCGAGAAAATCGCCACCTGCGATCCGATCTGGCACGCCTTGCGGGAGCAGGCGGAAACCCTGGCCGAGCGCGAGCGGCGCTGGCCAGCTTCGTGCACGGCGCCGTGCTTAAGCACGATCGGCTGGAGAACGCGGTCTCCTATCACCTGGCCAAGAAGATCGGGTCGGAAGACCTCTCGCCGATGATGACGCGCGAGAATCTTCGAGGAGGCGATGACCGCCGATCCGGGAAATCGGCGACGCGGTGCGCGCCGACCTCTCGCGGCGGTGTTCGACCGCGACCCGGCCTGCAAGGCGCATATCGAGGCGCTGCTGTTCTACAAGGGCTTCCAGGCGCTGGAATGCCACCGCATCGCCCATTGGCTGTGGCACCAGAACCGCCGCGCCATGGCGCGCTATTTCCAGACGTCGGCATTTCGGAGATGTTCGGGGTCGACATCCATCCCGCCGCGAAGATGGGCAAGGGCATCATGATCGACCACGCCACCGGTGTGGTGATCGGCGAGACGGCGGTGGTGGAGGACGACGTCTCCATCATGCAGGGCGTGACGCTCGGCGGCACCGGCAAGGATCGGGCGACCGCCATCCCAAGGTGCGCCGCGGCGTGCTGATTTCGCTCGGCGCCAAGATCCTCGGCAATATCGAGATCGGCGAGTATTCGCGCATCGGCGCGGGAAGCGTGGTGCTGAAGCCCGTGCCCCCCGGCTGCACCGCGGTCGGCGTACCGGCCCGGCTGACCAACTGCGCCGCCGGCGACCGCCCGTCCGCACGAGATGAACCAGGTCATCGAATACGACCAGGACAAGAGCGGCTGAAGGCGATTCACGCGGAGTCGCGGAGAACGCGGAGCGTTTAGGCTCGGTTCAGTTTGAGGTGCCAACACGAAAATCGTCATTGCCCGGCTCGTCCGGGCAATCCATTTTTCGTGGGGCCAAATTGGATCGCCCGCATGAAGCGGGCGATGACGCCCCTCTTTAAATAGTGCAGTTCAAACAAAATGAACCAGGAGCTCCGCGTTTCTCCGCGGCGTCCGCGTGCAAATACTGATTCGCGGCGTTAGCTCGGGTTCAAAACAAGTCGGCCCACTTCAACAGCGTCAGCGCCGCCGTGACCATCGGCTTGCGCAGCAGCGGCCCGCCGGGGAATTTGCGCGGCGGCCACACACGCCAGGATGTCGAAACGTTCCGGCCGTCCCAGCGCCGCCTCCGCCAGCGCCTTGCCGCCCAGGACCGATAGCGCGACGCCATGGCCGGAATAGCCGTGACCGAACAGGACGCGCGATCCGAGGCGCCCGAAAATGCGGCATGCGCGTGCGCGTGATGCCGACCGTGCCGCGCCAGCCATAGTCGATGGCGGTGTCCGCCAGGGCCGGAAACACCTTCAGCATGCGCGGACGAACCATCGCGACGATATCGGAAGGCGGATTCCAATAGCTCTCGCGCCCGGCGAAGATCAGACGGCCGTCGGCGCTCTTGCGGTAATAGTCGAGCACATGGCGCGTATCGGCGACCGCGAGATCGCTGGGAAGGATGCTCGCGCTCAATCGCGCCGAGCGGCGCGGTGGCGATGAGGAAGCTCTCGACATGCGCGATATAGGGCGCGAGCTCGGGCGCCAGCGCGTCGCTGAAGGCGTCGCAGGCCAGCACCACATGGTCGGCGCGAACCCGTCCATAGGCTGTCTCGACCACGCCGTCGTCGCGCGCGATGGCGAGGGCGGGGCTGTCTTCATACAGAACCGCGCCGGCGTCCGATGCCAGCGCCGCGAGCCGCCGCGCGAATTTGAGCGGATGAAGATGTCCGCCGCCGCCGTCGAACCGCGCGGCGGGATAGGCCGTCGTGCCAAGCGTCGCCGCTGTCTCGACGCGGTCCAGCATGCGCAATTCGCGATAGCCGTAACGCGCTTCGATATGGGCCGCGTCTTCGGCGAGATGGCGAGCGGCGCTTGCATTGTGCGCGGCGATGACGAGGCCGCGCTTCAGGTCGCAGCCTTCGCACGCGAGATCGAAGACGAGGGCGCGAGCCTCCTCGCTCAGCCGCCACAGATCGCGCGCCTGGCTTTCGCCGAGCCAGCGTTCGAGTTCCGCCTGGTCCTTGCGGTGGCCGGGATGAATCTGTCCGCCATTGCGTCCCGAGGCCGCGAAGCCGATCGTCTCGGCTTCGACGAGCACAACCTTGGCGCCGGCCCGCGCGGCATGGAGCGCGGCGGAGAGGCCGGTATAGCCGCCGCCCACGACGCAGACATCGGCGCCGATATCGCCCGCCAGCGGGGCGCGCGGCGCGGCGGCGGCGGCGCTGGCGGCATAATAGCCTTGGGGTTGCGCGCTCATGGCCGCGTGCTTGCGCGCGCCTGGGGTGCGCGGTCAAGTTCGGGCCTTGACCGGGCCCGGCACGCGTGCAAGTTGGGCCTTCCCAATCTTCTCCGGAGACACCGTTGACCCGCAGCGAAATCTGGCGCCTCGAGAAATACCTGCGCAACCTGTTCCGCCTGGACACGATCACCATCGTGGAGCGGCCCAAGCAGGCGGATTCGGTCGAGGTGCAGGTCGCCGGCGAATTCATCGGCGTGATCTTCAAGGACGAGGAGGACGGCGAGACGTCCTATGCCTTCAACATGGCGATCCTGGAAATGGATTTGCCGGAAGCGCCGTCGAGCCGGACGTAGGAGAATCTACTCTCCCCGTATCACCTTCAGGAACACTTCCCCGAACTCCTGCAGCTTCTTCGCGCCGACGCCGTTGACCTCGGCGAACTCGGCCGTCGTTTGCGGACGGCGTTCGACCATGTCCTGGAGCGTGCGGTCGGGGAAGATCGCATAGGCCGGCACGCGGCGCTGCTTGGCGAGGCGCAGGCGCAGATCCTTGAGCGCCGCCAGCAGCGGCGCGTCGGCGTCGTCCGACTGGGCCGCGGCGATGGCGCGGATCGAGCGCTTGGCCGGCGCGCGGGGCGGCGCCGGACGATGATGAAACGTCCCTTCGCCGCGCAGCAAAGCGCGGCCCTTGTCCGCCAGGGTGAGCCCGCCATAGCCGGCGATATCGAGAGCCAGGAAACCGCCGGCCACAAGCTGGCGCAGGATGGTCTGCCATTCCGCCTGGCTCTGCGCCGCGCCGCTGCCGAAGGCGGCGAGCCTATCGTGGCCGCTGCTGGCGACCTTGTCGCCCGCCATGCCGCGCAGCACATTGGCGATATGCACCGCGCCATAGCGCTCGCCGGTCTGGCGCACGGCCTCGAGCGCGAGCCGCGCCGGCGCCGTCGCGTCGATCAGCGCGCCCGGCTCGCGGCAGATATCGCAATTGCCGCACGGCTCGGCGGTCTCGCCGAAATAGTGCAGCAGGATCTGGCGGCGGCAGGTCGTGGCCTCGCAATAGCCGATCAGGGCGTTCAGCCGCTGGTGCTCGCGGCGGCGGCGATCCTCGCCGGCTTCCTCCTGGTCGATGAACATCCGCCGCATGCGGATGTCGCCCAGCCCGAACAGCATATGCGCCTCGGCCTCGGCGCCGTCGCGGCCGGCGCGGCCGATCTCCTGGTAATAAGCCTCGACGCTGCCGGGCAAATCGGCGTGGAACACGAAGCGCACGTCGGATTTGTCGATGCCCATGCCGAAGGCAATGGTCGCGACCATCACGATGGCGGGCTCGGTCATGAACAGGTTCTGGTTCGCCTCGCGCGCCTCCTTCTCCATGCCGGCGTGATAGGCGAGGGCGCGGATGCCGTGCTTGTTCAGCATCTCCGCGGTGGCGTCGGTTTTCTTGCGCGACAGGCAATAGACGATGCCGCTCTGGCCGCGATGCCGTTCGAGGAAGCGCAGCAATTGCGCGGTGCTCTCGCGCTTGGGCTCGACGGCGAGGCGGATATTCGGCCGGTCGAAGCCGAGCACGACCTGCTCCGCGTCGCCGCCGAACAGCTTGGCCACCACGTCGGCGCGGGTCGCGTCGTCGGCGGTGGCGGTCAGCGCCGCGATCGGCACGCGGGGGAAGATTTCACGCAAGCGTGAAAGGGCCTCGTATTCGGGCCGGAAGGCCGGGCCCCATTGCGAGATGCAATGCGCCTCGTCGATGGCGATGAGGCGGACGTCGAGCTTCGCCAGCGCCTCCAGCATGCGCTCGGTCATCAGCCGCTCGGGCGCCAGATAGAGCAGGCGGGTCTCGCCCGCGGCGGCGCGGCGCCACGCCGCGACATTGGCCTCGCGCGCCTGCGCCGAATTGATCGAATCCGCCGCGACTCCGGCCAGGCGCAGCGCCGAGACCTGGTCCTGCATCAGCGCGACGAGCGGCGAGACCACGACGGTCAGCCCGCCCCTGACCAGCGCCGGCACCTGGAAGCACAGCGACTTGCCCGAGCCGGTCGGCATCACGGTCAAGACGTTGCGGCCGGCCAGAAGCGCGTCCATCGCCGCTTCCTGCCCGGGGCGGAACGCCTCGTAGCCGAACACGTCCTTCAGGACTTGCCGCTTGGAATCGACGCTGTGGAAATTCATGGCGCGAACCTGCCCGAGGCGCGGGGCGCGCGCAATCGGCGCGCTTGAGCGGGTTGTGCGCGAGTGCGATCATGGCGCCATGCCGCATCGCGACCCGCGCCGCACGGAGCAGCCTTGGCGATCCTGACCTTTGCGTTCCGCATGCGCTGGGCGATTCTGGTCTTGCTTGTCCTGGTCGCGGCGGCGGGCGGTGTTGCCGGCCTGCGAGGCCTTGCCCTGCCGCGCGAGGCGTTGGCCTTAGGCGCGGCGTCCTTCGCGCTCGCGACGGGTGTCGGCTTCGTTCATTTTCGTCACGCCGGCCTGGCGGGCATCGCGGCCATCGCCCCGGCTTTGGGGATGATCGCGGCGGGCGCCTTCGCGCGGCACCTGGCGCCGGGCGATTTGCTGGCGGTCTACGGCGTGGGCAGCGTCGCGGCGGCGCTGGCCGGCGGCGAGATCGTGCGCCGCATACTGGTCGAGGGCGCGGAAGACGCCGCGACGCTGTCGCTCGCGCGGCTGTTCGCGCCCACGCTGCTGGCCGCGGTCGCGGGCGCGGCCGTGCTGGCTGCGTGGCTGTTTCGCGGCGAACCGGCGCTCGCCCTGGATGCCGCGTGCGTGCTTCTTGCAAGCACTGTCTTCGGCGTCCTCGTCACGGCATTCGGCGCGTCGGTTCTTCCGTTCGGCGAAGGCTTCTTCACGGCGGCGAACCGCGTGCGGGAGCGGCGCGAGCACCTGTTGCGCACGCCAACCGCAATCGTCGAACCGCGCTGGGCCTTGAGCATAACCGGCATCGCGATCGTGATGGCCGTGCTCGGATGGTTCGGCGTCGCGCCGTTCCTCGCGCACGGCGCATGGATCGCTAAGCCCGCGTTCTGGGGCGCGTCGACCTTGGGTGTCTTCCTGTTCGCTTTCGCGGCAGGCCGGGACTGGCGCGAGGCGCTGGCCGCGACGGCGGCGCTCGCTGCGTTCGTCCTGCTGATCCTTTGGCTGTGGAGTCAGGCTCTCGGTCGTATTTCGCCGGCGGCGTTCGTCGAGATCGTGACGGCATCGAGCGCGGCCTATATGCCGATGCTGGCGCTCATGTCCGCGCGGCGGCGCTTCCTGGCGGCCGGCGACGAATCCGGCGTGGCGCGGCTGCGCGCGCTGGAGGAGCTCGGCGCATCGCCCTATTTCGCGGCGGCGGTTTCGGTGGTGGTCCTTCTGCCTTGGATCGTGCTGCACGGCTCGGCCGCCGTGCTGGCGGCGATGTTCGCATTGGCGGGTGTCGCGGCAATCGTCGTGCAGCCTGCCATCGCGACCGCGCTGGAAGGGTTCATCCCGCGCCGCCGCTCCTTGAACCAGCTTTACGGACGCGGCTAAGGCTCCGCCGCGGCCTGCGGCTTGGGCGGTTTCTCGAATTGCTCGATCAGCCGGTCGACGCCCTGGCCGATCTCCTGCCAGCGCGCCAGATGCTCGCGCTTGAAGCGATAGGACAGCGCCACGGCATGCGCGATCGGCCGGTCGCGCAGGCAGCTCGGGCTCGGGACTTCCGGGGACAGGCGGTCGCAGCGCAGCACCTGCAGCCCTTCCGGCGTCTGGCCGACGAACAGGTCCTGGTTGCGATAGCCGGAATCTTCGCGGAACGTATACTGCGTCAGCCCGAACGGCCCCGGCGTGCCGCGCGGATTGGAAATATAGGCGCTGTAGATGCGCGACAGCCTATCGGCCTCGGTCAGGTTCAGCTGCTCCTCGCGGATCAGCAGGAAGACCACCGGCGAGTCCGGCGTGTTGGCGGTGAAGTTGGATGCCTCCCAATTCGACCAGCCGGCCATGTCGGGAAGGATCGCGAACAGAGCGAGGTCCTTGCGCGTGCCGCCCTGGCGGGCGCTTTCGAACTGCAGGTAGTTGGCGGGAACCCAGAGCTTCAGATCGTGGACGCGCAGGGCGATGAGATCGCCGCGCGAGGTCGGCGCGACCTGTTCCTCCAGGAAATTCGGCGCCGTCGGGGCGAGATAGTAGAGCAGCACCAGCGCCGACAGCGCCGCCGTCACCAGGAAGACGCCCAGTGGGATCAGCCAGCCGGAGCGTTTGCGGATCGTGCCGTCGGTATCGGAATACGTCATCTTCAAGTCCAGGCCCGACTCGGACGAGTCGTGCCGGCTATCCTTAACATAGAGGTCGCAACGATCCGTCGGGTGCGGCGCGGCCTGCGCCAAATTGTTTCGCGGCGTGGCGCGGAAGCCGCGCCGCATGGCGCATTATCCGGAACCGCTGTTCCGCAGTCGGACGCATCGAAATGGCACAGCGGATGCGCAATTCGGCGTCAATCGCGAGGCACGGTGCCTGCATCCGTCGCTCCTGGCGGTTCCACTGGGGCGAAGATTGTATCGGGATATCTTTTTGGTCGCGTTCGCGACACTCGCGGGGTTCACCGCCTCGGGCATTCTCGCCAACCTCTACCGGATGGTCGCCAAGAAGCCGGAGACGCTGGGCGGCCGGCTCGGCTATGCCGCCGTCATGGTCATCGCGGGGCCGAACGTGCTGTTCGAGAACGCGGCGACCTCGTTCCGCGCCAAGGATTGTTCCAGCTTCGCGTTCTGGCTGGCCGCCTCGATCTCCGCCTATTGGAGCTTCGGCCTGGGCATGATCGTGATCGAGATCGGGCTGTCGGTCTGAACGAGGTGTCATGGCCCCACGGCCATGACACCTCGCAGGCATTGTCGCTTCAGAGCACCGTCAGCATGCCCGCGACCAGCGGGTGGCGCACGATGTCGGCGTCGGAGAGGCGTACGACCGAGATTTCCGGCACGCGTTCCAGCCGCTCGGCGATGTCGCCCAGGCCCGACATGCCTTTCAGCAGGTCGGTCTGGTCGGGGTCGCCGGTGAGCACCATGGTCGAGCGCCAGCCCAGGCGCGTCAGCAGCATCTTGAGCTGGGTGTAGGTGCAGTTCTGCGCCTCGTCGATCACGACATAGCAATCGCTGAGCGTGCGGCCGCGCATATAGGCGACGGGCGCGATCTCGATCACGCCGTCGGCGAGCAGGGCCTTGAGGCGCTTGGTGCCGAGCCGTTCGGTCAGCGCGTCGTAAAGCGGGCGCAGATAGGGCGCGAGCTTTTCGTTGAGATCGCCCGGGAGGAAGCCGAGATTCTCGCCGGCCTCGACCGCGGGACGCGACAGCACGATGCGGCCGCAGCGCCCGGCTTCGAGCGCTTCAACGGCTTTGGCGATGGCGAGATAGGTCTTGCCGGTTCCGGCCGGGCCGAGCGCCAGGACGACGGAGCGCTCTTCGATGGCGTCGAGCAGGATCTGCTGCGTCGCGCTCATCGCGCGGATGTTTTTTACGTATTTGCGGTCGCGGACGTCGTCGTCGCCGCGCGGATTCCAGCCGCCGCGGGAAGGGAAGGGGTGAACGTTTTCGGATTCCTGAAAGTCGCGAGCTTTGTAACGCGCGGAACGCTTGGCCATGGAGACTCCCTGGTCAGGAACGAGATACTTGGGTTGACGGAGATATCGGCGTGCGTGGAAGGGCGGACTTCGGTGCCCGGGTATTTTGGGAATGAAGTGCAAAGCTGCACTAAATCCGGCCCCCTCTATGTCGAATCACGCTCCGACAAGAAAAGCGTAGCAGCGTTTGTGCGACGGCGATGTGAAATCTGTGGATTGTTGCGTTCGGTTACGTCCGCATATGGCCCGCGATCGAGACGATCGCGTCGACCAGATCGATCAGCCGTGCCGCATATTGTTCCGGGATCGCGAGCCGCGCGTCGCCGCCGAGAAAGGCGCTTTCCAGCGTGTCGAGCAGCGCGACCAGGCGCAGGTGATGGATGCCGAGCGCGCTCTGGATCGGATCGGTGACGACACCGGCGAAGGCCGCCGCCGTAGCGCTCGCCGCCAGCACCGCGCCGGTCACGCTGAAGGCCGCGAAACCGCCGATCTTGGCGCCCAGCGCCTGCGCCAGCGCGGGCCCGAGCGTGAGGAACCCCGGCGTCGCCTGGTGCAGCAGCGCACCGCCCGCCGCCATCGTCACGCCGGCGCTGACCACTTCGCCGGCCGCGCCGCGCGCGTTCAGATAGATCGCCACCTGTTGGGCCAGCTTCTCGTCCATCATCAGGCGCTGCTGCTCGCCCCACGGACCGTTGAGCGCGCCGAGCGCGCCGTCGAGGCGGCTGTCGCCGAGAATCTCGACCGCCAGCGCGTCGTGGAAACTCGGCTCGCCGAAGCCGGTATAGGGAAGTTCCAACAGATCGACGATCAGGTGGCGCTCGATCTCGACCGTTACGGTGGTGCGGAAGAAGAGTTCGCGGGCGCGCAGGCGCGCCGCTGTTTCCTTCCGCCCCGCCAGCTTGAGCACGGACGCGGCGGCGTTCAGGCCGAGCTGCGGCCCGGCCAGCGCGGCGTTCAGCGGCGCGCGCCACAGATCGTGGCCGAAGGCGTTGCGATGGGTTTCCAGCGCGCCCTTCAGCGAGAAGGTACGCTCGACGAAAGCGGGCACGCGGCTGCGCCGCTTGCGGAAATAGGTGCGGATCGAATCCTCGACGATGCTGTGCGCGATCGCGTGGTCGAGGGCCGGCAGTCTCGAAGCAGGAGCCATGACGCCAGTATGCCCTTCAAGCCTCGCCTTCGCAAAATTGTCCTGCCACAATGGCGGCGCAATCCTGTCACGGGACTTTCATGCCGATCTACGCGCTGGACGATGCGACGCCCGACCTTCCGCCCGAGGGCGACTATTGGGTCGCGCCCACCGCCGTCCTGATCGGCAGGGTGCGGCTGCTGAAGGGCGCCAGCGTCTGGTGGGGCAGCGTCCTGCGCGGCGACAATGACTGGATCGTGATCGGCGAGAATTCCAACATCCAGGACAATTCGGTGATCCACACCGATCCGGGCCAGCCCGTGACCGTGGGCGCCAACTGCACAATCGGCCATCGCGTGATCCTGCATTCGACCACGATCGGGGACGGCTCGCTGATCGGCATGGGCTCGACCCTGCTCAACCGCACCCGCATCGGGGCGAACTGCCTGGTCGGCGCCAATTCGCTGGTGACCGAGGGCAAGGAATTCGAGGACGGCTCGATGATCCTGGGCGCTCCGGCGCGGCGCGCGCGGGCGCTGCTGGAGGAGGAACTGGCGGTGCTGAAGCTGGGCGCCGCGAGCTATGTCTACAACCACCAGCGCTACAGGACCCAGCTGCGGCCGGCGTGACGGTCAGCCGGCCTTGGCGATCACGTCGTGCTGGGCGGTCCACACGCGGCGGATGCGGGTGTCGGCTTCGGGGCCGAAATTGAACCAGGCGGCCTTGTTGTGCGTCGCGTCGACGATGAACAGCATGTCCATCTTGCCCAGCTTCTGGACGAGGGCGTTGCGGATCTGGTTGATCGGCTGGTCGCTGATCAAGAGCCAGGCCTGCGGCATCAGCGGATAGGCCGGCCCCATGTTCATGATCTCTTCCTCCAGACCGGAGATCGAGCGCGACTTCATGTCGGCGACGACGACGAAACGGCCGCGCTCGCCGGTGCGCGGCTCGTCGTTGCTGCGCCCGAAGGTCGGCGAGATGGTGTCGTCCTCGCTCTCGACGCCGCTGGCGGTGACGAATTTGCCGGTCGCCGAGGGCGCCGGCGCGTTGGCGGGCGCGAAGAACCGCGCCAGCATGGGATAGGTCCCGGCGGCGCGGAACTGGCTGTTGCCCGCCGGCGCCACGAGCGAATGCGCCGCCAGCCGTCCCTCGCCGACGAAGGCCTGGAGCTGCTGCTCGGTATAGGGGCCATAGGTTTGGCCCCCCGCGTTGATGGTCCAGTTATCCGACATGAGAACTTTCCGTTGCTGCCGAAAAGTTACGTTCAAATGGTTACGCAAGCCTTGCCGCCGCCGGGCGGCCACGGGACAGTTGGGCCGGAAAACAAGGAAAACGCGCCATGGCGGATTACGAATTCTGCAAGGTCGAGCGGGAGGGGCGGCTGACGGTCGTCACCCTGAACCGTCCGGAGGTGATGAACGCGCTGCACGGCCCGGCCCATGCCGAGCTGGCGGAGGTGTTCGACGCCTTCGCCGCCGATCCGGAACAATGGGTGGCGATCGTGACCGGCGCGGGCGGGCGCGCCTTTTCCGCCGGCAACGACCTGAAGGTCACCGCGGCCGGCGGCGGCAGCGCCGGAACCGTCCTGCCGCGCCATCCGAGCGGCTTCGGCGGCCTCGTCTCGCGGTTCGATCTCGACAAGCCGCTGATCGCGGCGGTGAACGGCATCGCGATGGGCGGCGGCTTCGAGATCGCGCTGGCCTGCGACATCATCCTGGCGGCGGACACCGCCGTGTTCGCCTTGCCCGAGCCGCGTGTCGGCTTGGCGGCGCTGGCCGGCGGCCTGCACCGGCTGCCGCGCGAGATCGGCGCCAAGCGGGCGCTCGGCATGATCCTGACCGGACGGCGGGTCGGCGCGGCGGAAGGCAAGGAACTCGGCTTCGTCAACGAGGTCGTTCCGGCGGCGGAGCTGATGACGCGGGCCAAGGCGCTGGCGACGCAGATCATGGAGCTGTCGCCGATGTCGGTGCGCGCCTCCAAAGAGGCGGTCTATCGCGGGCTGAACGAGGCTTCGATCGCCGACGCGCTCAAGAACCAGGGCACCTATCCGGCGGTGGCGGCGATGTTCCGGAGCGAGGACCTGCGCGAGGGGCCCAAGGCCTTTGCCGAGAAGCGCGCACCGCAATGGAAGGGCAAGTAGCGGCGCATGCAAACGAAAACCCCGCGCCGGCGAAGGCGCGGGGAGCTCGTCCCGTCATCGAACGATGACGTTCAGTCCACGAATTCCCATTCGTGATGGCGGCGGCATACCGTGCCGTTGTGCTCCAGCCGGTCGCCGTGGCGCCACACCACCTGGGTGAAGTCCCGGCAGCGATGGCCGTCGCGGCGATATTCGCTGGTCACGACGATATAGCCGTGGCCGCCATGGCGGCCGGTCCATTCGTAGCGGCGGCCGATGTCGCCGTCGAACGCGTCTTCATAGGCGCGGCCGGCATAGTCGCGATCGTCGCAGTCGATGTCGCGGCTGAGCGCGTTGCCCGCCAGGCCGCCGAAGATGGCGCCGCCGGCGATCGCCAGGCCGTTGCCATGGCTCGCCACGCCGCCGAGCACGCCGCCCGCGATGGCGCCGAGCACCGTGCCGCCCGTATGGTCGCTGTGGCAATCGTCGGCCCAGGCGGCGCTGGTGCCGAAACTCAATGCCAGCAATGCGGCGCCGGCGATCAATCCAGATGTCTTCAACATATCGTCCTCTCCTATTTTGGGGCCGGCCCGTCGGACCCGCCCCTTGCGTCGAAGCCGGTTATGCCCGTCCGGCATGAACCCCGCCTGAACAGAATAGGGCAGAATCAGGACAGTATGGACAGGGCTGCCGGGAAAACCTTCAATGGGCCGGATTGTTCCCTTCCGGGACGGAGCAGGTCGTTTGATTGCCATGCACAGAATCGGGCGCGCCGCCGGGCTCGCGCTCCTGGCCGTCGTTTTGTGCCTTTCCGGCTGCGGCAAGGCGCCGGAGAAGCATGCCGCGGGGCGCAAGGGCGTCTCGCTCGGCGGCGAGGCCGTGCCGCTCGGAAAACTGCCGCGCGATGCCGTGCCGGAGCGCTACCGCGTCGCGCTCCGCATCGATCCGCGGACCGACCGCTTCGCCGGCCATGTCGAGATCGACGTGCTGTTCCCCAAGCCCCGGCGCGCGCTCTTCCTGCACGGCCAGGACCTGAACGTCTCGGGCGTGACGGTGCGGCTGAAATCGGGGCAGAGTTTCGCGGCGCATTACGACCAGGTCGATCCGTCCGGCGTGGCGCGGCTCATCTTCGTCGACAAGGTGCCGGCCGGCGAGGCGACGCTGATCTTCGATTATGACGCGCCGTTCAACCGCTCGCTGTCGGGACTCTACAAGGTCGTCGATCGCGGCGATTCCTATGCCTTCACCCAGTTCGAATCGACCGACGCGCGCCGCGCCTTCCCCTCGTTCGACGAGCCGGGCTTCAAGACGCCGTTCGACGTGACCGTGATCGCGCCCAAGGGCATGCGGGTCATCGGCAACACGCCGATCGTCGCCGCCGCGCCGGCCGCGCACGGCATGGTCGACACCGTGTTCCAGACGACGAGGCCCCTGCCGACCTATCTCGTCGCGCTGGCGGTCGGCCCGCTCGACGTGGTCGACGGCGGCACCGCGCCGCCCAACGCCTATCGCGCGCACCCGCTGCACATCCGCGGCATCACCGCCCGCGGCAACGGCAAGCGCATCGCCTATGCGCTGGCGCTGACGCCCAAGATCGTCGTCGCGCTCGAGAATTATTTCGGCATCGGCTATCCGTTCCAGAAGCTCGACATCCTGGCGGTGCCGGATTTCGCGGCCGGGGCGATGGAGAACGCCGGCGCCATCACCTTCCGCGAGCGCCTCCTGCTCATCGATCCGGATTCCTCGCTCGACCAGAAACGCGGCAGCCTGACGGTGCAGGCGCACGAACTGGCGCATCAATGGTTCGGCGATCTGGTCACGCCGGCCTGGTGGGACGACATCTGGCTGAACGAATCCTTCGCCAATTGGGCGGAATACAAGGCGTCTTCGGCGGTGCTGCCGGAGATGGATTTCTCGACCGACACGCTGCGCGGCGGCCTCGACGTGATGGATCTCGACGAACTGCCTTCGGCGCGGCAGATCCATCAGCCGATCGGCAACACCGACGATCTCGCCAATGCCTTCGACGCGATCACCTACGACAAGGGTGCGTCGGTGCTGCGCATGTTCGAGAATTATGTCGGGCCGCAGGACTGGCAGCGCGGCATCCATGCCTATCTGACGAAATTCGCGCGCGGCAACGCGACGGCGCGCGACTTCATCGGCACCATCGCCGCGACCACGGGACATCCCGAGATCGTGGCGGCGTTCGGCGATTTCATCGACCGTTCGGGCGTGCCGCTGCTGAAGGTCGCGCCGAGCTGTACGCCGCCGACGCTCAGCTTCGCGCAGTCGGCCTATGCGCCGTTCGGATTCGCCGCGCCGCTACGGACCTGGCGCGTGCCGGTCTGCGCGCTGGACGGCGCGTCGCGCGCGTGCCGGATCGGGGAGGGCGCGCGTTTCACGCTGCCCCTGACGGGCGCCTGCACCGAGATGGCGCTGCCGAACGCCGATGGTGCGGGCTACTACCATTTCGCCCTGGACGAAGCCGATTGGCGCAAGCAGATCGCGCTGGCACCCAAGCTGGACGCCGCGGCCCAGATCACGCTGCTGGGCAACATCTTCGCCGGCCTGCGCGACGGCCAGGCCCGCGCGGCCGATGCGTTCGACCTCGTCCACGCGCTGGCGCCGACCGCGCGCTGGGACGTGCTGCGCAGCCTGGTCAAGCGGCTCCAGCCGCTGCGCCAAAGCCTCGCGCCGGCCGATCTTCCCGCCTATCGCGCGTTCCTCAGCCGCAACTTCCTGGCGCGCTTCAAGGCGGCTGGCGTTTCGCCGAAGAAGAGCGAGAAGCCGGCGGACGCCTTCGCCCGGGCAGCCCTCGCGACCTTGCTCGTCACCGAGGCGCACGATCACGACGCCATCGCGATGCTGGCGCTGCCGATCGCGGTGTCGCAGGCGCCGGGCGAGGGGCGGTGGCAGTCCCTGGCGCCGGAAGTGCGCGCCGAGGCGCTGCGGGCGGCGCTGTTGTCCGACAAGGGCTTTGCCGACGCGCTGATCGCGATATTCCAGACCACGAACCAGGAACAGGTGCGGCGCGACGTCGTCTATGCCTTCGCCGGCAGCGACGATCCGGCGGTGGTCGGCAAGCTCCTGGCGCTGGCGCCCGCGAAGATGCGGATCGGCGAACTGCGCTATCTGAGCGAATTCATGCCGGAGGAGACGGTGGCGCGCGAGGCGCTGTGGTCCTATGTCGGGGCGCATTTCGATGCCTTCGCGCAGCGCGTGAGCCTGCGCGGCATGGGCAACATGGCGGGCATCCTTCGGGGCGCCTGCGATGCCGGCGCGCACACCCAGACCGAGGTGTTCCTGCAGGACAAGCTTGGCGGCGCGCTGGGCGTGGCGCGGCGAGCGGCGCACACCGAAGAACAGATCGACCGCTGCGTCGCGCTGCGCAAGAACGCCGGCGCCGACATCGCCGCGGCGCTGGCGGTGGCGAAGTAGGGACGGGCTCGGCCGACGCTTCAGTCGTCGAAATGCCAATAGCCGTCGCGGCCGTAGCAGGCGCTGCCGTCGTGGTGGAATTCCTCGCCATGGCGCCAGGTCACGCTGGTGAAGGCGCGGCAGCGCAGCCCGTCCTCGCTGTATTCGCGCGTCGGCGTGAAATAGCCGTAGCTGTCGCCATGGCGCCATTCATAGCGCCGGCCGATGTCGCCGTTCAGGCCGTCGGCATAGACGTTGAAGGCATAGCGCTGGTCGTCGCAATCGATGTCGTGCGTCACGGCGTGGCCGAACAGCCCGCCCAAGAGGACGCCGCCGACGATGGCGGCGGGATTGCCGTGGCTGGCCGCGCCGGCGATCAGTCCGCCGCCGGCGGCGCCGAACACGGTGCCGGCCGCGTTGCCGGCATGACAGTCGCGCTCGTAGTCGCCCTCGTGGTAATAGCGCGGCGGCGGAGGCGGCGGGCCGTCATCGTCATCCGGCGGCGGACGATCGGCATCGGTGAAATGCTGGTAATGCCCGTTGCGGTCGTAATAACCGTCATGGTCGGTGCGGCTGTAATAGCCTTGCGGATCGGGGCCGTCGGACGGGTCGGCGAGGGCGCCGTCGACGCTCATCGCGATCGCGGCAGCGGCTGCCAGAAGAAGGATTTTCGTCCGCATATGCATCTCCATGGCAAACGCCCCGCGCGACGGATACGCCGGAGGACCGGATTTGTTCCGCAACCGCCGGCGCGCCCCGCGCGTCAGCCGCCGAATGCAACCGCGTGCATGATGCGGCCGGGCAGGAAGGTGAGCGCTCCCGCGATCAGCATGCCGCCGACATAGAGCCCGATCATCGCGCGCTTGTGCAGGGCGACATTGTGCGTCCAGGCGCCGCGCAGCGCGCCGACCACGGCGAACAGCGTCAGCGGCACCAGGAGATGGATCGGGCTCAAGCCCCAGAACGGGCTATGGGGCATGAGCTGGTGGACGAACAAGGTCGTGACCGCCGTGACGCTCATCAGCACGAGGTAGAGATAGCCGAACGCGCGATGCAGCGCCGAGCCCTTGCGGCTGACGAAAATCAGGAAAGTGCCGATCAGGAAGGCCGGAACGACGGTGGCGACATGAATCTGCACGGCCGGCGGCGTATGCAGCAGCGGCTCCAAGGTCATGGCAGGCCCCGTCTTCTTACGACGTAAATAATCTGGGTGGCGCCGGTCGCCGTTTCAAGACGCCGAACGATCGGGCGGCCTCAGTATGTCCGCGCCTTGGGTGGGATGTATTCGACTTCGTTGGTCAGCGTGTAGGTGTGCACCGGGCGGTAGTCGAGCTTGGTCCACCCGGTCTTGATATCGAGCCAAGCCAGGGTGCGCTTCATCCAGTTCTGGTCATCGCGAGCGGGGAAATTCTCGCGCGCATGCGCCCCGTGGCTCTCATGCCGGCCGATCGCCGCTCAAACATGCGCGACGAAAGGTGACGGAAAGCAACGAGCGGAAGATCAGACCTTTAGGATGTGTCGCATCCAGTTCATGGCCCGCAACACCGGCGATTTCCTTTTAGATGGCTCCGCATAGCGCTGATCGCGACGAAATCGGCCATTTTCCTTGACAAAAGCGATGTCGACCTGCCCGAGCGCCCCATCGAGCGGACGGCCCCAGCCGTCGAACATGTCATAGGCGACAAACCCTCTCTCGGCCATGTAGCTGACCACCTCGTGAAGCACCGGCTGCTTCAACCCGAAATTGAAGAGCGACACTTCGAGGATCGCGACCTCGACTTGGTCGAGAATGCCGCTCGCGCCATCGAGAACCTGCAGTTCGGTGCCCTGCGTGTCGATCTTGAGCAGGATCGTCCCGGCTATCTTGTGTTCCCGCGCAAGCGCGTCGAGCCGGCGAACGGCAACATTTCGGGAATTCGACGCCGCTTCAGAATTAGAGCTTTCCGCCAACGTGGCGCCGTGCATATCCGCCAATTGCGGGCTGTAGTGTATCGTCAAAGTCGATTCCGATCCGCCCGCAGCGACCGGCTCGACGTCGGCCCTATAGTGCTCGCTTATCCACCGAAGTGCGCCGGAGAACTCGCTCATCGGCTCTACCAGCAGATAACGTGCCTTTGGAAAGTTGGTGTAGATGTCTAAGGTCCCATCGGCGACGCCGACGTCGATGACCCATTCCGGCTCGAAGCCGAGAGCTTTCAGGTGGCGACAGAACTCGGACTTCGATGCATGAAGCGGCAGCGTTTCGCGAAAACGAAGCCCAAACCATCCGACGGCGATCCTCAGTCTGTGCTTAAGTAGTGGGTTCATTGGTCCGGATTGGGGCAATATTGGAAGGCAAGATCGCATACGAGAGAAGCATTTTATCGCCGCTGATGGAATGGGAGACTCGGGGAATTCAAGCCGCGGAGACACAGTCGCAAGATGGGGCCCCGGTGCTTCGTCGCAATGAAGCCAACGCATCGAATGGCTTACTGCCTGCCACCAGACACGTCGGCGCAACGCGCGTCGGGTGACGAGTTTCCGATGGCGACCGGTGCCGCTACAAGGTCGACATGGACACAGGTGCCGCTCCCGAGCAGGTCAATGACGGAAAACAATCGGCACCGGGCTGGCTCGCAATAGCCGGCCGAAAGGCGTCTGACGGCCTGACATGACTTGCCAGAGATTCGGAGCGAATGTCTTGGCCGCCATCGTTAATACGTCCGCGCCTTGGGTGGGATGTATTCGACTTCGTTGGTCAGCGTGTAGGTGTGCACCGGGCGGTAGTCGAGGCGCGCCACGCCGGTCGCCGGGTCGAGCCACGACAGCGTGTGCTTCATCCAGTTCGCGTCGTCGCGGGTGGGGAAGTCCTCGCGGGCGTGCGCGCCGCGGCTTTCGTGGCGCACCACCGCGCCTTCGATGGTGACGATGGCCTGCTGGATCAGATTCTCGAATTCGAGCGTCTCGACGAGGTCGGTGTTCCAGATCAGCGAGCGGTCGCTGACCTTGATGTCCTTCAGCCGGCCGTAGATCTCGTCGATGTTCTTCTGGCCGCTCTTGAGCGTGTCGCCGGTGCGGAACACGGCGGCGTCGGCCTGCATCGCCTTCTGCATGGCGAGGCGCAATTCGGCGGTCGGCGTGCCGCCCTTGGCGTTGCGGTATCTGTCGAGCCGCGCGATGGCTTCGTCGCCCGCGCCCTTGGGCAAATCGTGATGGCCGGTGACGCCCTTGAGCGACTCGCCGGCATGCACGCCGGCCGCCTTGCCGAACACCACCAGATCGATCAGCGAATTGGAGCCGAGCCGGTTGGCGCCGTGGACCGAGACGCAGGCCGCTTCGCCCACCGCCATCAGGCCGGGGATCGGGGTGTCGGGGTCGCCGTTCTTCAGCGTCAGCGCGTCGCCGGTGTAGCGGCAGGGAATGCCGCCCATGTTGTAATGCACCGTCGGCAGCACCGGGATCGGCTCCTTGGTCACGTCGACGCCGGCGAAGATGCGCGCGCTCTCGGAGATGCCGGGCAGCCGCTCATGGATGATCTTCGGGTCGAGATGCGACAGATGCAGGTAGATGTGGTCCTTGTTCGGGCCGACGCCGCGGCCTTCGCGGATCTCGATCGTCATGGCGCGGCTGACCACGTCGCGCGACGCGAGGTCCTTGGCGTTGGGCGCATAGCGCTCCATGAAGCGCTCGCCCTGCGAATTGGTGAGATAGCCGCCTTCGCCGCGCACGCCTTCGGTGATCAGCACGCCGGCGCCGAAGATGCCGGTCGGATGGAACTGCACGAACTCCATGTCCTGCAGGGGCAGGCCGGCGCGCAGCACCATGGCGTTGCCGTCGCCGGTCTGGGTGTGGGCGCCGGTGCAGGAGAGGTAGATGCGGCCATAGCCGCCGGTCGCCAGGATCACCTTGTGGGCGCGGAAGCGGTGCAGCGTGCCGTCGTCCAGGTTCCACGCCATCAGGCCGACGATGGCGTCGCCGTCCTTGATCAGGTCGAGCGCGAAATACTCGATGAAGAAGTTCACCTCGTGCTTCACGCACTGGCCGTAGAGCGTGTGCAGGATGGCGTGGCCGGTGCGGTCGGCGGCGGCGCAGGTGCGCTGCGCGATGCCCTTGCCGTAATTGCTCGTCATGCCGCCGAAGGCGCGCTGGTAGATCTTGCCTTCCTCGGTGCGGCTGAACGGCACGCCGAAATGTTCGAGCTCGTAGACGGCTTCCGGCGCGTTGCGGCAGAGATATTCGATGGCGTCCTGGTCGCCCAGCCAGTCCGACCCCTTGACGGTGTCGTACATGTGCCAGCGCCAGTCGTCCTCGCCCATATTGCCGAGCGCCGCGGAGATGCCGCCCTGCGCGGCCACGGTGTGGCTGCGGGTCGGGAAGACCTTGGTGATGCAGGCCGTCTTGAGGCCCTGGCGGGCGCATTCCAGCGTGGCGCGCAGCCCCGCGCCGCCGGCGCCGACGACGACGACGTCAAAGGTGTGGTCGACGATGGTGTATCCGGCGGTCATACGATGGGTCCAGCGATGCGGAGCAGGGCATAGAGGCAGGCGGCGATGACGGCCAGCGAGAAGCCGCGCACCAGCAGCATCAGCGAGAGCTTCTGCCAGGAGACGTAGAAGTAATCGTCGATCACGACCTGCATGCCCAGCGCCATGTGATAGACCGCGATGACGACGAAGGCCGCCATCAGGATCGCGTTCAAGGGCTGGGACAGGAAGGCCAGCGTCGCCGCCTCGTGCGCGCCGACCAGGCCCAGCACCGAGACCGCGAACCAGATCGCCAGCGGGATCAGCGCCGCGGCGGTGATGCGCTGGCGCCAGAAATGCGTCACGCCGGAATGGGCGGAGCCGAGGCCCTCGACCTTGTGCAGCGGGGTTTCGAGGCTCACTGGTAGTATCCCCCATAGCCGCCATAGGCGAGCGCGAAGAACGCGGCGGCGACCAGGATCGAGGCCGCGATCACCAGGATCGAATTGGTCTGCGCCGTCTCTTTGGAAAAGCCGAAGCCCATGTCCCAGGCCAGATGGCGAAAGCCGTTGAGCAAATGGAAGGCGAGCGACCACACGATCAGGAACAGGATGACCTGGCCGAGCGGCGTTCCGGCCAGATCGACGAATTCGCGGAACGATTCGGGCCCGCTCGCCACGGCGTAGAGCCACCAGGCCAGAAGCACGGTGCCGGCGGCCAGCCCCATGCCGGTGAACCGGTGGACGATCGACGTCGCCATGGTGACGGGCCAGTGATAGATCGTCACGAAAGGCGACAGCGGGCGCGGGCGCCGCGCGCTGTGCGGGTTATCCGCCATGAATTTCCTCGAAAAAGCGGGTATGCGAAGCGGGCCGGAGTGTAGGGCGGGGCGACCTTGTGTCAACCGGTTCGGCGCCCCGGAATCGGCAGGATTTCCGCGCCCTTTGCCCCCAGTGTTGCGCCTGTCCATTTTGTCACTTTGCAGTGCAGCATGGGTTGCGGCATTGTCCGGCATTGCGTTGGGGGCGTCCGCCGGACAATGAGCGAGTTGGGAAGCACCGTTGCGGGACTGCGCCCGTTTCGCTTCGCGCTTGCCGCCGCGCCGATCGCGCGGCCGCTCAACGAGATTCTCGGCGTTCTGCTCCTGACGCCCATCCTGCTGTCCGTCGCGGCCTGGAACGGCTTTCCGATCATCTTCTACGATACCGGCGCCTACATGCTGCAGGGCCTCGGGCATCTCTTCATCGCGGAGCGCTCGCCGATCTATTCCGCCTTCCTGGCGGCGAGCGGCGGCGCGCAGAGCCTGTGGCTGGTGGCGGCGGCGCAATGCCTGATCACCGCCTTCGTGATGGTGCAGTTCGCGCGCGCCATCCGGCCGCAAATGTCGCTGTGGGCGCTGCTCGCGATCGGCGCGGTGCTGTGCCTCACGACGGGGCTTCCCTGGTATGCCGCACAGATCGAGCCGGACTGCTTCGTGGCGGTGGCGCCGCTCGCGATCTACCTCTTGGCCTTTCATGGCGAGGGACTGGGGCCGGCGCGCAAGACGCTGCTCGCCGCCGCGGCCGCCATCGCCATCGCGTGTCACTCCTCCCATGTCGCGCTCGCCGCCGGCCTGCTCGTCGTGCTGGCGGCGATGCGTCTGGCGCCCGTCGCCTGGATCGAGGCCAACGCCTTGCCGCGGCCGCGCCTGGCGCTCGCGGTGACGAGTTTCGTGCTGGCGATCCTGTCGATCTATGCCGCCAACTACATCTTCACCCGGCACGTCTTCTTCAGCCGTTCGGGCATGGTCTTCCTGGAAGCGCGGCTGATGGAAGACGATCTGATCACGCCGGTGCTCGACACCGATTGCCCCAAGGCCGGCTACGCCATCTGCCCCTACAAGGACAAGCTGCCGGCGCATGCCGATAGCTGGCTGTGGATGGGCGGCATCACCAGTCCGTTCCACAAGGCCGGCGGCTTCGAGAAGCGCGGCAAGGAATCCGCCCTCCTGGTCGGCGAGAGCCTGAAGCGTTATCCGCTCGAAAACGCGATCGTGGCGCTGCAGGACGCGGCGCTGCAGTTCTTCTGGTTCCAGACCGGCGACGGGATCGTGCCGCAGGAATGGGTGCTCAACCGCGAGTTCAAGATCGCCATTCCGCAGCAACTCAGCGACTACGACCACGCTTATCAGCAGGAGGGCGCGATCTGGTTCCTGCCGATCAACCTGGTGCATGTGCCGATGGCGCTGCTGTCGCTGGCGGCGCTGTACCTGGTCCTGCGCAACGCCGTGCGGCGGCGCGACTGGCGCGGCAGCCTGCTGCCGGCCTTCGTCCTTCTGGCGCTGCTGGGCAACGCGTTCGTCTGCGGCGTGTTCTCCGGTCCGCATGGCCGCTACCAGTCGCGCATCATGTGGCTGCCGACCTTCGCCGTGGTGCTCGTCGCCTGGCCCCGGATCGAGGCCGAAGCGCGGCGCCGCCTGCGGCTGGATAGGCCCACCGCGTAAGTACTTTGGCGCCTTGCGGGGCCGGTCAGAATCCGTCACTTAATGGCCGCCATGGCCAGCAAAATCCGCATCGCTCCGTCGATCCTTTCGGCCGATTTTTCGCGGCTGGGCGAGGAGATCGAGGCGGTGCAAGCCGCCGGCGCCGATCTCATCCATGTGGATGTCATGGACGGCCATTATGTTCCCAACATCACGATCGGCCCGATGGTGGTGAAGGCGATCAAGCCGCACGCCACAAAGCCGCTCGACGTGCATCTGATGATCTCGCCGGTCGATCCCTATGTGCAGGATTTCGCGGACGCCGGCGCCGACGGCATCACCGTTCACACCGAGGCGGGGCCGCACATCCATCGCACGCTGCAACTGATCAAGAGCCTGGGCAAGCGCGCCGGCGTGGTGCTCAATCCCGGGACCCCGGTCGAGATGCTCGACAATCTGATGGACCTCGCCGACCTCATCCTGGTGATGAGCGTCAATCCCGGCTTCGGCGGTCAGACCTTCATCCATAGCCAGTTGAAGAAGATCGAGGTCATCGCGACGCGCATCGCGAAGACCGGCCGCGCCATCGATCTGGAAGTCGACGGCGGGATCAATCCGCAGACCGCGAAGCTCGCCATCGCGGCCGGCGCGAACATCCTGGTCGCGGGAACCGCGGTGTTCACCGGCGGGCCTTCGCGCTACGCGGCGAACATCGCCGCGCTCCGCGGCTGACGCCGTGGCGGACAGGGCGACGCCGTCACTTCCGCTCGGTCTTCTGCCCGAGGTTCTCCGCGCCCTGTTGCGCGTCTGGCTCCGCCCGATCCGCGTCTGGTACCGCCGGACCTGGCTCTATCGCCGCTTCCTGAAAGGTCCGCTGTCGGACCGCATCCTGTTTCATCCCTACGATGCGTTGCCGCGCCGGCTGGAAGACGCCGACGCGCTCTTGCGCGGGCGCTTCCGCTTCGCGGGCGAGACGGTCGAGGTGAAGGACGGTTCGGTGTTCGACAAGCCGATGCCGTCGGACGACTGGGCGCGCGCGCTGCACGGCTTCACCTGGCTGCCGCCCCTGGCGCTGGCCGGCGGCGAGGCATCACGGACCCTGGCGACCAACCTGATCAGCCAATGGCTCAAGCGCAATGCGCGCTATTCCGAGCCGGCCTGGTCGGCGGAGGTGATCGCGCGGCGGCTGATCCATATCTTCGCGCATGGCCGGCTGGTGATCGCCAATTCGGACCTGCTGTGGCGCTCGAAAGTCTTCGTCTCGCTGCGCGAGCAGTCGCGCATGCTGTCGCGCATCGCAAGCGAGGCGCCGGACGGCATGCCGCGCTTTGAGGCGGCGGCGGCCTTCGCGCTCTCCGGCGCCTGCCTCGGCGACAGCCAGCGCCGCCTCGAAGAGGGCCTGAAATGCCTGGAAGGCGAGATCGCGCGCCAGATCCTGCCCGATGGCGGGCATGTCAGCCGCTCGCCGGAGAACCTCGTCAATTGCTACCGCCTGATCGTGATGGTGATGGACGCGCTGGGCGCCGGCGGGCTCGACGTGCCGCATCCGGTCCGCAGCGCCCATGACCGCGTCGCGCCCGCGATCCGCTTCTTCCGCCATGGCGACGGCGCGCTGGCGCTGTTCAATGGCGGCGCGGAATCGGATTCGCGCATGATCGCCGGCCTGCTGGCGCGGGACGAAGTGCGCGGCCAGCCCTTCGCCTTCGCGCGCCATTCGGGCTATCAGCGGCTGGTGGCCGCGAAATCGCTGCTGGTGCTCGATTGCGGCGCGGTGCCGCCGGCCGCGTTCTCGACCGTCGCGCATGCCGGCTGCCTCGCCTTCGAGTTCTCGAGCGGCAACCAGCGCATCGTCGTCAATTGCGGCGCCGCCAACACGGCGCATCCCAAATGGGAGGGCGCGCTGCGCGCCACCGCGGCGCATTCCACGCTGGTGATGGATGACGCCTCGATGGCGGCGATCCTGCCGGCCGGGCTGGCGCGCCGCATGCTCGGCCCACGCCTGCTGCAAGGTCCGCGCGAGATCGTGACGCAGCGCAGAGAGACGCCGCAGGGCTGGAGCGTCGAGGCGAGCCATGACGGCTATCTGTCCCAGTTCGGCGTGCGCCACGAGCGGCAGGTCACGCTCGCGGCGAACGGGCTCACCCTCACCGGCGCCGACCGGCTGCTGCCCCGGGCGGAGAAGGGCCGCAAGGACACCGCCTTCGCCATCCGCTTCCACATCCATCCCGACGTGCGCATGTCGCCCAGCCAGGGCGGCGGCATCCTCCTGAAGCTCCCGAATGGCGAAGGCTGGCGGTTCCGCTCCGGCGGCGAGGTCGCCATCGAGGAAAGCGTCTATCTCGGCGGCGATCTGGTGCGGCGCACCGAACAGATCGTCCTGACCGGATCGGTCAAGGACCAGCCGGTCGAAACCGCCTGGGTGTTCGAGCAGATCGGGGCGGGGTAGGCGCCGCTTTGGCGCGTTGCCAGAGGGGAGGGGGCTTGCTAAACCCGAGGCCCGATATTTCCCGCCAGGACGGTCATGGTTCAGCTCACATTGCCCAAAGGTTCGCGGCCGACCAAAGGTAAGGTCTGGCCGGCGCCGAAGAACGCCAACGGCAAGAAGCCCAAGGGCACCAAGGAGTTCAAGGTCTACCGCTACGATCCCGACGGCGACGCCAATCCGCGCGTCGACACCTACACGGTCGATCTGGCGAGCTGCGGGCCGATGGTCCTGGACGCCCTCATCAAGATCAAGAACGAGATCGATCCGTCGCTGACCTTCCGCCGCTCCTGCCGCGAGGGCGTGTGCGGCTCCTGCGCGATGAATATCGGCGGCGGCAATACGCTGGCCTGCACCAAGGCGATCACCGACATTTCGGGACCCGTCGCGGTCTATCCCCTGCCGCACATGCCGGTGGCGAAGGACCTGGTTCCCGACCTCACCAATTTCTACGCGCAATACGCCTCGATCGAGCCGTTCCTGCAGACCAAGACGGCCGAGCCGGAAAAGGAATGGAAGCAGTCGCCGGAAGAACGCGCCAAGCTCGACGGGCTCTACGAGTGCATCCTGTGCGCCTGCTGCTCGACCGCCTGCCCGAGCTATTGGTGGAATTCGGAGCGCTATCTGGGACCGGCGGCGCTTCTGCAGTCTTATCGCTGGCTGGCCGACAGCCGCGACGAGCACACCGGCGAGCGGCTCGACAAGCTGGAGGATCCGTTCCGGCTCTATCGCTGCCACACGATCATGAACTGCACCAACACCTGCCCCAAGGGTCTCAACCCCGCCAAGGCGATCGGCGAGATCAAGCAGATGCTGGTGAAGCGCAGCGTATGACGCGGTGACGGCCCCCGCCCGGCGCCTGGTCGCGGCCATCGTCCTGGTCGCCTTCGGCTGCTCGTTGGGCCTGGCGTTGTTCTTCGGCCCGAACGGGATCGGGCTCTATCTGCTCTACCAGTTGCGCTGGCCGCTGATCGTCCTGGCGGCGATGATCGCCGCGACGATCTGGCAGCGCCGCCAGCACCCGCGACCGCCGGCGCCCAAGCCCAGGCCGACGCATCTGAAGATCGTGAAGTCGGACGAGACGCGGCATTAGGGCCGGTCGTTATCGGATTGAATCGCCAAAGGCCTCAGGCGAACGCGGCCGTCATTCCCGCCCGCATGCGCAGGAAGCGCCACAGCACCGCGCCGGCAACCTTGGCGAACGGGCCCTGCGGCGCGGCGCCGACCGCCTTCGCCACCATCTGCACCAGCTTCTGGATGTGATGGCGGCGGTAGATCGTGTTGAGGATGCCGGCCGCGACCTTGGCGTATTGCGCGCGCCGATAGGGCAGGCGCTCCGTCTCGCTCGCCGGAACATTGGCGCAGTAATAGGCGTAGGCGATCTCGTCGTCGTCGGATTCGGTGATGCGGCCGGCCGCCACCGCGAGCTTCTTCCACAAGGGCAGGTCGGGCTCATCCTGGGCGTGAAGAGTCTCGTAGAAGAGCTTGTAATGCCTGAATTCGTCGGCGGCGATGCGGCCGGCGATCTCCTTGAGGACCGGCTCCTCGGTCGCGTCCTTGATCGCGGTGTAATAGGTCGAGGTACCGCTCTCCACCACGCAGCGGGCGATCATCTCGCCGCGCCGGCTGCCGCGGATCGAGACGCCGTCCTCGTCCTGGAAATGCTCCGGCTTGTAGCCGGCGCGGAAGCGGGCGAACGCCTCGTCGACATTGTAGCTGGGGTCGGCCATCTCGGCCCAGCGCCCGAGGGCGCGGCCGTGCTGGCGCTCCTCGCCGCCCCATTGCTCGATGGCCTGATGCATCTCCGGTCCCGCATCCTTGAAGACGCGTTTCAGGTAGACGACATAATCGGGAGCATTCATCTCCACCAGGGCGGCCGCCTTGACCGCCGCGATCATCCGCGGCGCCGCCTTGGAGCGGTCGAAGGCGTCCCATCGGACGTCCTCCAGCTTCCAGCCCTGCTTGTATACGGTCGCTTCCGCCATGATTGCCCTACGGGTCCTTACGCGGTTCGATCCCCGTCAACGCAGTATATCAAATCCGGTTGCGCGGTGGGAACCCCGTGGGAGGGTCCCGCGGCCGCGAATCGCCCGCCACCCCCAAGATCAGAACGCGGCGCGGACCAACCTCAGGTCGTCGAGTTCCTCGGCGATCCGGGCTTTCTGGGCATCGCCGGTGGCCGCGATCAGGTCTTCCTCGGTGTCCTTGATGCGCTGGTCGAGCACCGGCAGGGCCAGTTCCGCCATCGGAATCGCTTCCTCGGCGAGCACGGTGATCTTCTCGGCGCCGATCTCGGCGAAGCCGCCGCGCACGAAGAAGCGGGTGTCCGTACCGTCCTTGAGGATATCGATCATGCCGGGGCGCAGGGTGGTGATCACCGGCGCATGGCCGGCCATCACACCCATATAGCCCTCGGTCGCCGGCACGGTGACCATGTCGGCGGTGTCGGAGAGCAGAAGCCGCTCCGGCGAGACGAGGTCGAAGGAAATCTTGTCTGCCATTCTAACTTCCCATCACTGTCATGGCCCGCGAATGCGGGCCACCCAGTTGAAACCGCCGCGATCTCGATTGCGTCGCGGCGAAACTCCTTCAACACAGTACCGGCGTCACCTGGATGGCCCGCATGCGCGGGCCATGACACCGGGCGGTATTACGCGTCCGCCGCCATCTTCTTGGCCTTGGTCACCGCGTCCTCGATCGTGCCGACGTTGTAGAACGCCTGCTCGGGCAGATCGTCGTGCTGGCCGTCGACGATCGCCTTGAAGGAGCGGATCGTGTCTTCCAGGCTCACGAACACGCCCGGAAGGTTGGTGAACACTTCGGCGACGTGGAAGGGCTGGCTGAGGAAGCGCTGGATCTTGCGCGCGCGCGCCACGACCAGCTTGTCGTCTTCCGACAGCTCGTCCATGCCGAGAATGGCGATGATGTCCTTCAGCGCCTTGTACTGCTGCAGCACTTCCTGGACGCGGCGGGCGACGGTGTAGTGCTCCTCGCCGATGACGTTCGGGTCCATGATGCGCGAGGTCGAGTCCAAGGGATCGACCGCCGGGAAGATCGCGAGCGCCGCGATGTCGCGCGACAGCACGGTGGTCGCGTCAAGGTGTGCCATTGAGGTGGCGGGCGCCGGATCGGTCATGTCGTCGGCCGGCACGTAGATCGCCTGCACCGAGGTGATCGAGCCCTTGTCGGTGGATGTGATGCGCTCCTGCAGCGCGCCCATCTCCGACGCGAGCGTCGGCTGGTAGCCCACCGCCGACGGGATGCGGCCGAGCAGGGCGGACACTTCGGAACCGGCCTGGGTGAAGCGGAAAATGTTGTCGATGAACAGCAGCACGTCCTTGCCCTCGACATCGCGGAAATACTCTGCCTGGGCGAGACCGGTCAGCGCGACGCGGGCGCGGGCGCCCGGCGGCTCGTTCATCTGGCCGTAGACCAGCGTGCACTTGGAGCCTTCGGTCGAGCCGTTGTTCTTCTTCGGGTCGATGTTCACGTTCGACTCGATCATCTCGTGATAGAGGTCGTTGCCCTCGCGGGTGCGCTCGCCGACGCCGGCCAGCACCGAATAGCCGCCATAGGCCTTGGCGATGTTGTTGATCAGCTCCTGCATGGTCACGGTCTTGCCGACGCCGGCGCCGCCGAACAGGCCGATCTTGCCGCCCTTGGTGTAGGGGCAGAGCAGGTCGATGACCTTGATGCCGGTGACGAGGACTTCGGCGGTGCCCGCCTGCTCGGCGAAGCTCGGCGCCTCGCGATGGATCGGCGCCATGTGGGTCTCGGCGATCGGGCCGGCTTCATCGATCGGCTCGCCGATCACGTTCATGATGCGCCCGAGCGTGGCCGGACCGACCGGCACGCGGATCGGCTTGCCCGTATCGGTGACTTCGGCGCCGCGCACCAGGCCCTCGGTCGCGTCCATGGCGATGGCGCGCACGGTGTTCTGGCCGAGATGCTGGGCGACCTCGAACACCAGACGGACCGGCTTGCCGGTCTTGGCGTCGACATTCATCGTCTCCAGCGCGTTCAGGATCGCCGGCAGCTCGCCGTCGAACTCGACATCGACGACGGCGCCGATCACCTGGGTGAGGCGGCCTTTGGCATTCGCAACGGTGGTGCCTGTAGCGGACATGTTCGATCTCTTTCTTCCAATCGGTCAGACGGCGGACGCACCGGAGATGATCTCGATCAGCTCCTTGGTGATCTGCGCCTGACGGGTACGGTTCATCTTGATGGTCAGCGCCTTGATGAGGTCGCCGGCATTGCGGGTGGCGTTGTCCATCGCCGTCATCTGCGAGGCGAAGAAGCCGGCCTGGTTCTCCAAGAGCGCGGTCAGAAGCTGCACCGCGATGTTCTGCGGCAGCAGCGCTTCGAGGATGGTCGCCTCGTCCGGCTCGTATTCATAGAACGCGGCGGTGCCGGCATTGGCGTCGACGGCGGCCGGGATGAGCTGGCGCGCGGTCGGCGTCTGGGTCACGACCGACTTGAAGCGGCTCGACACCAGCGTGACCACGTCGGTCTCGCCGGCGGTGTACATGTCGATGATCTTCTTGGCGATCGGGCGCACCAGCGCGAAATCCGGCGCCTTGGTTCCGACCTCGTAATTCTCCACGAAACGCGAGGCGTATTGACGGCGGAGCTGGTCGCGCGCCTTGCGGCCGATGGTGATAATGCGGACGTCCTTGCCCTCGTCCAGCAGCCTGGCGATGCGCTCGCGCGCCGCGCGCACGATGCCGGAATTGAATCCGCCGGCGAGGCCGCGGTCGGAGGTCGCCACGATGAAGAGATGGCGCTGGTCGTTGCCGTTGCCGGCCAGCAGCAGCGGCGCGTCGGCGCCGGAGACGCCGGCCGCCAGGTTCGCGATCACGCTCGCCATGCGCTGGGCATAGGGGCGGGCGCTTTCCGCCGCGGCCTGGGCGCGGCGCAGCTTCGCCGCCGCCACCATCTGCAGCGCCTTGGTGATCTTCTGCGTGGACTTCACGCTTCCGATCCGTGTGCGCATTTCCTTGACGGATGCCATGGAAAATCAGCCTTGTGCGTTACGCCACGAACGTCTTGGCGAAGTCGGCGAGCGCGTCCTTGAGCTTGCCTTCCAGATCCGGCGTCAGCGCCTTGCCGGTGCGGATGCCGTCCAGGATCTCGGGCCGCGACGCCTTGAGCTTCGACAGCAGCGCCTCCTGATAGGCGCCGACCTTGTTCACCGGGACCGGATCGAGGAAGCCGCGCGTGCCGGCATAGATCACCACCACCTGCTCCTCGACCGCGAAGGGCTTGTATTGCGGCTGCTTGAGCAGCTCGGTCAGCCGCTCGCCGCGCGCCAGCATCTTTTGCGTCGAGGCGTCGAGGTCGGAGCCGAATTTCGCGAAGGCCGCCATCTCGCGGTACTGCGCCAGCTCGGACTTGATCGGACCGGACGCGGTCTTCATCGCCTTGATCTGCGCCGACGAACCGACGCGCGACACCGAGATGCCGACGTTCACCGCCGGACGGATGCCCTGATAGAACAGGTCGGTTTCGAGGAAGATCTGGCCGTCGGTGATCGAGATCACGTTGGTCGGGATATAGGCCGACACGTCGTTGGCCTGGGTCTCGATGATCGGCAGCGCGGTCAGCGAGCCCGAGCCGTTGTCCTCGTTCAGCTTGGCGGCGCGTTCCAGAAGGCGGCTGTGCAGGTAGAAGACGTCGCCCGGATAGGCTTCGCGGCCCGGCGGGCGGCGCAGCAGGAGCGACATCTGGCGATAGGCGACGGCCTGCTTGGACAGGTCGTCATAGACGATCACGGCATGCATGCCGTTGTCGCGGAACCACTCGCCCATGGCGCAGCCGGAGAACGGCGCGAGGAACTGGAGCGGCGCCGGCTCCGACGCGGTCGCGGCGACGACGATGGTGTAGTCCATCGCGCCGGCATCCTCGAGCGTGCGCACGATCTGCGCCACGGTCGAGCGCTTCTGGCCGATGGCGACATAGATGCAATAGAGCTTGGCGCTCTCGTCGGTGCCCTTGTTGACGGACTTCTGGTTGATGATCGTGTCGACGGCGACGGCGGTCTTGCCGGTCTGGCGGTCGCCGATGATCAGCTCGCGCTGGCCGCGGCCGACCGGGATCAGCGAGTCGATCGCCTTCAGGCCGGTCTGCACCGGCTCGTGCACCGACTTGCGCGGGATGATGCCCGGCGCCTTCACGTCGACGCGGCGGCGCTCGGCGATGCCGGCCGGATCGAGCGGGCCCTTGCCGTCGATCGGATTGCCGAGCGGATCGACCACGCGGCCGAGCAGGCCCTTGCCGACCGGCACGTCGACGATGGCGCCGGTGCGCTTGACGGTGTCGCCTTCCTTGATCGTCGAGTCGTTGCCGAAGATCACGATGCCGACATTGTCGCTTTCGAGGTTCAGCGCCATGCCCTTGATGCCGCCCGGGAACTCGACCATCTCGCCGGCCTGGACGTTGTCGAGGCCGTAGACGCGCGCGATGCCGTCGCCGACGCTGAGCACCTGGCCGACTTCGCTGACCTGCGCTTCGGCGCCGAAATTCGCGATCTCGCGCTTGAGGATGGCGGAGATTTCCGCGGGCTGGATGTCCATTGTCAGTTACCTCTCATGGCCGCACGGATGCCGTTCAGCTTGGTGCGGAGCGATGTATCGATCATGCGCGAGCCCACCTTCACGACGAGGCCGCCGAGCAAAGTGGGATCGACTTTGGTTTCGAGGCGCGGCTCGCGGCCGAGCTTGCCCTTGAGCGCCGCCTTCAATTCGGCGGTCTCGCCGTCGTTGAGCTTGCGGGCGCTTGTGACCTGCGCCTGCACTTCGCCGCGGCGCGTCGCCAGGATGCGCTCGAAGCTCTTGATGATGTCGGTCAGATAGAACAGCCGGCGCTTGGCGGCGAGCACCAGCACGAATTTGGTCCCGAGATCGGAAGCGCCGATGCGCTCCAGCACCGCCTTCAGGGCGCGGGCCTGGTCGTCGCTCGCGAACACCGGAGAGCGGACGAGGCGGGTGAGATCGGCGCTTTCCGCCAGCAGCTCGCGCAGAGCGGCGAAATCCTTCTCGACGGCGGGGAGGGATTTGCCGTCCTCCGCCAATTCGAAAATGGCGGTGGCGTAGCGTCCCGCGATGCCGGTTTCGTGCTGCTGTTCGGTAGCCACGTTCGCCCTTTAACCCTTGGCGCTTTTGCGTATCGCGCCGGCCGTTTAAGCACTTGAGTTCATTGGTGAAATTACACCGCTCACGGGTGAGTCCCCGCGCGCGCGAAGCAGTTAGCACGCGACCCTGCCGCGCGCAACAATGTGCCACTAGGCGTGGTGTCGCGGGGTTTGGGGGCCACCAGCCACTCCACGATCGCGGAACCCTTCGCTAACCAGGCTTCTGAGCCATCCCTTAAGAGATCGCGGCGCATGCTCGTATCGTGGGGCAGAGGCGCAAAGCCATGCAGGAACGCGTTCTGGGTGCTTTCAAGCACGTCGTCGGTTTTCTCATTCAGGGCGTGGACTTCGATGCCGAGGGCTGGCGCGCCTTCGAGGTCGAGATGCGCGAGCTGATCGCGCCCCATATCGCGGCGCTGGCCCATCGCCGGGCCAAGCTGCTCGACGGCTCCGACGGCGTGCGCTGGGGCGAGGAGCTCGACGCCTTCATGCAGAACGGCCTGTGGCCGCTGCTCGGTGACGAGCGCGATTTCGCCGAGCGCAACCGCACTTTCGTGACACTCATGCTGGACGTCGCCGTGGCCGAGGAACAGCGCCGCCGGCACATTTCAGGCGCGCAGTCTTTTCCGTTCGTTCGCGGCTTCGACGCGAGCTGGGCCGGCTGACGGCGCCGGGCGCACGGGGATTTTCGGCGCGGCGTCCGGCGCGGCCGCGTCGAACGCCGCGCGGGCGGTCTCCAGTCTGCCGATATTCGCGAGCGCCCACGCCCTCAAGGCGCTGACCGGCTCCAGCAGCGAGCGGCCGAGCGCGGTCAGCGCGTAGTCGACCCGCGGCGGAATCGTCATAAAGACGGTACGGGTGACCAATCCGTCGCGCTCCAGCCCCCTTAAGGTCAGGGTGAGCATGCGCTGGGAGATCCCGCCGATGTCGCGCTTCAGCTCGCCGAACCGCATGGCGCGGGCGCCGAGCCGGCTGACGATCAGGACCGACCATTTGTCGCCGATCCGCGCCAGCACGCCGGAGACCGCGCGGCAGTCGCCGGTTTCATGGATGTTACCCTGTTTCATGGACGTGCCTTCTTGCGCGGCGATCTCTTGGGCACCATCCTAGTCTCAGTCACTTTTTGATACCAGGCATCGAACCGATACCCTTTGCAGGAGACAGACATGGCCTTGAAGCTTCACACCGTCATCGGCACCACGCGTCCCGGCCGCCAAGGGCCGATCATCGCTCAATGGTTCCACGGCGCCGCCAAGGCGCACGGCAATTTCGACGCCGAGCTGATCGACCTGGCGGATTTCGAACTGCCGCTTTACGACGAGCCGCATCATCCGATGCGCCGGCAATACGAGCACGCCCACACCAAGAAATGGTCGGCCAGCGTGGACGCCGCGGATGCCTTCGTGTTCGTGATCCCGGAATACGATTACATGCCGCCGCCGGCCTTCGTGAACGCGATCGACTACCTGTTCTGGGAATGGCAGTACAAGCCGGCCGCCTTCGTCAGCTATGGCGGCGTGTCCGGCGGCCTGCGCTCGGCACAGGTGGCGCGGTCGCATGTGTCGACGCTCAAGATGATGCCGATCCCCGAAGGTGTGGCGCTGCCGGGCGTCTTCGCCCAGATCAAGGACGGCAAGTTCGAGGCCAATGAGCTGAACCTGCAGGGCGTCGCCGCGACGCTGAACGAGCTGCACAAATGGTCGACCGCGCTGGCCCCGCTGCGCGAACAGATCCGCAAGCCGAAGTGAATGACTCACGCGGAGGCGCGGAGACGCGGAGGCAGGCACTCCGCGTTCTCCGCGGCTCCGCGTGATCCTATTGGCGCGCCTGCGCGCGCCGAAAAGAATCAATTCACGCTGTTGAACACGCGCGATAGGCGGAATTCGCCGATCCACGACCAGATCGCATGCGCGTTGAGGAAATCGTAGGAGCCGACGACGAACTCGGCGCGGCCGACGAGGTTCTCCACCGGCACGAAGCCGACGCCCTGCTGCTCCGCCGACCAGCGGCTGTCGAGCGAGTTGTCGCGGTTGTCGCCCATCATGAAAAGGTGGCCGGCCGGCACGACGAAAATCTGTGTGTTGTCGCCCGGGCCTTCCCAGTTCCATTTGAAGATCGGATGCGACACGCCGTTGGGCAGCGTCTCGATATAGCGCGGCGAGGCGGTGATCGTGCCGTCCTCGGCCTCGACCTGGCCGTCGCCGTTCGCCTTCAGCGCCAGTTCCTTGCCGTTGATCCACAGATGGCCGTCGATCATCTGCACGCGGTCGCCGGGCAGGCCGATGACCCGCTTGATATAGGTCTGGCTCGGATCGCGCGGCAGGCGGAATACCACGACGTCGCCCTGCTTGGGCATCGTCTGCAGCAGCCGACCGGTGGAGGCGGGCCCCAGCCCGAACGGCACCGAATAGCGGCTGTAGCCATAGGGATACTTCGCCGCGACGAAGGCATCGCCGATGGCGAGCGTCGGCTGCATCGAGCCCGAGGGCACATAGAAGGGCTGGGCGATGGCGGTGGTGGAAGCGAAAGTGATGGCGATGATCGCGATGGGTTCGAGCACGGCGCGCGCCACGCCCTTGCCGTCCTCGACATCGAGGATGCGTTTGACCACCGACCAGGCCGAATTCAGGAATTCCATATTTTGCCCTGCGCGCATCCCTGCAACTTCGATATTGCCGGGGGCGAATTCAAGATGACATTAGCGCATAAAAGGATTTCTTGACGGAAATTCACCGGGCTGCCAAAGCCCTGGGCATGGCGAAGAAGCTTACCCAACTGGGCCGTCCGGTGCCGGTTCCGGCCTCGCCGGACAAGGCGATCCTGGAAGCGGTTCCCAATCCGCAGGCCGGCGAGAGCTATGTCGTGCGCTTCACCGCGCCGGAATTCACCTCGCTCTGCCCGGTGACCGGCCAGCCGGATTTCGCGCATTTTGTGATCGACTATGTTCCTGGCGCGAAGATCGTCGAGTCGAAATCGCTGAAGCTGTTCCTGTTCAGCTTCCGCAACCACGCGGCGTTCCACGAGGACTGCACGGTCTATATCGGCAAGCGCATCGCCGGCGCGATCAGGCCGCGCTTCCTGCGCATCGCCGGCTACTGGTATCCGCGCGGCGGAATTCCGATCGACGTGTTCTGGCAGACCGGCAAGCTGCCGTCCGGCGTGTGGCTGCCCGAGACGGGCGTGGCGCCCTATCGCGGCCGCGGCTGATGGAAGTCGAGATCGTGCCGGTGCGCGAAAGCGACAAGGCGCTGCTGTGGGACAGGTTCCAGGACTATGCGCTGGAGCTGACGCGCTACGGCACGCATGAGCGCGTGAACGGCGTCTTCGAATATCCGTATTTCGATCTTTATTGGCGCGAGCCCAACCGCTACCCGTTCTGGGCCATCGTCGACGGCCGGCGCGTGGCTTTCGCGCTGGTGCATTGCCTGGACGGCGTCACCGAGATGGCCGAGTTCTACAGCTTCCCGGAAAACCGCCGCACCGGCGCGGCGCTGCAATTCGCGCAAGCGATCCTGGAGCGCTTCCCCGGCCCCTGGGAGCTGACGCAATACCGCGCCAACGAAGCCGCCGTGGCGTTCTGGCGCCGCGTGATCGGAGAACGACCGTACACGGAAGACTCTTATATTGGCGGCTCCGGCATCGAACGGCTGCGGCAGACTTTTTCGGTCGCTTAATCTCTCCCGCTTGCGGGAGAGATTATTCAAATCCGCTTCAGCAGCTCCGCCTTCTTCGCGTCGAATTCTTCCTGGGTCAGATGCCCCTGGTCGCGCAGCTCCGCGAGGTGGCGGATCTGGTCGGCGATGTCGGCGGCGCTGGGCGCCGTCGAGGGCGGCGGCGTGAAGATCGGGGCCGTGGGCTGCACCGCCGGCGCGCCGCCGCTGACGCTGGGCGAGGCGCGCATCTTGACGCCGATCCTCGCCAGCGTGTCGGCCGGCCATTTGTTGAACACGCTCCAGAACAGATAGCCCTCGGCGGCGATCACGATCAGGAACCACAGGCTGTTCAGGCTGCTGAAGAAGAATCCGCCGAACACCAGCGCCACCAGGCCGATGCCCAGCGCATAGACCACGAACTGGGTCGCCGGCTCGATCACCAGCGTGACGGTGGAAGCCCCCTCCGGCGCCGCCGCGACCACCGCGCGTCCCGGCATGGTCACGTCCATCGAGCCGGTGTCGGCATCCTTGCGGGTCAGCGCGAAGTCGAGACTGGTCGGCGGAATCTGGGCGCCGAGGACCGCGCCGGACGCCTGCAGCGCGCCGCGCGTGTAGTCGAACGCGTCGCCCGGCGTCATCGCCACATTGTAGACCGCCGTCGCCGGCATCCGCGTTCTCCCTGGTCAGGCCGCATCCTGTCAGAGAAACGCGCGAGAACGCTAGTGCGGCGCATGCCGGCCCAGCGCCGCGACCGCGCCGTGGCGGTAGCAGGGCACGATATGGTCGTTGACCATGCCCACCGCCTGGGCGAAGGCGTAAACGATCACCGGCCCGACGAAGTTGAATCCGCGGGCTTTCAGCTCCTTGGACAGGCCCTGGCTCATCGCGGTCTGCGGCGGGATTTGTTTCAGGGTCTTGAAGCGGTTCTGCTGCGGCTTGCCGTCGACATGCTTCCAGATGAAGTCACGGAAACCGCCCGGTTCCTTCTCCTCGATCTCCAGCCAGAGCTGGGCGCCCTTGATCGCCGCCTTGATCTTGGCCTCGGAGCGGATGATCCCCTCGTTCTTGAGCAGCCGGTTCACCTCGCGCTTGCCGTAGCGCGCGATCTTCTCCGGATCGAATTTATCGAAGGCGGCGCGGAAATTCTCGCGCTTCTTGAGGATGGTGATCCAGGAGAGCCCGGCCTGGAAACCGTCCAGCACCAGTTTCTCGTAGAGCGCGCGCGGATCGTATTCCGGCACGCCCCATTCCTCGTCGTGATAGGCGGTATAGATCGGCTCCTTGCCCACCCAGCCGCAGCGGACGATGTCGCTCAACGGCGGCTCTTTTTCTTGGCCTTCTTCTTGACGGATTTTTTCGCCACTTTCTTGGCGGCCTTTTTCACGGTCTTCTTCTTGACCGCTTGCTTCGCCGGCGCGGGGCGCAGCGTCGCCTCGATCTTGTTGCCGTCCAGGTCGAAGACGAAAGCGCCGTAATAGTCCGGGCCGTAGTCGGGGCGCGGGCCCGGCTCGCCATTGTTGCTGCCGCCATGGGCGAGCGCGACCGAATGGAATTTGTTCACCTGCGCCCTGGTCCGCGCCGCGAAGCCCAGATGGGTGCCGTTGCCCGCGCTTGCCGGCTTGCCGTCATGCGGCGCGCCGATCCAGAACTCCGGATAGGTCTCGCCATAGCCGATCGCATGCGGCGAGTAATCGGCGACGCGCTTGAAGCCCAGCGCGGCCAGCACCGCGTCGTAGAACGTCGCGGCGCGCTCGAAATTGGTGACGCCGACCGAGACATGATGGAGCATGGCGGGAATCCCCTCGAAGAATGCGCCGCGAACGAGAGGCTTTCGCGGCTACGCCGTCAAGCGAAAAGCCATGCCGGCCGGGTCAATTCGACCACGCCGCTGCCAACCGTGACAGCAGCGCCTTGCGCCTCCTCCAGCCGGTCGAGGCGGATGAGGGCGAAGTCCGCCGAGACGACCTCGCCGATGTCCTTGCCGCCGGCGCTCACCGCCGCGCCGGGCTCGCCCTTCAGGGGCAGAAGCCGTTTGCGCGCCGTGCCGCGATGCTTCATCCGCGCCGTCAGTTCCTGGCCGACATAGCAGCCCTTGGTGAAATCCACCGCGTGGAGTTCGTCCAGATCGGCGTCGAGCGCGAACATCCTGTCGGAGCCGAAATCGCCCGCCTCCGGCACGCCGAGGGCGAGGCGGTGGGCGTGATAGGTAGCCGTGGGCAGCAGGTCCTGGCGCATCTCGCCCTTGGCGATGATGGCGCGCCGGCCCAGCGCGGCCAGCCGCGGATCAGAATAGGCGATGGCGTATTTCGCCTCGGCGCCGTTCCACTCGGCGAGCACCGCGAGCTGGTCGCGCGCCTCCAGCACGACCTTGGCGCGCAGCTTGTAGAGCGTCAGCCGCTTGAGCAGCGCGTCGCGCGCTGCGGCGTGGCAATCGATCAGGATCGCGCCGTCGCCCTCGACCAGGAAGAAGTCGAACAGGATCTTGCCCTGGGGCGTCAGCAGCGCGGCATAGATACCGGCGCCCGGCTTGAGCCGCTCGACGTCGTTGGTGATCAGCCCCTGCAGGAAGTCGCGCGCCTCCGGTCCGGCGACGGCGACGACGGCACGGTCCTCGAGAAGGGCGATCGGCATGGCATAAGAAGTAGTGGGGCCCGACAAGGTTGCCAAGGGAAGGGCGGAAGGGATACGCCTTCGCCATGTCACAGGCCTTCGATCTCCTTATTCGCGGCGGGGTTGTTGCCACGCCGAACGGCATCGCCGAGGGCGATGTCGGCGTCGTCGGCGGCAAGATCGCCGCCATCGGCGCGCTTTCCGGCGCCAAGGCCGCCGAGGTTTTCGAGGCGAAGGGCCTGCATGTCCTGCCCGGCGTGATCGACAGCCAGTGCCATTTCCGCGAGCCCGGCAACGAGCACAAGGAAGACCTCGAGAGCGGCAGCCGCGCGGCGGTTCTGGGCGGCGTCACCGGCGTCTTCGAGATGCCCAACACCAACCCGCCGACCACCACCCGCGCTGCGATGGAGGACAAGCTCGCCCGTGCCGCGAACCGCATGCATTGCGACTATGCGTTCTATATCGGCGCCACGCCGGCCAATATCGGCGCGCTGGCGGAGCTGGAGCGCATGCCCGGCGTGGCCGGCGTGAAAGCGTTCCTGGGTTCCTCGACCGGCACGCTGCTGCTCGACCACGAAAGCGACATCGCCGCGATGCTGCGCGCCGGCCGCCGCCGCGTCGCGGTGCATTCGGAGGACGAGGACCGCCTCAAGGCCCGCAAGCATCTCGCCCTGCCGGGCGATCCGCGCACGCATCCCATTTGGCGCGATGCCGAAGCGGCCCGGATGTCGACCGAGCGGGTGATCCGCCTGGCGCGCGCCGCCGGCCGCCGGCTGCACGTGCTGCATGTGACGACCGCCGACGAAATCCCGCTGCTGGCCGACGCGAAGGAAATCGTCACCGCCGAAACCACGCCGCAGCATCTCACGCTGGCGGCGCCCGAATGCTATGAACGCCTTGGAACTTACGCGCAGATGAACCCGCCGATCCGCGACGCCACGCACCGCGCGGCGCTGTGGCAGGCGGTGAACCAGGGCGTGATCGACGTCATCGGCTCCGACCACGCGCCGCATACCCGCGCCGAGAAGGACAAGACCTATCCCGACACGCCGTCCGGCATGCCGGGCGTGCAGACGCTGGTCACGATCCTGCTCGATCACGTGAACGCCGGACGCCTCACGCTCGAACGCTTTATCGATCTGACCAGCGCCGGCGCGGCGCGCATTTTCGGCATCGCCGGCAAGGGCCGCATCGCGCGGGGCTACGACGCCGATTTCACCATCGTCGACCTGAATGCGCGGCACAAAATCGAAAATAGCTGGATCGCCTCCAAATGCGGCTGGACGCCGTTCGACGGCATGGAGACGACCGGCTGGGCGCTTGCCACCATCATCCGCGGCCGGATCGTCATGCGCGACCGCGCGTTGATCGCGGGGGGCCTCGGCCGGCCGATCCGCTTCGGCGAGACCCTGGAGCCGGCATGACCTGGGCAACCGAGCGGCTGGATGCATTGATCTGCGGCAAAGACGATCCGCCGCCCGTGGTCCAGACGATGCGGCTGGGAACGCTGGATGCGTGGGACGAAGGATGGGTCGGCAAGCGTTGGGAACCGGATCCGGACCTGTTGAACGACGACGGCACGCTGTTCGGCGGCTACATCGCGGCGCTGGCCGACCAGTTGCTCGGCTTCGCGGCCATGACCGTGATCCCGCAAGGCAGCATGTTCCGCACCATCAATCTGCAGGTGCAGTTCCTGCGCGTCGGCCGCGCCCATCCCGTCCTGATGGAGGCGCGCGTCACCGCGCACACCAAGTCGCTCATCGCGGTCGAGGCCGATTTCTACCGCGAGGACGACAAGACACTGATCGCCAGGGCCAGCGCGCAGCAGATGGTGCTGCCTTTGGCAACGCCTTGACGGCGCGCGCGAATTCGGGTCGCCTCCCGGTCAACTTTCTCCAGATGGGCAACGACCGATGAAGAGCCGTTTCAGGGCCATCATGCTGCGCAAGGACGGCGACAAGCAGACCGTCGAGGACGTCGAGCTGACGCCCGACGATCTGATGCCCGGCGACGTGACCGTCGCGGTGTCGCATTCGACGGTGAACTACAAGGACGGGCTGGCGCTCACCGGCCGCTCGCCCGTGGTGCGCAAATTTCCGATGATCCCCGGCGTCGATCTCGCCGGCACGGTCGAGGAATCGTCGCATCCCGACTTCAAGCCGGGCGACAAGGTCGTGCTGAACGGCTTCGGCCTCAGCGAGACCCATTACGGCGGCTGCTCCGAACTGGCGCGCGTCAAGGGCGATTGGCTGGTGCCGCTGCCTCCGGCATTCACCGCGGCGCAGGCGATGGCGATCGGCACCGCCGGCTACACCGCGATGCTCTGCGTCCTGGCGCTCGAGGACGCGCATGTGACGCCCGCGAAGGGCGCGGTGATCGTCACCGGCGCCAGCGGCGGTGTCGGCTCGGTCGCGATCGCCGTGCTGGCCAAGCTCGGCTACAAGGTCATCGCCTCGACGGGGCGGACGGAAGAGGCGCCGTATCTGAAGGACCTCGGCGCCGTCGAGATCATTCCGCGCGCCGAGCTTGCCGGCGATCCGCGTCCGCTCGCCAAGGAACGCTGGGCCGGCGGTGTCGACAGCGTCGGTTCCAAGACACTCGCCAACGTCATCGCGGCGACCTCCTATCAGGGCGCCGTGGCGGCCTGCGGCCTTGCCGGCGGCATGGACCTGCCTACCAGCGTCGCGCCGTTCATCCTGCGCGGCATCTCGCTGCTCGGCATCGACTCGGTGCACATGCCCAAGCCGCGCCGCATCCAGGCGTGGAACAGGCTCGCCAAGGATCTCGATCCCGCCAAGCTCGCTTCGATGACGCGGACGATCCCGCTGTCGGGCGTGCGCCAGGCAGCGGACGACATCCTGGCGGGGAAAATTCGCGGCCGCCTGGTCGTCGAAATTTAGCGCGCGGATCGGATGGACTACATCGTCCTTGGCCTCTCCGGTGTCGTGATCGGACTGTTCGTCGCCGTGCCGATAGGCCCGGTGAACCTGATCTGCATCCGCCGCACGCTGGCCTTCGGCCCGCTCAACGGATTCATGTCCGGGCTGGGCGCCGCGGCCGGCGACACGGTATTCGCCATCGTCACGGCTTTCGGCCTGACGGCCGTCGCCCAGCTCATCGAGGGCTATTCCTCGATCATCGAGCTCGCCGGCGGCGCGCTGCTGGTCTATTTCGGCGTTCACACCTACCGGGCCAAGGTCGAGGCACGGCTCGACGACAAGCTTGCCGCCAGGGAAAAGGGCGCGTCCACCCTGTTCCGCGCGGTCGCGTCGACCTTCGCGCTCACCATCACCAATCCCGCGACCCTGCTCGGCTTCGCCGCGCTGATCGCCGGCCTCGGCGGCCTCGCCGGCGGCCATCCCTCGCTCGCCTCGGCGTCTTTCGTGGTGATCGGCGTGACGATCGGCTCGTCGCTGTGGTGGCTGGTGCTGACGGCGATCGTCGGGCTGTTCCACGCCAGCATCAACGACCGCACCATGGCGCTGATCAACCGGATCTCCGGCATCGCCATCGCCGGCTCGGGCCTCGCGGTGCTGGTTCACCTCGCCACGAAGATCTTCTGACGCTCAGCGCCGCGCCAGCTCCGCGATGCGGGCGATGACGTCCTCGGCCTCGGCCATGATTTCGGCGATGATCTCGCGCGACGGCTTCACGTCGTGGATCGCGCCGGCGCCCTGGCCGATGGCGAAGGCGGAGCGTTCGCGCGTCAGCCCCTCGATCTGGCCGCCGATGCCGCCCATCACGCCGGCCTGGCTCGACAGGATCGCCTGCGCCGGGAACGGCTTGATGTCCTGCGGCCGCTTCTCCCAGTCCGCGACCCATTCGTTCTTGAACACGCGCATCGGCTTGCCGGAATAGGACCGCGTGATGATCGTGTCCTCGTCGGACGCGTCCACGATGACCTGCTTGTAGAGCCCGCCGGCATGCGCCTCGGTCGAGGCGATGAAGCGCGTGCCCATCCACACGCCCTGCGCCCCCAGCGCCAGCGCCGCCGCGAGGCCGCGGCCGTCGACGATGGCGCCCGCCGCGATCACCGGAATTTTCACCGCGTCCACGATCTGCGGGATCAGCGCCATGCCGGCGATGCGCCCGGTATGGCCGCCGGCCTCGGTGCCCTGCGCCACCACCGCGTCGAGCCCGCCGGCCTCGGCGGAGCGCGCATGCTTCACCGTGCCGTTGACGTTCATGACCAAAAGGCCCGCGTCGTGGAATTTCTTGACGAGATGCGGCGGCGGCACGCCGAGGCCGGAGATGAACGCCTTGGCGCCGCCCTCGATGATGATGTCGGCGGTGGCCTCCAGCGATTGCGGCACCGCGGCGAGCAGGTCGACGCCGAACGGCTTGTCGGTCAGATCGCGCACGACTTTCATCTCATGCGTGATCTCCTCGGCGGAGCGCCCCGCCATGCCGAGCGTGCCGAAGCCGCCGGCCTCCGACACCGCCGCGGCGAGCGCGCCATAAGACACCCCGCCCATGCCCGCGAGCATGATGGGATACCGGATGCCGAGCATGTCGCAGAGAGGCGTGCGGAGGGTCATGGCGCTACTCAAACAATTGATAGGGTCTGCGCGAATTTAGCAAACATTTTCGGACAGGGATGGCAAAAACGGCTGTTCAATAAGGTAATATAAACAGGGCAGGGAGGCTATGATGGCAAATTGCATTTATTGTAAGCAACCAGCAGGGATTTTGAGAACGATGCACCCTGAGTGCGAGATAAGTCATTCTCACGGTATCGCTGAAATCAAGTCTGTAGCTATTCAGAGCTTGCAGCCAGGCGCCGATCTATCTTCGTTGCCAGCAACCATCGCGCAAATCAACGCACGATCTCTTATCTCGGCAGGCGATTCTAAAAAGCTTCTCATTCAGGCTTGGGACAATATGATCGAGAGCCGTATAGATCAGAGTGGAATTGACGCTGAAACGGAGGCTCGACTACTCGCATTCGCGAACGCCGCCGGTATTTCACAACAAGATTTGAATTTAGATCAGTCCTATCAGAAGCTCGTAAAAGCGCTTGTGCTTCGCGACATAGCTGAGGGCAAATTGCCAAATCGTGCCAAGATCGAGGGCGCCCAGCCGATTAATTTGCAAAAAGGCGAGCAAATAGTCTGGCTGCATCAAAACGCTGAGCTTCTGATGGATAAAACTTATCGAGAGTATGTAGGCAAATCCGCTGGTGTAAGCGTCCGGATTATGAAGGGTGTTTATTATCGAACCAGCGCCTTTCGTGGCCATCCGATTGAGCGGACCGAAAAGGTTATTGTTGATCGAGGGACCACGGTTATCACCAACAAACATATTACTTTCGTCGGCGCCCGAAAAAGCTTTCGTTTTCCGTATCGAAAGATCATTTCGTTTATTCCGTTTAGCGACGGGATCGGTATCATGAAAGATGCGGCAAACGCCAAGCTTCAAACCATTGTCACTGGCGATGGCTGGTTTACATACAACCTGGTCATGGGGCTGTCTCAGTTCGACGCAAGCAACTGAAATTTTCGACGACTCAACCAAATCTTTTTCGCGCCTCGCGCGTCAAGCCTAACGCCACGGAAAGGAAGTCCGAGCCCGTCGTCGCGCGGGCGTTCGGCGCGGCGCGCCCGATCGCCGCGCGCACGGCGGGGACGCGCCCAGAACCTCCGGTGAAGAAGATCGTATGGATGTCGTCGGGCCGAAGCCCCGCGTCGCGGATGCAATCCGACGCGGTGCGGAACAGCCGCTCGGTCCGGCTCTCGATGGCGTGGTCGAAACCTTGGCGCGTGGCTTCCGCCGCGAGACCGCGCTCGATGAAATCGAGGGGCAGGGCCGCGGCGGCCGCTTCGCTGAGCGCGATCTTGCCGTCCTCCACCGCGAAGGCGATGCGATGGCCGAGCCGCTCGCGCACCACCTTCAGCAGCCGCGCCACCTTTTGCGGCTCGCGCGCCCCGGCGACGAGTTCGATCAGCATGCGCTCGTTCTGGAACGTGTAGGCGAAGTTGATCGTCGACCAGGTGCTGAGCTCGTAATAGAGCCCGTTCGGCATCGGCAGGTTCTTCTCGACAAGCTGCGTGCCGAGGCCGAGCTGCGGCATCACCGCGTCCAGGCTGAGCAGCGAGTCGAAATCGGTGCCGCCGATCCGCGCGCCGTCATTGGCGAGGATGTCGGAGGTGCGGTCGTCGGCCTTGGCCCGCTCCGGCCCGATGCGGATGACGGTGAAGTCGGAGGTGCCGCCGCCGATATCGGCGATCAGCACGGTCTCCTCCCGCGTCGCGGTCTCCTCATAGTGATAGGCCGCCGCGATCGGCTCATAGACGAACGCCACGTCGCGAAAGCCCACCCGGTTGGCGATGCCCTGGAGCACGCGCTGCGCCTTGGCGTCGGCCGCGTCGTCGTCGTCGACGAAGCGCACCGGGCGGCCGTGCACCACGGCGGTCAATTCCGCGCCGGTAAAGGTCTCGGCCTTCTCTTTCAGATGCCGCACGAAGATCTCGACCACGTCGGTCAGCGCCACCATCCTGGAGCCCAGCGCGGTCTTCTCGTCGATCAGGGGCGAGCCCAGGATCGATTTCAGCGCCCGCATCAGCCGCCCGTCATGCTGGCCGATATAGGTCGCGATGGCCTCGGCGCCGAACCGCACCTTGCCTTTGGTCTCGTAGTCGAAGAACACCGCGCTCGGGATCAGCGTCTCGCCGCCCTCGACCGGCGCGAGCACCGGCGCGTTGCCACGCACCACGCCAATCGCCGAATTGGAAGTTCCGAAGTCTAAGCCGCAGGCCGCCATGGGTATCCCCGTGAGTTGAGGGGATGCCATCTATTACACTGACAGGGCCCTTGCCAGTCTGTTTCTTCGCGCCTAAACTATCTCTTATGTTGGGATGTCCGGAAAACGGGCGTCCCTTTTTGTTTGTGTACGGATCATCGCGCCGCCGGCCGGCGCAGCGCTTGCGCCATCGAATAGAGCGCCACCACGATCACGTTCGGCATCCATGACGTGTAGGCCAGCCAGACCGAGGCGGCGCTATAGCTGGGGAATCCTGCCATCAGGAAGAGCGGGATCTGGAGGCGCAGCGTCACCGCGCCGAAGGTCATTGCGTAGCTGAAGGTCATCAGCAGCTTGTGCAGTTCGAACTTCCGCATCACCGCGGCGCGCCAGGCGCCGGCCGTGGTGACGATCCACAGGAAGGCGAGCGTGCCGAAGCCCAGGCCGGCGACCGGCCCGCCCGACGCGTAAGGCGCGGTCGCGAGCCCGGCGACGCCGGCGATCAGGCAGGCGGCGACATAGACCTTGCCGAGCGTGCGATGCAAAGCGGGGCGCCTGACGCGGATCGAGGTGAAGAACTGGAACGGCCCGACCAGCAGCGCCACCGGCGCCACGATCATATGCGTCAGGGCCTGAAGCGGCACGCGCGCGATGACGCCGCGAATGCCGTCGTCGATTCCGAGCCAGACATGCGCCGGCACGGCGGCGAAGCGGAACGAATAAAGAGCGACCCCCACCGCGAGAAACGCCATGGCCCCCAGGCCCAGCCGCGCGATCCCTCTTTCCATTGCCCGCTCCCTGCGCCAGTATCTTAACAATGTACAGATAACTTAGGTCGCGATTTGAACAGTGTCAAGATGAAGCGGAAGGCGAAAGCGCCGGCCAGGAAACGGGCCTATCACCACGGCGATCTGAAGGACCAGCTCGTGGCGGCGGCGGAGGCGATCCTCCTGGAGCGCGGGGTGGAGGGCTTCACGCTGCGCGAGGCGGCGCGGCGGGCCGGGGTCTCGCCGGCCGCGCCGGCGCATCACTTCAAGGACGCCAAGGGCCTCCTGGCGGAGGTCGCGCTGCGTGCCTTCAAGGATTTCGGCGACGCGCTGGCCGCCGGCGATGCCAGCGGCGGCGGCGATCCGGCGGCGCGGCTGCTCGGGCAGGGGCTAGCCTATGTCAAATTCGCCATGGCCCATCCGGCGCGGTTCCAGCTGATGTTCCGCCATCCGATCTACGACAACGACTATCCCGGCCTTCAGGACATCGGATCGCGCGCCTTCGCCGTGCTCGAACACGCGGTGCGCGCGGCGATGGGATTGAACGAGGGCGACGCGATGACGCCCGACGCCTTCGGCTTCCTCCTGGCGAACTGGTCGATCGTCCACGGCTTCGCGCATCTGGCGCTGGGCGGCGAATTCGATCCCGCGGCAGCCGGACACGGCGGGAGTAAGGCGATCCTCGAACGCTTCCTGCCGCTGATGCTCAAGCACCTGCCGCTGCCGGTCAGAAAATGACGTAGCCGCCGTCGATGATGAACGTGTCCCCGGTGTGGTACTTCGAAGCGTCGCTCGCGAGATAGACCGCGATGCCGCCGAAATCCTCCGCCGTGCCCCAGCGGCGCATCGGCACGCGGCTGATCACCTTTTCGGTGAAGACCGACGAATTCTGTGCGCCCGCCGTCATGTCGGTGGCGATCCAGCCCGGCGCGACGGAATTGGCGCGGACGCCGTAGCGCGCATGCTCCACCGCGATGGAGCGCATCATCGCCAGCAGCGCGCCCTTGGTCGCGCTATAGGCTTCGTTGCGCGCCGCGCCTTCGATGCCCGCCAGGCTCGCCACGCCGACCAGCGAGCCGCCCGCGTCGCCCTTGGCCGATCGCTCCACCATGTGCTTGCATGCCTCGCGCAGGGTGAAGAACGCGCCTTCCTCGTTGACCGCGTGGATCTTGCGCCAGCTGTCGATGGTCGTCTCGCTGAAGGACTTCGCGCCGAAGCCGATGCCGGCATTGGCGATCACCGTGTCGACCCGGCCGAATTCCTTCACCGCCGCGCCCATCGCGTCGATCACCTCGGCCTCGCTGGCGACGTTCACCTTGCGCGCGCCGACGCGCGTGCCATGCGCCTTGAGGCTGGCGGCTGCCGCGGCGTTCTTCTCTTCGTTGGTGCCCCAGATCACGACATCGGCGCCGGCCTGCGCCAGCGCGTCGGCCATGCCGAGCCCGATGCCGCCATTGCCGCCGGTGACGAGCGCGACCTTGCCGCTGAGATCGAACGGTTTGTACATGAGCTTCCCTCCGGGTTTCGACTGGCGCCGAACCTAGCCACTGCCCGAAAGACGGGCAATGTGCCCACGTCAACCATGATGGTCCCCCGCCTCCCAATTGCCACGTGCCTGTGGAATACTCTCGGCAAAAGGTGGGGCAGGGCGTTGGCATGACATCCGAGATCGCGGTGATGAACCAGCGCGCGGTGGCGCTCGCCGCGGATTCGGCGGTCACGCTGATCGACGGCGGCACCGTCGTGGTGCGCAACGACCAGCGCAAGCTCTACAACCTCGTCGGCGGCCAACCGGTCGGCGTGATGTTCTTCGGCGTGGCCGACATGATGGGCCATCCCTGGGAGCATCTGATCGAGCACTACCAGAAGACGGTGAAGCCCGGCGCGCTGCCGCATATCCGCGGCTACGCTTCCGGCTTCGTCGGCATGCTGGACAATCTGGAGGAGTTCTTTCCCAAGACCCGCCAGCGCGACGAGTACAAGCGGCTGCTGGCCTCGGTGTTCCGCTACATCTTCCACCTGGCGCAATATCTGCGCGAAAGCGGCGGCGAGGAGCGCCAGAGCGTCTCCGACACCGTGATCCTGGAGGAGGCGATCGAGCGGGTGTGGCGCGACTATCAGTTCCGCGAGGACGGCAGCCCGCGCGGCGACCTCGCCTGTTTCCCGGCCGGCTTCGCCGAGACCGTGCGCCAGACCTACGCCGCCGACATGGACGAGGTCATCGCCTATGGCTTCCAGCCCTTCGGCCTCGGCAAACAGGGCCTCGCCCATCTGAAGGAGATCGCGGTCTTCGCGGTGATCAAGGACCTGTTCCTGGAGGACGTGACGGGCCTGGTCTTCGCCGGCTTCGGCTCGGAGGAGCGCTATCCCATCGTCACCACCTGGTTCGTCTCGGCGATCGTCGGCGGCATCGTCAAGCGGGCCGAGGCCTCGTTCGACCAGATCGACGGCGACACCCGCTCCAAGATCCGCGTCTTCGCCGACAGCGAAGTCACCAACGCCTTCATCCGCGGCATCGACTTCAACCTGGAGCGGCGGGTCTATGGCGCGCTGAACATGCTGATGCATGCCCTGGTCGACCAGGTGGTCGGCGCCTTCCCCAACGCCGATCCGGTGGTCAAGGAAGACATCCGCCGCCAGTTTCAGTCGAACTACATCCCGCAATATTTCGACGTGTTCCGCGGCATCATCGGCGACTACCAGCAGCATGCCTATATCAACCCGGTGCTGCGGGTGCTGGAGATCGCCTCGCGGACCGAGCTGGCCGAGACGGCCCGCGAACTGGTCTCGCTCAACGTTTTCAAAAAGCGTATCATGGCGCAGAAACAGACGGTCGGCGGCGCCATCGACGTCGCCATCATCAGCCGCGAGGGCGGCTTTCAGTGGCATTCCAGGCAGGGTGGAGGCTGACATGGCCGAAAGACTGGCAAGCGCGACGGGATCCTTGGCCGACGGCGCCGAGCGCCTCGAACGGCTGATCCGCGGCGTCAAGGACCGGCAGTTTTCCGAGGCGCTGAACGCGCCTCAGCCCAAGAGCGTCTCGAATGCTTATGCCGTCAGCCCGGAGGAAGAGTGGTCCAAGAAGTTCATGACCGCCGGGATCGGGCCGCACGATTTCAAGCCGGTCCAGATGCCGGTGGTGTCGATCGCCGCGCCGTCGGCCGCGCTCAAGCCGGCGCCCAAGACGCTGGAGCCCGCGCTGGCGGTCGCCGCTCCCGCCGCGCCGAAGAAGGTCGCCGCTGCCCCGCCCGCGCCGAAGAAGATCGAGGCCGCGTCGCCCGGCTCCGTCCGGCCCGGCCCGATCGGCGCCGCGATCGCCAGGCCGGCGCGCAAGCGCACCTGGTTCGGCCGCCTGGTGCGGGGGAATTGACCGCCGCGTCTTCGCCATGAAATCCGGATTTGTCGCGAGCCCGCAGGGGCTTGTAGGATTGTGTTGTGTCGGCCGTTCAATTGAGCGGCAGGGCGGATTTTGCGATAAGGTCGCGGATTCGCGCCGGGATAAGCAGGGAGCTGAGGCATGAAGTGTTTCGGGGCCATCATGGCCGCGCTGACCGCGTTTTTGTCGTTCGCAGGGGCCGAGGCCGCCGATCCGGCGCTCAGCGGTCCCGCCAACGACGCCTATCTGGCCGCGAACGCCCACCGCGCGGGCGTCGCCGTCCGCCCCAGCGGCCTGCAATACAACATCATCAAGAGCGGCTTCGGCGAGCGGCCGCGGCCGACCGACGAGGTCGACGTGTCCTACACCGGCATGCTGATCAACGGCCGGGTGTTCGACGGCACCGAGCCGATGACGCCGGCCCATTTCACCGTCAACAAGCTCATCCCGGGCTGGACCGAGGCGCTCGGCCTGATGCGGGTCGGCGACAAATGGCACATCGTGATCCCGGCCAATCTCGCCTATGGCGCGCGCGGCGCGGGCGACGGGCTCATCCCGCCGAACCAGGTGCTGGTGTTCGACATGGAACTCCTGTCGATCACCCATCCCAAGGCGCCGCAGGGTCCCGACCCCGACGACCCGAATGGCGGCGGTCAATAGTCGCGGAACCGCGGCGCGCCGGCGGAACTTGATATAGAGAATGGGCGAGCCCAGGCAGCGATAGGCGTGGTCAAAAAGGTCCTCAGCTTCTGGCGTAGATGGGTCGGGGGCGGCAAGTTCCGGATCGCCGCGGCCCTGTTCCTGGTCGTCAGCGCCTCGGTGCTGTTCTGGGCCAGCCGCGACTACACGATCGTGGCGCCCGACTGGGAAGGCCAGATCCGCGGCGTCACCTATGCGCCGAGCCATGTGTTCTCGCTGCGCGAGCACAACCACATCACGCCCGCCCAGATCGACCGCGACATGGCGCAGCTCTCCCAGCTCACCGGGCGGGTGCGCACCTACACGGTGGGCGGCGGCATGGACAAGGTGCCGGAGATCGCCCGGCGCTACGGCCTGATGGTGTCGCTCGGCTGCTGGATCTCGCCCGACGCGGAGCTGAACGAGACCGAGCTGGCCCTGTGCATCAAGACCGCGCTGGCCAACCGGCGCGTCATCGACCGCGTCTTCGTCGGCAACGAGGCGATCCTGATGGGATACGTCACGCCCGACCAGCTCAACGGCTACATCAAGCGCGTGCGCGAGGCGCTGCCCGACCGCATCAAGGTGACGACGTCCGAGCCGTGGTCGACCTGGCTGTTGACGCCGGAGATCGGCCAGTATGTCGATGTCATTTCGGTGCACCTGCTGCCCTATTGGGAAGGCGTCTCCGCCCACGATTCGCTGCGCATGCTCGAGCACGCCTACAACGACGTGCAGGAGGAATTTCCCGACAAGCCGGTGATCATCGGCGAGGCCGGCTGGCCGTCGGAAGGGCGCACCAAGCGCTTCGCCGAGCCGTCGGTCGCCAACGAGGCCTATTTCATGCGCGGCTTCGTCCAGCTCGCGCGCGAGAAGGGCTACGACTACTACCTCATGGAAGGCTACGACCAGCCCTGGAAGATCGCCAATGAGGGTTCGGTCGGGGCGAGCTGGGGGCTCTACGATTCCCTCGGCACGCCGAAATTCAGCTTCAGCGGATTGCTGCGCACATTCCCCGAATGGCGCACCTATGCGCTGTTCGCCTCGGTGCTCACGCTGGTTCTCGGCCTGATGATCCTGGGCTGGATGCCGCGCATGCGCCAGCAGGGCTATCTCGTGATGGGCGGCCTCGTCGCCGCGGTGACGACGGGTCTTCTGGTGCTGATCGACGCGAGCTCGCTCGAATATGTCGATCCCGCCGACCTCGCCATGATCATCGCCATGGTGCCGCTGGTCTTGCTCGCCTCGACCGTGATCCTGACCGAAGGCATCGAACTGGCGACCAGCCTGTGGCGCGTCGAACGCCGGGCGCTGCGCACCGCGATCCCCAAGGTGAGCCCACGCGTCTCCATCCATGTGCCGTGCTTCAACGAGCCGCCGGCGATGGTGATCGAGACGCTGAACGCGCTGGCGCGGCTCGACTACGACAATTTCGAAGTCATCCTGCTCGACAACAACACGCCCGACGCGGCGACCTGGAAGCCGGTCGAGGCGCATTGCGCCACGCTGGGCGAGCGCTTCCGCTTCTACCACTACGACAATATGGCGGGCTTCAAGGCCGGCGCGCTGAACGAGGCGCTGCGGCTCACCGATCCTTCCACCGACTATGTCGCGGTGATCGACAGCGACTACCAGGTCGAGCCGTTCTGGCTGCGCCGCGCGCTGCCGTTCTTCGCCGCGCCCGACATCGCGCTGGTGCAGGGCCCACAGGACTATCGCGACGCCCACCAGAACGCCTTCAAGGCGATGGCCTATCAGGAATATCGCGGCTTCTTCCAGATCGGCATGGTGGAGCGCAACGAATACAACGCCATCATCCAGCACGGCACGATGACCATCGTGCGCCGCCACGCCTTGCAGGAGGTCGGCGGCTGGGCCACCTGGTGCATCACCGAGGACACCGAGCTCGGCCTCAAGCTGTTCGAGGCCGGTTATGGCGCGGCCTATATCCCCGAAAGCATGGGTTCGGGCCTGATGCCCGACACGCTGGATGCGTTCATCTCGCAGCGCTATCGCTGGGTCTATGGCGCGATGCAGATCATGAAGCGCCATGCCGGCGCGATCTTCCTCGGCCGCACCAGGCTCACCGCCGGCCAGCGCTACCAGTTCCTGGTCGGCTGGCTGCCCTGGATCTCCGACGGCTTCGGCCTGATCGTGACCTTCCTGGCGCTGGCCTGGACCGCGGCGATGTGGGCGGCGCCCCAGACCTTCGACGTGCCGCTGCCCGCGCTCTCGGCCGCCGCGCTGGCGCTGTTCGTCGCCAAGACGATGAAGACGCTGCTGCTCTATCCGCAGAAGGTGCGCTCCGGCATGAAGGGCGCCATCGTCGCCTCGGTCGCGGGCCTCTCGACCACCCACGCCGTCGCCAAGGCGGTGATCGCCGGCCTGTTCACGCGCGGCCAGCCCTTCCTGCGCACGCCCAAATGCGAGGACCAGGCGCTGCTCAGCCAGGCGCTGCGCAAGGTGTGGCAGGAGACGACGCTGCTGGTGCTGTGCGCGCTGGCGCTTCTGTCGCTGGCGACCGGTGCCGCGCTGGACGATCCGGCGATCCAGCTCTGGATGGTGATGGTCGCGGTACAGTCGCTGCCCTATCTGGCGACGGTGGTGACGGCGGCGATCAGCGCGATCTCGAACAAGCAGCGCAATGCCCGCCTCGCGGTGCCTGCCGCCCCAACCGCGCCCGATCCCGCTTTGCCGAAAGCGGCGTGATATTTTCCTCCCCCGCGTTGGCGGGGGAGGTGGCACGGCGTCGCGAAGCGAAGCCGTGACGGAGGGGGCCAGCGCGCTGGCCCCCTTCGCCTCGCTGCGCTCGGCACCTCCCCGCCAACGCGGGGGATGAAATCAGAGCGCGATCACCTTCCCCGGATTGAGGATGTTCCTCGGATCCAGCGTGCGCTTCAGCATCCGCATCACGTCGAGCTCCGCCGCGCTCTTGTAGAGCGGGAGCTGGTCGCGCTTCTGCACCCCGATGCCGTGCTCGGCGCTGATCGAGCCGCCGAAGGCGTGCACGATGTCGTGCACGATCCGCTGCACCTCTTCCCAGCGCGCCAGGAACGCCCCCGGATCGCCCCCGACGGGCGCGCTGAAATTGAAATGGATATTGCCGTCGCCGATATGCCCGAACGATACCGGCCGCGCGCCGGGAACCGCCTTCAGCACCGCCGCCGTCGCCGTGACGAGGAATTCCGGGATCGCGCTCACCGGCACCGACACGTCATGCTTGATCGAGGCGCCCTCGCGCTTCTGCGCCTCCGACATGTTCTCGCGCAAGGACCACAGCGCGGCGCGCTGCGCATCGCTCGCGGCGATGACGGCATCGTCGACGTCCGCCAGCGCCGCCTCGAAGGCGCCGGTCAGATCGGAACCGCTGCCCGCCTCGACCAGCACGTACCAGGGCGAAGGTTTGGACAGGGGATCGCGCGCGCCGGGAATGTGCGCCAGCAAGAGTTCGAGCCCGATCCGCGGCAGGATCTCGAAGGCGCTGACGAGCCCGCCCGTCGCCTCCTGCATCCGCCCCAGCAGCGCCACGGCGGCGGCGGGCGAGGGCAGGGCGACGAACGCCGTGGCGCGCATCGCCGGCCTGGCGAACAGCTTCAGCGCCGCGGCGGTGATCACGCCGAGCGTGCCTTCCGCGCCGATGAAAAGCTGCTTGAGGTCGTAGCCGGTATTGTCCTTGCGTAGCGTGCGCAAAAGGTCGAGCACCCGGCCGTCCGCCAGCACGACCTCCAGCCCCAGCACCAGGTCGCGCGCCATGCCGTAGCGCAGCACCGCGACGCCGCCGGCATTGGTCGAGAGGTTGCCGCCGATCGTGGCGCTGCCCTCGGCGGCCAGGCTCAGCGGAAACAGCAGGCCGGCGTCGTCCGCCGCCTTCTGCACCCGGGCGAGGATCATGCCCGCCTCCACCGTGATCGTGTGCGCGGCGGCATCCAGCGCGCGCAACCGGTTCATGCGGCCGAGGCTCAGCACCACTTCGCCGTCGAACGGGATCTGCCCGCCGACCAGTCCGGTATTGCCGCCCTGCGGCACCACCGCCGTGTTCGTCTCGTTGCAGATCGCCAGCAGCGCGGAGACTTCCGCCGTCGTCGCCGGCTTGAGCAGGAGCGGCGAATGGCCGTGATATTTGCTGCGCCATTCCTCCAGATGCGGCGCGATCTCCGCCGGGTCTTCCGAGAAGCCCTTGGCGCCGGCGGCCGCCTTCAAGCGTGCAAGCGTTTCGCTGTTCATGACGCGTCTCGCGGGGCCGCCGCGCGGCGCAGCCGGTCGTTGATCGCTTCGCCCAGGCCCTCGTCCGGGATCGGCATCACGGCGATGGCCCGCGCCGCGTCCAGTTCGTGCAGCATCGCGAACAAATGGGCGGCGGCCTCGCGCAGATCGCCGCTCCGGCTGAGATTGCGCGCCTCGGCCGGCGCATCCGGCCCGAAACCGAGCAGCGTCTCGCCGGGGCCTGCCGCGCGCGCGTTCAGGCGTAACACCGCGTGCGGTGCGTAGTGGCTGGCAAGCTGTCCCGGCGACTGCACCTTTGCATCGCGCGGCGCAACCAGCCCGCCGGCGACGGCTTCGATGGCCGCGCGCGAAATCGCTCCGGCACGCAGCAGGACCGGCTCGCCGGCATCGAACCCGATCACGGTGGATTCCAGCCCCAGCGGCGCGGCGCCGCCGTCGAGGATCAGATCGACCGTGTCGCCGAGGCTCTGCGCGACATGCGCCGCCGTCGTCGCCGTGATGCGGCCCGAGGCGTTGGCGCTCGGCGCGGCGATGGCGAGGCCGCTTTGCGCGATCAGCTTCGCCGCCACGGGATGCGCCGGCACGCGCAAGGCCACGGTGTCCAATCCGGCGCTGACCAGTTCGGAGAGGCGGCAATCGCGGCGGCGCGGCAGGACCAGCGTCAGCGGTCCCGGCCAGAACGCCGCCGCCAGCTTGCGCGCCATCTCGTTGAACATCGCATGCCGCTCCGCCTCGGCGGCATCGCGGACATGCACGATCAGGGGATTGAAGCGCGGCCGTCCCTTGGCCTCGAAGATGCGCGCCACGGCGCGGCCGTTGGCGGCATCGGCGCCGAGGCCGTAGACCGTCTCGGTCGGGAACGCCACCAGCCCGCCGTCGCGCAGCAGGCGCGCGGCATCGGCGATGGCGCCGTCGTCGGCGTGGCGGATCGTGGTGGTCATGCCGCCATTCTATACGGAATTCACGAGGCCTTTGTCGCGGTCAGGTCGACCGTGATGGTCACGGCATGGGCGATGGGCGTCTCGCCCGCCCATTCGCCGCTAGTGCCAAGCCCGAAATCGAGCCGGCTCACCACCGCCTTGCCGGTCATGTGCGCCGTATTGCCGGCGATGGTCAGGGTGAAGGGCAGGGTGATCGCCTTGGTCACGCCGTGCAGGTTCAGCCGGCCGGTCGCGACATAGGTGTTGCCGCCGGTGGCCTTAAAGCCGGTCGTCTCGAACACAGCGGTCGGAAACTGGGTGACGGAGAATCCTTCCGCGCCCTTCAGGCCGTCATCGTTGTCCGCCGAACCGGACTCCTCGCTGTCGAGCGCGATGGAGACCTTGGCATGCGCCGCCGCCAGGTTCGCGCGATCGAAGTCGATCGTCGCGTTCCACGACTTGAAGCGCGCGTCGAACGCCTCGCCACTCCATTGCACCGAAAAGCCGAGCCGGCTCTTCGCCGGATCGACGGTCCACCGTGCCGCCGCCGCCGGCGAAGCCGCCAGCAGCACGAGGCACAGAACCGCCAGCGCGCGCTTCACGGATCGCCCACCGTCGTGCCGGGCACCATCCGGCGCAGCACGTCGTCGCCGCGCAGGACATGGTGATACAGCGCCGCGATCACATGGATCGGAATGAGCACGATCGCCGTCCAGGCGAGATAGACGTGCACCGCCTCGTACATCTCATGGACGGAATGAAGCTGCTCGCGGGTCTGCCCGGCGTAGAAGCCGAGATTGGGCCAGACGAACAGCCCGAAATAATTCGTGCCGTTGCCCAGGGGCGAAGCCGACACCATCAGCCAGCCCGACAGCGGAATGACGATGATCAGGAAATAGAAGAACGCATGCGTGAAGCGCGCGAACCCCGCGACGACGGGATGCATGCCGGGCGGCAGGCGCGGCACGGGGTTGACCAGCCGCCAGCCGAGCCTGAGCAGGCTGAGCACCAGCACGGTCAGGCCGATCGACTTATGCGTCTGGATGATCATGAACTTGTCGGGATCGCTGCGCGGCAGATCGCCCATATAGAGGCCGAGCGCGATATTGGCGATGAGCAGCGCCGCGACGATCCAGTGGAAGGTCATCGCGACGGTGTTGTAGCGGAGCGGACGTGCCGGCACGGCTCAGCCTTTCTGCTTCTGGAACAAGGCTTCGATGGTCAGCTTGACCTCGTCGCCGACCAGGCTGTTCCAGCGCATCTTGTCCATCCCGAAATCGCTGCGCTTGATCGTGGCCGTGGCGTGGAAGCCGAGATAAAAGGCCGGCCCCATCGGCGAGGGCGCCCCGCCGTTGAACGTCACGTCGAAGGTGACCGGCCGGGTCACGCCATGGATGGTCAGATCGCCCGTCATCTTGCCCGACGCCGGCCCGGTGCGCGTCAGCGCCGTGGAGGTGAACGTCGCTTGCGGGAATTTGGCGGTGTCGAACACGTCGGCGGCCGCCAGCTCCTGCAGCAGCTCGCTGTTGGGGACGTTGAGGCTGAGCATCTCGATGGTGACCGACACCGAACTTTTCTCCGGCGCGCCCGGCGTGAAGTTCAGCGTGCCCGAGGTCTTCTCGAAGCGGCCGTAATAGTCGGTCAGATCCAGATGCGGAATCGCGAACAGCACGACGGTGTGGCGCGGCTCGATCTGATAGGCGCCGGCCGGCGCCTGCTTGGGATCGGTCGAAACGCCGGCGGCCTGCGCCACGGCGGCGTGGAGCGCGAAGGCGGCTCCCAGAACGGCAAGTCGGCGCATGATTCCTCGCTGAGGGATGGGTTCCCTCCACATATAACGCGTATCCGCCCCGCATGCAGCGCCGTGACGGGGTAAATATCGCCCGCTTGACGGGCCCGCCGCCCCCTACCCATAGTCGAAGGAACCGCTATTTCCCGAAAGGCTCCCTTGTGAGCGCCACCGAAGTCCGGGTCCGTCCCGGCAGCAATCTCGATTATCCGTTCGAACACAGGCCCGAGACCGGCGACAGCATCGTCGTGGCGCCCGGCGTGCACTGGGTGCGCATGCGCCTGCCGATGCAGCTCAATCACATAAATTTGTGGCTGCTCGAGGACGGCGACGGCTGGACCGTGGTCGACAGCGGCATCCGCAACGAGGAAACCACCCAGGCCTGGGAACAGCTCTTCGCCGGCCCGATGCAGGGCCGCCCGGTCAAGCGGGTGATCGTCACCCACATGCATCCCGATCATATCGGGCTCGCCGGCTGGCTGGTGCGCAAATTCGGCGTGCAGCTCTGGATCACGCGCACCGAATATCTGATGTGCCGCAACCTCGTCTCCGACACCGGGCAGGAGGCGCCGGCGGAGGCGCTGCGCTTCTATCGCGCCGCGGGCTTTCCGGAGGACATCCTCGAAAACTACCGCACCCGCTTCGGCGGTTTCGGCCATGGCGTCTACAAGCTGCCCAGTTCCTATCGCCGCATCGTCGAAGGCGAAGAGCTCGTCATCGGCGCCAACACCTGGCGCGTCGTCGGCGGCAACGGCCATTCGCCCGAGCATGCTTGCCTGTGGTGCCCGGAGCTGAACGTGTTCATCTCGGGCGACCAGATCCTGCCGAAGATCTCGTCCAACGTCTCGGTGCATCCGACCGAGCCCGAGGCCAATCCGCTGCAGGACTGGATCGACAGTTGCGCCAGGCTGAAGCGCGTCGTGCCCGACGACGCCCTGGTGCTGCCCTCGCACAACGAGCCGTTCCGCAAGGCCACGCTGCGCCTCACCGAACTGATCGCGCATCACGAGGAAGGGCTGGAGAAGCTTTACGCGCTCTGCGCCGAACCCAGGCGCGCGGTGGACGTGTTTCCCGCCCTGTTTCGCAGCCGCATCACCCAGGGCAATTTCGGCATGGCGACGGGCGAGAGCCTGGCGCACCTGAACTGCCTGCGCGCCCGCAGCCGCATCCTGCGCAGCACCGACAAGGACGGCATCGACTGGTACGAGGCGATCTGAATTCCGGTTACCTTTTGCGCATATCCCGCGTGCAAGCTGGCGCGAGCCGTGCTGAATGGGCGAATGCTTCGCACCTTCCTGCCAGCCATCTTGCTTCTCGCCGCCGCGCCCGCCCATGCGGCGGTCTTGCCGTCCTGCGCCGGGCCGGTCGAAATCTCCGGCACGCAATTGCTCCGCGTGGAGCGCAACGGCGCGGTGATCCTCACCGACGGCCGGGCGATCCATCTGGAGGGCATCCGCCTGCCGGGTGGCGCCGCGGATCGCGCGCCGCAGAGCTTCGCCGACCAGGCGATCTCCGCGATCCTGGCGCTGGCGCGCAAGGCGCCGCTGACGCTGACCGCCGTGCCGCCCAAGGAAGACCGCTACGACCGCGTGCGCGGCCAGCTCTTCGCCGGCGACGGCGCCTGGGTTCAACTGGCATTGGTGCAGCGCGGCCTGGCCCGGGTCGCGCTGGCGCCGGATCGCACCGACTGCTTCACCGAACTCTATGAGGCGGAGGCCAAGGCGCGGGCCGCACGCATCGGCCTGTGGTCGGTGCCGGCCTATGCGGTGCGCACGCCCGACAGCGTCGGCCGCGACACCGGCACCTTCCAGGTCGTGGAGGGGACGGTGAAGAACGCCGAACTCAAGAATGGCCGCGCCTATCTCAATTTCGGCGCCGACTGGCGCACCGATTTCACGGTCACTGTCGATCCGGAGGACATGCCGAACTTCCGCAAGCTCGGCGTCGACCCGCGCGCCTATGCCGGCCAGACCGTCCGCGTGCGCGGCCTGGTGCAATTCCTGAACGGCCCGGAGATCGAAGTGGCCAATCCGCAGAGCGTGGAAGTGGTGCCTTAGCAACCACCAAAATTGTCATGGCCCGCGAATGCGGGCCACCCAGTTGAAAGTGGCAATCTGCTTGTAAGGTTGGGGCTCTCAAAATTGTGAGAAGATGCAAACGTCACCTGGGTGGCCCGCATTCGCGGGCCATGACAGCTTATTTTGTGTTTTCGCCCATGCCGCAAAAAAGGCCCGGAGTTGCCTCCGGGCCTTTTCGCAGTCGATAGAGCGAAGGGGCTTACGCCGCCTTCTTCAGCAGCATGCCTTCGACGCGCTTGACGGCCGACGGCTCGTCGGTCTTCTCGACGGCGGCGACTTCGCGCGCCATGCGGGCCAGCGCCGCTTCGTAGAGCTGACGCTCGGAATAGGACTGCTCCGGCTGGCCGGAGGCGCGGTGCAGGTCGCGGACCACTTCGGCGATCGACACGAGGTCGCCCGAATTGATCTTCGCTTCGTATTCCTGGGCGCGGCGCGACCACATGGTGCGCTTGATGCGGGCGCGGCCCTTCAGCGTGTTGAGCGCGTTGTTCACGATGTCCGGCGAGGAGAGCTTGCGCATGCCCACGGCCTTGGCCTTCATGGTCGGCACGCGGAGCGTCATCTTGTCCTTCTCGAAGGTGATCACGAACAGCTCCAGCTTCATGCCGGCGACTTCCTGTTCCTCGATCTTCATGATGCGGCCGACGCCATGGGTCGGGTACACGACATGGTCGTTGGTCTTGAATTCATGCTTGGTCTTGGTGTTGGTGTTCGCGGGCGTCTTGGGCTTCGCGGGGACGGGTGCGGGGGCGGTCTTTGCGGTCGTCATGGTTCACTTTCGTTCGGCTCCGCCGTCGCGCCTGAAAGCGCCCGGGGAGCCTTTGGCCTTACTCTGAACTGCAACCGAAACGTGCTTCGGCGCCGGAATGTTGCCAGACCGGTGAGGGGTGCCGTCGAACGTTTCAGATCGTGGAATTATATATCACAGTTCCTCCGTAAACGGAAGGAGAAACTGACAAGGCCTTGAAATTTCGGCGTTTATTACGATTCGCGGCCAAAAGACCCGAAAATTCAACTGGTTAAATTCGCCGCCGGCAAAGGTTAACGACCGGCGGCCGCCGGCCAATGGTTAATTCTACGAGCCGGAACCGGGTTTATCCGAAAAGTACTTGGCGAACTTGTCCGGTTTGCCTTCCCAGTCCTTGGCATCGGCCGGCGCGGTTCCGTGCTGGGTGATGTTCGGCCACTTCTTGGCGTATTCGGCGTTCAGCGACAGCCATTGTTCCAGGCCGCTCTCGGTATCGGCCTTGATGGCTTCCGGCGGGCATTCCGGCTCGCAGACGCCGCAATCGATGCACTCGTCGGGGTGGATGACGAGCATGTTCTCGCCCTCGTAGAAGCAGTCCACCGGGCAGACCTCGACGCAGTCCATGAACTTGCACTTGATGCAGGCTTCGGTGACGACATAGGTCATGTGCGGGCGGTCCCTTAGGCGTAGGCGAATGTAAGTCAGCGAAGCGTCATACGGGAGGGGGGCCTTGAGGATCAAGCCCGCCGTCCGCGACGATTTCGTACAGCAGCCGCGCTTCCGGCGCGGGCCCGCGCCGCTCCCCGAAGGCAACCACGCGCACGACAAGGACATCGCGGCCGGTCGGCACGGTCAGGAGGTCGCCGATCTTGATCCCGCGCCCGGCCTTTTCGGTCCGCGCGCCGTTGAGCCGGATGCGGCCCTTCTCGGCCGCCTCCTGCGCCAGCACGCGGGTCTTGTAGAACCGCGCATGCCACAGCCATTTGTCGATGCGGACGCGGTCTTCGCTCACTTGCGCACGAGCGCAGCCAACCCCGCGAATGGAGAATCCGGGCGGATCTCCACTTTGAATTCCTTCGGCGCGCGGCGGTCGGGGCGATGCTTGGCCTTTCGCTCCGGGCGGGGCAGGGCCTTGCGCCAGACTTTCGTCACGCCGTTGCCGGTGTCGGCGACATCGACGATCTGCCAGCCCATCTCGGCCAGCACGCCTTTCAACTCATCATTGCCCGAGCCGATCAGCGAAACCAGCTTGGGCAGCAGCGTCTCCGCGTCGATGCCGGCGGCGGCCCCCTTCTCGAGTTCCTCGTCGAGCCGCTCCAGCATGTCGAGCCGGATGGCGCGCCTGCCGATGACGCGGAAGCCGGCGGCGGCGAGGAATTCGCGCGGCAGCTTCGCGTCGTTCACGAAGGACGTAAGTCCCGGCTGCGGCGGCGCCGGGATCCGCTCATGCTTGGTCCACACGCCCCACAGCAGCGCCAGCAGCGACGCCGCCTCGGGCCGCAGCATCTTGGGCAGGTAGACCGAGCGCCGCCCGAACCACACGCCGAACGTCTTCAGCGCACGGATTAGCGGACCGAGCTGCTCGGGCAGTTGCAGCTTGGCGCGTTCCAGCGATCCGAAATGCTCCAGCAATTGATGCGCGATGCCGCGCGCCGCGCCGGGCAGGGCGTCCGCCGTGCCGGCCTTGGCCTCGACCGCCTCGCGCAGCGCCAAGAGGGGCTGCAGCCGCGCCGCGATCCGTGCACGGACGAAAGTCTCCAGCCGCGCCTGCACGCCCTCGCGCAGATCGCCCTTCAGCCGCTCGTCGGCCAGCATGTCGACGCGCGGTTCGAGCGCCGACGGCCCGGCGGCGAGATGCGCCACCACCGCGCCGTCCCACCACAATTTGCCGTGCTCGCTGAGCGAGATCGCCTTGTCGTCGGCTTCGGAAATCCGCCGTGCCCGGGCGTAGAACTCGCCCTCCAGCCCGCGCATCGCCGCCGCGCGCAGGGTGCGGCCGTGAATGCCTTCCGCCCGCGCATCGGGCTCGAAGCGGAAGCCTTCCAGCTTGCCGACCACTTCGCCGCCGATGGCGACGCCGCCGGAATCGTCCAGCGTCAGGTCGATGATGTCGTCCTCGCGCAGCCGCTTCATCAGCACCGAGGTACGCCGGTCGATGAAGCGCTGGGTCAATTGTTCGTGCAGCGCATCGGACAGCCGATCCTCGACCGCGCGGGTCACGCCCTGCCAATGGACGCTGTCCTTGGTCCAGCTCGATCGATGCGAGGCGTAGGTCCAGGTGCGGATCTGCGCCAGCCGTCCGGAGAGCGTCGCGACATCGCCTTCGGTGACGTTCAGCCGCTCGATCTGCCGCGCCAGCCAGTCGTCGGGCAGGACGCCGTCGTCGCTGGCGAGGAACAGGAAGATCGCGTGCACCAGCCGCACATGCTCGTCCACCGACAGCTTGCGGAAGTCAGGCAATTGGCAGGCGTCCCATAGCCGGTGCACGCCGCCGCGCGAATTGGCCAGCGCCTGCACGTCTTCGAGCGCCGCGAGCGTCCTGAGCGCGATGAAATCGCTCGACGGCCGCGCCTTGGCCAGGCCCTTCAGCGGCGGTGGTTCGTCGAGGCTTGCGATCAACCTGTCCAGCGACGCGAAATCCAAATTCGAATTGCGCCATTGCAGCACGCGCACCGGATCGTAGCGGTGGCCCTCCACCCGCGCGACGAGTTCGTCCTCCAGCGGCTCGGCCTCGGCGGTCGTGCCGAAGGTGCCGTCGTTCATGTGCCGCCCGGCGCGGCCCGCGATCTGCCCGACCTCGTCGGGGCGCAAGGGCCGCATCTGGGCGCCGTCGAACTTGTCCATCGCCGCGAAGGCGACGTGGTCGACATCCATGTTGAGGCCCATGCCGATCGCATCGGTCGCCACCAGGAAATCGACGTCGCCGCTCTGATAGAGCTCGACCTGCGCGTTGCGCGTGCGCGGGCTGAGCGCGCCCAGCACCACCGCCGCGCCGCCGCGCTGGCGCCGGATCAGCTCGGCGATGCCGTAAACGTCGTCGGTGGAGAACCCGACCACCGCCGCGCGGCGGGGCAGGCGGGTCAACTTCTTGTGGCCGGTATAGGCGAGGTCGGAGAACCGCGCCCGGGTCATGAAATAGGCGCCCGGCACGAAGCGCTGGATCGCGCCGCGCATGGTGTCGGCGCCGAGCAGGATGGTCTCCTCCTCGCCGCGCGCATGCAGCAGCCGGTCGGTGAAGACATGGCCGCGCTCGAAATCGGCGCAGAGCTGAATCTCGTCGATCACCAGGCAGGCGACCGGAATATCGAGCGGCATCGCCTCGACGGTGCAGACATAGTACCGCGCGTCGGGCGGCACGATCTTCTCCTCGCCGGTGATCAGGGCCGCGACGCCCGCGCCCTTCAGCCGCACGACCTTGTCATAGACCTCGCGCGCCAGGAGGCGCAGCGGCAGGCCGATCATGCCGGAGCGGTGCGCCAGCATGCGTTCGATGGCAAAATGCGTCTTGCCGGTGTTGGTCGGGCCGAGGACCGCCGTGGTCCTGGCCGCCGCTGGCGCACCGTGTCGCGCCGTTCTCTGGTTCATCGCCTGCCGAACATGGGTGGGTTGGGTGACAGTCGCAAGCGGCAAGGGCGCTACGGAATGCCGCCCGGGGAGGCCGCTGTGGATCGTCCGTAAACGGAAGGTACGTTCCGCGAACGAACCGGGCCCGAATCACTAACCGATAAAATATCATCCTTTGTTCTCATACGTTTAGTGGAAAGTCAAGACTATCGGACCACTACATCTTGTGGATTTACCTAGTCGTGGAGTCGGACGGGCTTATCCACCGGTTAATCCGTACCCGGATGATTTGTTACGGAACGAAGACAAAGGCATGACAGGTTTGACGGCCATTTCGCACCTGCGATACTGCCGCCAAACACCAGGAAAGCGGGAACCATGAGCGGCGACGGGAAGACACCGGAAAGCTGGGCCAAGGCGGCTCGGAAGGAATTGAAGGACCGCCCCCTGGCGAGCCTGACCTGGCGCACCCCGGAGGGCTTCGACGTCAAGCCGCTCTACACCGCCGCCGACCTGGAAGGCTTCGAGGCGGCCCATTCGCTGCCCGGCCAGATGCCCTATATGCGCGGCGTGCGCGCCACCATGTATGCCGGCCGGCCCTGGACCATTCGTCAGTATGCGGGCTTTTCGACGGCGGAGGAGTCCAACGCCTTCTACCGCAAGAACCTCGCGGCCGGGCAGATGGGCCTGTCGGTGGCGTTCGACCTCGCCACCCATCGCGGCTATGACAGCGATCATCCGCGCGTCGCCGGCGATGTCGGCAAGGCGGGCGTCGCCATCGACTCCGTCGAGGACATGAAGATCCTGTTCAGCGGCATCCCGCTCGACAAGATGTCGGTCTCGATGACCATGAACGGCGCGGTGATCCCGATCATGGCGAATTTCATCGTCGCCGGCGAGGAGCAGGGCACGCCCGCGGCCAAGCTGTCAGGCACCATCCAGAACGACATCCTGAAAGAATTCATGGTGCGCAACACCTACATCTATCCGCCGACGCCCTCGATGCGCATCGTCGCCGACATCATTGAATACACCGCCAAGAAGATGCCGAAATTCAATTCGATCTCGATCAGCGGCTATCACATGCACGAGGCGGGCGGGACGGCGGTGCAGGAGCTTGCCTTCACGCTGGCCGACGGCATCGAATATGTCCGCGCCGCGCTCGCCAAGGGCCTGGGCGTCGACGAATTCGCGCCGCGCCTGTCGTTCTTCTTCGGCATCGGCATGAATTTCTTCATGGAGGTCGCCAAGCTGCGCGCCGCGCGGCTGTTGTGGTCGCGGATCATGGACGGCTTCGGCGCGAAGAACGCGGAAAGCCTGATGCTGCGCACCCATTGCCAGACCTCGGGCGTGTCGCTGACCGAGCAGGACCCGTACAACAACGTGGTGCGCACGACGATCGAGGCCCTCGCGTCGGTATTGGGCGGCACGCAGTCGCTGCACACCAATTCGTTCGACGAGGCCATCGCGCTGCCGACCGAATTCTCCGCCCGCATCGCGCGCAACACCCAGCTCATCCTCCAGAACGAGAGCCAGATCACCAAAGTGGTCGATCCGCTGGGCGGCTCGTACTACGTCGAGGCGCTGACGCATTCGCTGGCCGACGCCGCGCAGGCGATCATCGACGAGGTCGAGGCGATGGGTGGCATGACCAAGGCGGTCGAGGCCGGCATCCCCAAGCTGCGCATCGAGGAAGCCGCGGCGCGGCGCCAGGCGCGCGTCGATCGTGGCGAGGACGTGATCGTCGGCGTCAACAAGTTCCAGCTTGCCAAGGAAGACGCGCTCGATGTCCGCGCCATCGACAACGCGCAGGTGCGCGATTCCCAGATCGCCCGGCTCAAGCAGGTAAAGGCGGCGCGCGATCCGGCGAAGCTGAAGACCGCGCTCGATGCCCTGATCGCCGGCGCCAAGGGCAACGGCAACCTCCTCGAGCTCGCGGTCGAGGCGGCGCGGGCGCGCGCCACGGTCGGCGAAATCTCCGACGCGATGGAGAGCGTGTTCGGCCGCCACCGCGCCGAGATCCGCTCCATCGCCGGGGTCTACGGCCAGGCCTATGAGGGCGACAACGAATTCGGCGCCATCCGCGGCGAGGTCGAAGCCTTTGCCAAGGAGGAGGGCCGCCGCCCGCGCATGCTGGTCGCCAAGATGGGCCAGGATGGCCACGACCGGGGCGCCAAGGTGATCGCCACCGCCTTCGCCGATCTCGGCTTCGATGTCGATATCGGCGCGCTGTTCCAGACGCCGGAGGAAGTCGCCAAGGACGCGATCGACGCTGATGTGCACGTGATCGGCGTTTCCAGCCAGGCGGCGGGCCATCTGACGCTGGTGCCGCTCCTGATCGATGCGCTGAAGAAGCAGAAGGCCGACGACATCCTGGTGGTGGTCGGCGGCGTGATCCCGGCGCAGGATTATGACACGCTGAAAAAGGCCGGCGTCGCCGCGATCTTCGGCCCCGGCACCAACATCCCCGACGCCGCCCGCAACGTGCTCAAGCTGATCCGCGCCCGGGCCCTGCACCACGCGGCGGAGTGATGCGGGTGCCGACGCGCCGCGGACTTCTCGTGACCGTCGTGCTGACCGCAGCAGGCGCGGCGGTCGCGACGATCGTCGAGATCGCTGCCACCTACATCGCGATGATAACGACCCTGTACAGCAAATTCGGGCTGCCGGTCGGCGCAATCTATTCCGCGATTGCCGGCGGTCCGATCTGGCGAGAGCTTGTCGAGACGCTCCTCGCTTATGCGGTTCTGATTTGGCCGCTCGCGGCATGGCGCCTGCCGCTAGTCGGATCCATCGGCGGCCTTGTCGTCTTGCAGGGCGTCTTGTTCACGGTTGCCGGCGGCGGGCGAATCCAAATCGCCATGGTCCTGCTGTCCATCGTCGGAATGTTTGTCATCGTGTTGCTGCGAGCATTTGACTGGGCACACAAGAGATTTGGCGGGGAGACAACATGACCGAAATCGCCCTCATCGGACCCGGCGCCATCGGCGGCACGGTCGGCTTCGCGCTCCTGGAGAAAGGACGGGACCTTATCGTCTGCGCCAATCGCAGGTTTTCGGAACTCGCCCTGACGCGGGCCGACACCAAAGAGCGCCGCGCGCTCCCCGTCGAGGTCGTCACGTCGCCCGCCGACGCAAGTCCGGCCGATTGGGTGCTGCTCTGCGTGAAATCGCATCAGACGGATTCAGCCGCCGCCTGGCTGAAGGCGACGGTCGGCCCGGACACCAAGATCGCCGTGCTGCAGAACGGCGTCGAGCACCGCGAACACGTCGCGCCCTATATCGGCCCGGGCAACGCGGTGGTGCCGGTGGTGGTGATGCTGCCCGCCGAGCGAACCGCGCCCGGCGAGATCATGACCTTCGGCGGCGCCGCGCTCACTGTTCCCGACGATGCCGCCGGCCGCGCATTCGCGAGCCTGTTTGAAGGAAGCTTCGTCAAAGCCGTCACGGACGCCGATTTCACTTCGCGCGCCTGGGAGAAGCTCTGCATGAACGCGTGCAGTGGCGCGTTGTGCGCGATCCTGAACCATCCGGCGGCGCTGGCCGTCTATCCCGATTTGCGCCCGCTCGGCGAGCGCATCGTCGAGGAGACCATGGCGGTGGGCCGCGTCGAGGGCGCGACCTTCCCGGACGGCTTCGCCAAACAGATCGTCGGTCTTTTCATCCATCCGGGCGGGCGCGGCAATTCGATGTATTACGACCGCCGCGACGGCAAGCCGCTGGAATGGGACGCCCGCAACGGCGTCGTCGCGCGCCTCGGCAGGAAGCACGGCATCGCGACGCCCGTGGCCGACACCATCGTGCCGATCTTGAAATCGCTGAGCGAAGCACCGGCATAGGTGCCGGGTATCTCCACTTCCGTAAACGATCCCGGCTGTGCGCTGTCGATCGCCGCCGCAATTTCGGATTGCCTTGCCCGGATAAGCTTCCAGCGGCCCTTGCTAAGAACGACGATTGCGATCTTTCGTCCGGCCAAATTCTGCTGGTAACGAAGGTTTCGATCGGTCGTGACGAAGACGCCGAAACCTGCACGCTCGGCCGCGTCGAGCAACTCGCCGTTTCGCAAGGTGTCCCAGCCTCGGGCGCGGGTCTCCTCAACGAGGTGCCCCGTCAGTACGACAGCAAGTCCGCGCGGCGTTCCGTTGTCGAACAGAACGCGGATCAGCGCTCGGTCAGCGCCGGATCGAGGCTGCGGGCGGCGAACTCCAGCACGGCCTGGATTTGCTCGCGTGTGACGGGAAACTGCGCCATCACCTCGTCGATGGTCAGTCCATCTTCCAGGTTCTCGAAAATCGTCGCGACGGGAGTCCGCGTGCCCTTGAACAGCCACGCGCCGCTGACCTTGCCGGGAATGCTCTCGACCGCCGGACATCGCGACCAGTCCAAGACCGGCATTGCCACTCACTCCTGCGCCTTCCGCCACAGTCTAGCCGAAGAGACGTTCACGGTCACCGCCCCGCGCTACCCCGCCGGCTTCAGCGGCGCGCCGTCGACCCGAAGCTGCGTCGCCACCGCGGCGATCACGCCGTAATCGGTGCTCGCCCAGACGCGCAGCGGAACCACATAGCGCCGCCCCGTCACCGCGCTCGGGATCGTCGTGACCCAGGCGTTGATCAGCGGGAATTTCGCCGCGTCCTTGAGCACGCGCGGCTTGTAGCCGGAGATCTGCCGGTACTTCATCTCGCACAGCACCGCCGGCCCCTTGTAGAGCCCGTTGTCGAGCGCGACCGTGGTGTCCTTCACCTTCACGAACTCGACGTCGTAGCGCCGCCGCCCATCGAACACCGGCAAGAGGACCGAGCACGGATTGTCCGCCGACATGCCGACGCCGGAGACGAAATAGGTGATCGCGCTCAACGGATCGAACGTCCCCTTCTGCTGCGCCGGCGGCACCTCATAGCCGGTGGTCGGATAGACCGGATCGGCATAGAGCCGGACCGGCCCGCCCTCGTCATAGGTCAGCGAGACTTCCTGCTTCTTGTCGGCATGCCCCGTGTAGAACGAATCGTAGAGGCCGGGATGGAACGCCTTGGGCGCCACCGTGCCGGTGGACGTCGCCTGGATCTCCGACTGCCAGAACGCATTGACGATGCCCGAGGTCTGCAGGTTCGACACCGAATGGTACTGGTCGCCGATGATCTTGGTGTTGAGGTCGACCTTGCCCAGCGTCACGCCGCCGGCATAGAGCGTCATCGCCATCTGCAAGGTGGAGCCCGGCTGGGACGGCGTCTCGCCGCCCGAACCGCCGGCGGCGAAGGCGGTGCCCCCAAGCAGCGCGGCGGCGACAAGCGCAAGGACGGCGTGACGAATTTTCATTGTTCCGGGCTCCTTGTGGAGGCGCAAAGTAGCGGCGCGGACGCTCCAAAACCACTATGGTCCAATTATGGCCAAGCCCCTGGATTCAAAAGCGGTTAACGGCGCGGACCTTGCCGCGTCCGTAACCCTTGGCGACCGCCGGGCCCTGGCGCGGGCGATCACGCTCGTGGAGTCCACGACGGTACAGGATCAGACGCAGGCCGAGGCGCTGCTGACCGCGCTCCTGCCCAGAACGGGCGGAGCGATGCGCATCGGCATCTCTGGCGCGCCGGGCGTCGGCAAATCGACCTTCATCGAGGCGTTCGGCGGCCATCTTACGAGCCTGGGCAAGCGCGTCGCGGTGTTCGCCATCGATCCGTCGTCGCGGCGCTCCGGCGGTTCGATCCTCGGCGACAAGACGCGCATGGAGAAGCTGGCGCGCGATCCGGGCGCCTATATCCGTCCCTCGCCGGCGGGCACGACGCTGGGCGGCGTGGCGCGGCGCACGCGCGAATCGATGCTGCTCGCCGAGGCGGCCGGCTTCGATGTCGTGCTGGTGGAGACGGTCGGCGTCGGCCAGTCGGAGACCGCCGTCGCCGACATGACCGATCTCTTTGTGCTGCTCGCTTCGCCGGGCGGCGGCGACGACCTGCAGGGCATCAAGCGCGGCGTAATGGAACTGGCCGATCTTCTGATCGTGACCAAGGCGGACGGCGATCTGCTGCCGGCGGCGATGCGCGCGGCCTCGGACTATCAGGCGGCGCTGCACCTGATGCGGCCGCGCTATGCCGGCCTGGCCGCCGCCGTGCTGACGGTCTCGTCGATCGGCGGGTTGCGCATCGATGCGGCGTGGCGGGAAATGGAAAAGATCCACGGCACGCTGGCCGCGACCGGCCAGCTCAAAGGCTTGCGCGCCGAGCAGAACCGCCGCTGGTTCTGGAGCGAGGTCCAGGCCGGCCTCTCCGAGCGCATCCTGGGCGACCCGGCGCTGGAACGGCGGGTCGGCGCGCTCGAAGCCCGGGTGCTCGCGGGCGAGACCTTGCCCAACGCCGCGGCGCGGTCGCTGCTCGCCGGCGTGTCGTTCCGCTGACGGCAACGCGCCCCTTTGGGGAGCGCGTTGCCTTGCAGTCAGCGCAGGCCGCCGGAGACGAGGATGGTCTCGCCGGTGATCCAGGCGGAGTCGGCGGAGGCCAGGAAGGTCGCGACCGTCGCGACGTCGCCCGGCTGGCCGAGGCGGCCGAGCGGCGTCTTGGCGATCATCTCGTTCATGAAGTCGCTGCCGATGACGCCCATGGCGTGCGTGCCCTCGGTCTCGGTGCCGCCCGGATTGATCGCGTTGACGCGGATCTTGCGCGGTCCCAATTCCGTGGCGAGCACGCCGGTGATCGCATCCACCGCCGCCTTGGTCGCCGTATAGGTCGCCGTCTCGGGAAGAGACATCTTGGACGCGGTCGAGCTGATATTGATCACGCTGCCGCCCTCCGGCCCGAACAGGCGGGCCGCCTCCTGGGTCGCCAGCAGAAGTCCCAGCACGTTGATGTCGAACTGGCGGTGGAATTCCTCCGCGGTGATCTTGTCGAGCGGCGCGAAACTGTAGACGCCGGCATTGTTCACCAGCACGTCGAGCCGGCCGAAATGCTTCTTCGTTTCGGCGAACAGCCGCGCGATGTCGGCCGCCTTGGAGACGTCGGCCTGGATCGCGACGGCCTTGCCGCCGCCGTCCTTGATGTCGGCGACGACGCGCGACGCGCCATCCCGGTCGCTGGAGTAATTCACCGCGACCGCCGCACCCTCGGCGGCGAGCGCCCGCGCGATGGCCGCGCCGATGCCTTTCGACGCGCCGGTGACCAGCGCGACCTTTCCTTCAAGCCTGTGCATGTGGAACATTCCCTTTGGTTCGACAGTTAGATAATCGTCTAACTGTCGGCATCAAGGGGCCGTGGCGGAATCCGGTTTCAAATCGCCGCCAGCCGGTCGAGATAGGCCTTGAGCACGTCCCGCTCCAGGACGAGGAAGGCGAATTTGCCCTCGCGGACGATCCGGATCAGGCCGGCGGTCTCCAGCTCCTTCATGTGATGCGACAGCGTCGCCATGCTGATCTTGTGGGCCTCGCGAAGCTGGCCGCAGGGCGTCGGCCTGGTGGATTCGCCGATCTGCCGCAGGATCTGGTAGCGGCGCGGCTCGGCCAGCGCCCGGGCGATGCGGGTGAACTGGCGGTCGGTGAGGGCTTGGGCCTTGGCGGTCATGTCCTCTCTAATATGGGGTAGGGCGGCGCCGGTCCAAAGCCGGGGCCGGTCCCGGCTTGACCGCGCCGGGCCTAATCCTTATGAGAGCGCCTCTTTTGGACACGAGACTCCCATGGCACGCCGCTGCGAATTGACCGGAAAAGGCACGTTGGTTGGCAACAATGTCAGCCACGCCAATAACAAGACCAAGCGGATCTACCGCCCGAACCTGCAGCAGGTTTCGCTCGCCAGCGAGGTCCTGGGCAATTCCTATGTGCTCAAGATCAGCATGAACGCCCTGCGCACCGTCGATAAGGTCGGGGGCCTGGATCCCTTCCTGCTCAAGTCCAAGGACGCCGTGCTGTCGGCCAAGGCGCTGCGCCTGAAGCGTGCCGTCGCCAAGAAAACCGCGGCCAAAGCGGCGGCTTAAGAGTTCCCGCTAAGCTCCTATAAAATTTACCTTGTTTAGCCTGTCCACAGGCATGGCTCCTGCACGAACTTTGCCCTAGTGTCTCAAAATGTGTCAGGCGCGGAAAAGGCGGCCGGCACAGGGGTGGGGTGAAGTGCGGGCTTACGAATCAGGTTCGGTATCGGCGCGGGATGGGGCATCGCGGCGTTTGGCGATCGGCATCGATGACGGGCCATACCGGCTGCGCGGGGCGAGCGACACAACCTGGCACAACCAGGGCTACGGCCAGAATGCCGGCCTCGGCCGCCGCCTCGCGGACATGTTCCGCGCCATACTGCGAACCGTCATTCCCGTTTTGGCGCTCTGCACCGCGCTGGCGGCCATGTACCTCTACATGGACACGACGCTGCCCTATTTCGCCCAAGGCGGCGTGCGCTGGCTGACGGTCAGCCATCTTCTCCTGCCGGCGGCGTTCCTGACGGTCCATCTCACGAATCGCCGTTACGGCCCGGCCTATGCCTTCGCCCAGGTCGTGCTGTCCTTCGCGGCGCTGACCGCGGGCATGATCTTCGGCGGCCAGGTGATCACGCTGTTCCTTCCCGAGGCGGTGGTGCCCAGCATGCGCGCCGTGGCGGCGTTCGGCGGCGCGTTCTTCATCGCGAGCTTCGTCGGCATCATCGCCTTCGACGGCGCGCGCGGCCCGCGCTGGTGGACCGCGCCCCTGATCGGCTCGGTGGTGGCCTCGCTGGTCTTCGCGCCGATCTTCTACGCCGCCGCCTATGCCGGCACGCCGGCGCCGTGGTTCGCCCAGATGGGCATCCACACCGGCCTGCTGGTCGGCGGCGCGATCCTGGCGCTCGTCCCCTATTGGCTGCTCCGCCGCATCGTGCAGCCGCTGCCGGGGTTTGGCGGGTACTAGGGTTAGGACTCATAACTTATAGCCAAAATGCGACGATGGAAGCGATGAAGACGGCGGCCATGAAGATATAGGGCTGCCGGTCATAGCGTGTTGCGACGCGGCGGAAGTCCTTGAGGCGACAGAAGAAGCGTTCGATGCGATTGCGGGTTTTGTAGAGCGCCTTGTCGTAGCGGTACTGAACCTTGCGATTCTTCTTCGGCGGAATGACGGGCTTTGCGCCGCGCGCTTTGATGAAGTCGCGCAATTCATCGCTGTCGTAACCACGGTCGGCAATAACGGCAGCGGTTTTCGGCGCTGCCTCGATGCACGCTTTGGCAGGGACATAGTCGCTGACATTGCCGGCCGTCAGAACCAGAACGACGGGACGGCCTTTGTCGTCGGTGACCGCATGAACCTTGCTGTTTCGGCCTCCGCGCGAACTGCCTATGCCGCGATCCGCGCCCCTTTTTTACGCCCGCTTCCGGCGGTGCGGTGAACTTTAATGTGCGTGCTGTCTATGGCCAGACTGTCGGGGGCTCCGGCCTCGGCAACCAGGGCCGCGAATATCCGCGCGAACACGCCTTTCTCGCCCCACCGCGCATAACGGTTATAGATCGTCTTGGCCGGACCGTATTCCGCCGGGCAGTCCGACCAATGCAAACCGCGCTTGATGACATGGATGATGCCGCTAAGGACGCGTCGGTCATCGACGCGCGGCACACCGCGCACATCATTGGGCAGCAACGGCTTGATCTTCTCGAACTGCTCTTCGCTGAGCCAGAACAGGTTGCTCATGGGCAAACTCCCGAGAATCAACCCAACAACGGAATCACAAATCTAACTGCCTGAGAATCCCAAACCTTTAATAGGTCCACACCCTAGTTTCCTCCCCCGCTGTTGCGGGGGAGGTGCCGAGCGAAGCGAGGCGGAGGGGGCCTGCGCTGGCGTCGGCCCCCTCCGTCATGCCTCCGCTTCGCTACGGCATGCCACCTCCCCCGCAACAGCGGGGGAGGAAATCAGTGCGCCACGTGCCGCGGCGTGCGCTTGGCGAGGCCGCGCGGCGCGCGGATATGGCCTTCATGGCCCTTCTCTTCCTTGAACAACCCGATGAGCTGTTCGGTCATCGCGCCGCCGAGCTGCTCGGCGTCGACGATGGTCACGGCCTTGCGGTAATAGCGCGTCACGTCGTGGCCGATGCCGATGGCGGTCAGCTCGACGTCGGATTTCTCCTCGATCTCCTCGATCACCCGGCGCAGATGGCGCTCCAGATAATTGCCGGCGTTGACCGACAGCGTCGAATCGTCCACCGGCGCGCCGTCGCTGATCACCATCAGGATCTTGCGCTGCTCGGGCCGCCCGACGATGCGGTTATGCGCCCACATGAGCGCCTCGCCGTCGATGTTCTCCTTGAGCAGGCCCTCGCGCATCATCAGGCCGAGATTCTTGCGCGCCCGGCGCCACGGCTCGTCGGCCGCCTTGTAGATGATGTGGCGCAGATCGTTGAGCCGGCCGGGATGCGGCGGCTTGCCGTCGGCGATCCACTTTTCGCGGGACTGCCCGCCCTTCCAGGCGCGCGTCGTGAAGCCGAGAATCTCGGTCTTCACCGCGCAGCGCTCCAGCGTGCGCGCCAGGATGTCGGCGCACATCGCCGCCACCATGATCGGCCGCCCGCGCATCGAGCCCGAATTGTCGAGCAACAGCGTCACCACCGTATCGCGGAAGGTCATGTCCTTCTCGCGCTTGAAGGAGAGCGGATACATCGGATCGATGATGATGCGGGGCAGGCGCGAGGTGTCGAGCATGCCTTCCTCGATGTCGAACTCCCAGGTGCGGTTCTGCTGCGCCATCAGCAGGCGCTGGAGCTTGTTGGCGAGGCGCGAGACCACGCCCGACATCGCCTGGAGCTGCTGGTCGAGGAAATTGCGCAGCCGCGACAATTCCTCGGCGTCGCACAGCTCGTCCGCCTCGACCTCCTCGTCGAACTGGAAGGTGTGGACCTTGTAGCCCCAATCGTCCTTGTGGGCGAAGGGCTGTTCGGGCCGCTGCGGCTTCATCCCGTCTTCGGGCTCGGCCGCGTCCGACATCTCGTCGGTCTGCTCGGCGCGCATCTCGGCGGAGGAATCCTCGCTTTCCTCGCCCTCCGATTCCTGCATGTCGGCTTCGGCGGTTTCCGTCTGGGCGTCGGAATCCTGCTCCTCGCCTTCCTGTTCCTGGTTCTCGGCGTTCTCGCCCTCGCCGGTGTCGTCGGAGGATTCGTCGGCGTCGAATTCGTCGGAGAGCTTCAGGTCCTTCAGGATCGTGCGCGTCAGCTTGGCGAATTGCGCCTGGTCGCGCAGCGAGTTCTCCAGCCTGGCGAGGTCCTTGCCGGCATGCTCCTCGATGAAGGGCCGCCACAATTCGACGGCGTTCTTGAGCACCTCCGGCGGCTTCTCGCCGGTCAGCTTCTCGCGCACCATCAGGCCGACGACGTCGGCGATGTTCGCGTCGGCCCGCACCCGCGCCTTGCCGAGGCCGCGCTGCACCAGCCGCTGTTCGAGCTGCGCCGTCAGATTGTTCGCCACGCCCTTCATGGCGAGCGATCCGATGGCTTCGACGCGCGCCTGCTCGGCGGCTTCGAACACCGCGGCGGCATCGGCCGATTGCGGGCGGAACTGGTCGTGGATCTTGTCGACGTGATGGGCCCGGCGCAGCGCATAGGCGTCGCCGGCGCCGCGCACGATGGCGACCTCGTTCGGCGGCAGGTTGCGCGACGGCAGGGGCAGCCGCGCCTTCAGGCCGCGCAGCGCCGGCGGTTCGGCGCTGAACGTGACCTCCATCTCCGGCTCGCCCGACAGCGCCCGCACCGAGGCGGTGACGGCGCGCTTGAACGGCTCGGAGGGATTTTCGGGTTTGGACATGCCTAGTCGAACCAACCATGGTTGTCATCGCCCGCGGTCCGTAGCGGCAGCGTACGGACGGGCGACCCAGGTGACACCGCCGCGACGGTGCAGATTTCAACTGGGTGGCCCGCATTCGCGGGCCATGACACCTTTTGTGTCACGTCACCAGCACCTTCGCCGCGCTTTCCGGCAGGTCCTCGCCGAAGCAGCGCTGGTAGAACTCCGCCACGCTGGCGCGTTCGAGCTCGTCGCATTTGTTCAGGAAGGTCAGCCGGAAGGCGAAACCGATATCGTTGAAGATCTCGGCGTTCTCCGCCCAGGTGATCACGGTGCGCGGGCTCATCACGGTCGAAAGGTCGCCGTTGATGAAGGCGTTGCGCGTCATGTCGGCGACGCGGACCATGGCCGCGATCTGCTTCTTCTTCTCGGGCGTCGCCGCATAGGACGGCACCTTGGCCAGCACGATCTCCTGCTCGGCATCGTGGCTGAGATAGTTGAGCGTGGTGACGATGCTCCAGCGGTCCATCTGGCCCTGGTTGATCTGCTGCGTGCCGTGATAGAGGCCGGTGGTGTCGCCGAGCCCGATCGTGTTCGTCGTCGAGAACAGGCGGAACGCCGGATGCGGCCGGATCACCTTGTTCTGGTCGAGCAGCGTCAGCTTGCCCTGGACCTCCAGCACGCGCTGGATGACGAACATCACGTCCGGCCGGCCGGCGTCGTATTCGTCGAAGGTCAGCGCCACGGGATGCTGCAGGCACCACGGCAGCAGGCCCTCGCGGAACTCGGTGATCTGCTTGCCGTCCTTCAGGACGATGGCGTCCTTGCCGATCAGATCGATGCGGCTGATATGGCTGTCGAGGTTGATGCGGATGCACGGCCAGTTGAGCCGCGACGCCACCTGCTCGATATGGGTGGACTTGCCGGTGCCGTGATAGCCCTGGATCATCACGCGCCGGTTGAAGGCAAAGCCCGCCAGGATCGCGAGCGTCGTCTCGCGGTCGAAGCGGTAGGCCGGGTCGCGGTCCGGCACATAGGACGTCGTGGTCTTGAAGCCCTTGATCTTCATCCTGGTGTCGATGCCGAACGTGGCCTTCACGTCGACATCCACGTCGGGCATCATCGCGGCGTCGAGTTCCTGTTGTTCCGTCATGTCCTGGTATCCGGCTCTAGATTCTTGGACGCGCGCCGGATGAGGGGAGGGCGTTGGAAGGAGCCCTCGTTAGGTCAGCCCGGAGGCGCGCAACACGCCATAGGCCTTGATAACCTGCTTCAGACGCTCCTCGGCGCCCCGATCGCCGCCGTTCGCGTCGGGATGAAACCGCTTCACAAGTTCCTTATACCGCGCCTTGATCTCTAGCAAGGTGGCGGAATGCGCCAGCTGCAGGGTGTCCAGGGACTGCATCTGCAGCCGCGTCAGGGTGCGCTCCGGGCGGCGGATATGCGGCTTGGAATCGGCGTCATCCTCGAACTGGCCGTAATTGTCGTCCACCGTGAAGGCGCCGAACGGATTTTGCATACGGGCCGCGCGTTTGCCGAGCGGCCAGGTCGGGCGATGGCCGGTGATGGCGTCGTTGCGGAAGGATTCGATGGCTTTCTCGTCCATGCCGGCGAAGAAGTCCCACGACTCGTTGTGCTCGCGGGCGTGGGCAAGGCAGAGCCAGATATATTCGCCGAGCCGCTCGCGCGAGCGCGTGACCTTGAACTCGCCGTTCGCCTCGCAGCCGGCGCGGTCGCAGGGGCGCGCGACCTTCTTCGGTTCCACGCGCGGGCCGTCCGGCTTGATCCGGATGTCGGTCTTGAACTTTGCACTCTGCTTCGCGGCCATCTGGGAATTATGGGGCGCGGACGCGAAAAAACAAGAAAACGTATCGCTTGACTTAACGCCGCGGACGGCTGACACGCTTGAAGCATGACGATGGCCGACACAATCCGGCAAAAGCTGCAAGACGCCTTCGCGCCGGCAGAGCTGGTTGTCGATGACGACAGCCACAAGCATGCCGGCCATTCCGGCGCGCGCCCGGGCGGCGAGACGCATTACAGCGTGCGAATCGTGTCGCAGGCCTTCGAGGGTCTCTCGCGGGTGGAGCGCCAGCGCCGCGTCTACGCCGCGCTGGCCGAGGAACTGAAGCCCAACCGCGTCCACGCGCTCGCGCTGACCACGATCACCCCCGCGGAGATGTGGCAGGAGAAGTGAAAACAACCCTCCCGCTTGCGGGAGGGTCGAAAAATACGCCGCGCAGCGGCGGATTTTTCGGGGAGGGGACAGCCTCTCCATGGAAGCGCGATCTCACCACCGTCCCCTCCCCGAAAAATTGTTCGCTTCGCTCCAATTTTTCGACCCTCCCGCATGCGGGAGGGTTAAGAGGCCGGCGTTTCGGTTGCCGCCGCCACCGGCGGCGTCACGCGCAGCGCGGTGATCTGGTTCCGCTGCCGCCGCAGCACCTCGAACTCGTAGCCGAAGAACTTGAACCGCTGCCCCACATCGGGAATCGTCCGCGCCTCGTGGATCACCAGCCCGGCGATGGTCGTCGCCTCCTCGTCGGGCAGGTTCCAGTCGAGGTCGCGGTTCAGTTCGCGGATCGGCACCGTGCCGTCGACCAGGAACGAGCCGTCGGGCCGGCGGCGCACGTCGGGGCGGCCCTGCACCTCGTGCTCGTCGGGGATGTCGCCGAAGATCTCGCCCAGGATGTCCTCCAGCGTGATCAGGCCCTGCAGCGCGCCGTACTCGTCGACCACCAGCGCGAAATGCGACCGCTTCTCGCGGAACGCGTCGAGCTGTTCCTCCAGCATCGTGGTCTCCGGCACGAACCAGGGCGCCGTCGCCAGCGCCGCGACGTCGAGCATGGCGCGGTCGTGCTCCAGGATCGCGCGCACGATGTCCTTGGTGTGGACGATGCCGATGATGTTGTCCGGCTGCTCGCGCCACAAGGGCACGCGGGTATGGTTGGTCTCCAGGATCTCGTGCAGGATCTGCTGCGGCGGCAAATCGGCGTCGATCGTCGCCATGTTCTTGCGGTGGATCATCACGTCGCTGACGGTGAGCTCGCGAAGGTCGAGGATGCCGCCGATCATGTCGCGGTGCTCGCGCTCCACCGTGCCTTCCTTGTGGTGCAGGTCGACCGTGCCGCGGATCTCCTCATGCGCCTCGACGACGTCGTCCTCGTTCTCGCGCACGCCGAACAGCGCGAGCACCCGCCAGACGATGAACTGCACCGTGTTGACGACCGGCGCGAGCACGCCGACCACCAGGCGCACCGGCGTCGCCACGGCCAGCGCGAAGCGGTCGGTGCGGGCGATGGCGAGCGTCTTGGGCAGCACCTCGACGAAGAACAGGATCAGCACGGTCATGATCGCGGTGGCGATGATGACGGCGCGGTGGCCGAAGCTGTGCTCCAGCACCATCGTGGCGATCGACGAGGCCAGGATGTTGACGAAGGTGTTGCCGAGCAGGAGGGCCCCGACCATCCGCTCGCGGTTGTTGACGAGGCGGTTGACGTCGCGGGCGGCGCGGGAGCCTTCCTTTTCGAGCTGGTACATGCGCCCGCGCGACACCGCGGTTAGCGCGGTTTCCGACCCGGCGAAGAACGCGCCCAGCACCAAAAGGGCCAGGACGGGCGCGAAGGAGAGCAGAAGAACGGTATCCATGGGGAATCTCGCATCAACGGATGACAAGAATGTCATTCAAGGGGCAGGGGGGCCAGCGGCGTAAATCACCTCCCCGCAAGGGGAGGTGATTTAAGCGAGCATCGCCTTCACCGCCTCCAGCGGAACATCGCTCGTCACGAAGGCCTGCCCGATCCCGCGCAGCAGGATGAACGTCACCCGTCCGTCCTTGACCTTCTTGTCGTGCGCCATGTGCGCCAGCAGCGTCTCGACGGAAGGCCGCTCGCCCGGGATGTCCGCGATGGAGGAGGGCAGGCCCACCGCCTTCAGGTGCCGCACGAACCGCTCGGCGTCCTGCCCGCGGCATAGCCCGAGCGTCACCGACAGCCGGAACGCCAGCGCCATGCCGATGGCGACGCCTTCGCCATGCAGCAGCCGGTCCGAAAAGCCGGCCGCCGCCTCCAGCGCGTGGCCGAACGTATGGCCGAGATTGAGCAGCGCGCGGTCGCCGGTCTCGCGCTCGTCGCGCGCCACGATCTGCGCCTTCATCCGGCAGGAATGCGCCACCGCATGCACCATCGCGTCGCTGTCGCCGCCAAGCGCCTTGGCGCCGTTCGCCTCCAGCCATTCGAAGAACGCCGCGTCGCCCAGCGCGCCGTATTTCGCGACCTCGGCATAGCCGGCCAGCAATTCGCGCCGCGGCAGCGAAGCCAGCACGTCGGTATCGGCGATCACGATCCTCGGCTGATGGAACAGCCCGACGAGGTTCTTCCCCGCCGCCGTGTTGATCGCGGTCTTGCCGCCGACCGATGAGTCCACTTGCGCAAGAAGCGTCGTCGGAATTTGCGCGAAGGCGATGCCGCGCTTCAGCACGCCCGCCGCGAAGCCCGTCAGATCGCCGATCACCCCGCCGCCGAACGCGACGATGAGGCCGCCGCGATCCACGCCGGTATGCAGCAATTCGTTGGTCAGCCTTTCGAGGCCGGCGAAACTTTTCGTCCCTTCGCCCGGTTCCATCACGATCGGCCGCGCATCCAGTCCGGCATGGCCGAGCACGTCCAGCAGCATCGCCAGATGCATCTCCCCGACATGGCTGTCGGTGACGACCGGCAGAGGCCCGCGCGCCAACGGCTTCAGCAGCGCGCCGGCGCGGGCCAGCATCCCCGGCCCGATATGGATCGGATAGGACCGTTCGGCGAGGCTGACGTCGACGGTCTGGTTCATGCCGCCAGCGCCCCGGTTTCGCTCAGCAGGGCCACGATGCGTTCGACGGAGGCGGTGTGCGGCCCGTCCTCGCCGTCCAGCGTGTAATCCGCCAGGGCATAGATCGGCGACCGCTCCGCCAGCAGCCGTTCCAGGGTCGCGCGCGGATCGCCGCCCTGCAGCAGCGGCCGGCTGTCGCGCCGCCCGGTGCGGGCGAGCAGCACGTCGAGCGGCGCCTGCAGCCAGATGGTGACCGCGTCGTGCTTCAGCCGCTGGCGCGTCGTCGGGTCCATGAAGGCGCCGCCGCCGGTCGCCATCACATGCGGCGGCTCGGCCAGCAGCCGTGCGATGACCTTGCGCTCGCCGTCGCGGAAGGCCGGCTCGCCATAGCGGGCGAAGATCTGCGAGATCGAGCAGCCGGCGGCGTGTTCGATCTCGCTGTCGGCGTCCTTGAACGGCACGTTCAGTCGCGTGGCCAGGCGCCGGCCGATCGAGCTTTTGCCGGCGCCCATCATCCCCACCAGTGCCACGGTCCGCGTCAGTTTCATGGCTTCCGCTTACACGCCCTTGGCGTTTCCTGCCAGCAGGTCTTGCCTAACCGCCTGCAATTCCGCCACAAACCTCCAGGAGTTTGCCATGCGCAGCAATTACAGGGAGCCGTCGGGTTGGGGCTTGTGGATCGCGATCGGCGTCGGCGTGCTGGTCCTGCTGGCCGCTGTCGGGCTGGCGGTCTATGGCGGCCGGATCGAGCCGCAACGCCATCCGGTCGAACTCACCGTGCCCAATGACCAGTTGCCGCGCTAGCCTCGTTTTCGCCGCCGTCCTGGCGCTGGCGGTGAGCGCCGCCGCGGCCCAGGACCAGCCGCCGGCCGCCACCGGCGCGCCGACGCCGCTCGGTGGCCCCGCTCCGGTCACGACCGACACCCCGCCGCCGCCGGACGACCAGCCGCCCGCCGCCGACACCGCGCCGGTCGAGTACAAGCCGGGCATCCTCGGCAATCCGGCGCAATCCTCGGTGGTGCAGGGCGATCTCAGCGGCCTGGTCGACGGCCCGCCGGTCGGTACGCTGGACGAAGCCCATGGCGGGCTCGGCCAGTCCATGTGGGTCAATGCCCCGCGCGAGGCGATCGAGGATCTGCTCGGCCGCATCCCGTTCGTCAGCGCCGATCCCTTCGTGCGCGGCCTGTCGCGCCGGATCCTGCTGACCCCGTCCGACGCGCCGACCGGCGCCGCCAAACGCGCCCTCGTCACCATCCGCGTCGAGAAGCTGTTGCAGGGCGGCGCGATCGACGACGCCGGCACCATCGCCGCCTCGCTGCATCTCGACAACGACCCGGACTTCGCGCGCGTGCAGGCCGATGCCTTGCTCTATGCCGGCCGCGACAAGGATGTGTGCAGCGACCTGACCGCGACGCGGCAGACCGCGCCCGATCCGTTCTGGCTGGAGCTGCGGGTCTATTGCTTCGCGGCCGGCGGCGACACCGCCTCGGCCGAGCTGGCGCATGCGGCGCTGGACGGGACCGGCGTCAAGGACCCGGCCTTCGACAGCCTCGCCGCCGACGTGCTGACCGGCGCCAAGCGGCCGGTCGCCGCCATCGATCATCCGACATCGCTGCACATCTATCTGCTGCGCAAGGCAGGATTGGCCGTGACCAACGCCATCGCCGCCAAGCTCGGGACGGCGGCGAACGTCCTCGCCGCGCGCGAGGCGCGAAACCCGCCGGCCGACCGCCTCGCCGCGGCGGCGCGCATCGCGGCGACCGGCGCGCTGTCGAACGCCGAAATGCTCGCGATCCTCAATCTACAGGCGATCCCGGCGAAAGACCTCGCGCAGGCGCAGGCCAACGCCGCCAAGCTCACCTTCCTGCCGTCGCAGGGCCTTCTGCGCCGCGCCGCTCTTCTGGAATCGCGACCGCCGGTCAAGACCGATCTGCTGCTCGCGGCGCTGTCCGCCGGCGGCCATCCCGACCGGCTGCCGCAGACCGCCGCGCTCCAGGGCGATGTCGCGCTGTCGATCAAGCCGGACGCCACCGTGGCCAAGGGCCGCCCCCAGATCCCGCACGCCCTTGTCCTGAACGGCAAGATCGACGCCGCCTCGGCCTGGTTCGCCGGCGCCGCCGATGGCGACGACTTGCAGACGTTCCGGATTCTGGTCGATCTCGCCGCGCCGAATGCCACGCGGGACGCGGGGGCGCAGGCTGCCTATGGCTGGTTCGCGGCCAGCGCCGCGCCGCAGAAAAGTCCCGACGCGCAGGCCGCGCTGGCGCTGGGGCTGGCCGACGTGCTCGGCCGGTCGATGCCGCCGGCGGCGCGCTCGCTCGCCGCGAACCTGGAAGCCATGCACTGGCCGGGCACGCGGCCGGACGGCGACGAGATCCGCAAGCTGGAAGAGGCCGCCTCGCAGCCGGGCCGCAAGGGCGAGGTCGCGCTGCGCGTGCTCGACATCGTCGGCGTCAACGGCCCGGGCGATCTGCCGGCCGACGTGGTCATCGAATGCGCGCGCATCCTGGTGCAGGCGGGCCTGCCGAACGAGGCGCGGGCGCTCGGCGTCGAGGCGCTCGCCATGCAGGCGCCATGAAGGACCTGATCGAGGCCTTCCTCGACATGATGGGCGCCGAGCGCGGCGCGAGCATCAACACGATCGCCGCCTATCGCCGCGACCTGCTCGATTTCGCCGCCGCCGCCAGGGGCGCGCGCGACGCCAGCCGCGACGACATCAAGGCCTATCTCGCGCGGCTGTCGCAATCGGGCATCGCCGGCTCGACCCAGGCACGGCGGCTCTCCGCGCTGCGCCAGTTCTTCGCCTTCCTCTATTCCGAGGGCATCCGTAAGGACGACCCGACCGACGCCATCGACGCGCCGCGCCGCCAAAGGCCGCTGCCCAAGGTGCTGTCGCGCGAGGATCTCGACACGCTGATCGCCGCCGCGCGGACACAATCGGAGAAATCCGCCGAAGGCTTGCGGCTGCTCTGCGTGGTCGAGATGCTTTACGCCTCGGGCCTGCGCGTCTCCGAGCTCGCGACGCTGCCGCTTGCCACCGTGCGCAGCCGCGACGGCTTCCTGCTGGTGAAGGGCAAGGGCGGCAAGGAGCGCCTGGCGCCGCTCAACGATCACGCCCGCGATGCGATCAAGTCCTACATGGCCGTGCGCGAGGAATTCCTCCCCGCCGGCCTGCGCCGCGGCCATGCCGAGCGCTTTCTCTTTCCCTCGCGCTCCGCCGAGGGTCATCTGACGCGCCGCCGCCTGCACCAGATGCTGAAGGAGCTGGCGCTGAAGGCCAACATCGACCCCGACAAGCTCTCGCCGCACGTCCTGCGCCACGCCTTCGCGACCCATCTGGTGGAGGGCGGCGCCGATCTGCGCAGCGTGCAGACCCTGCTCGGCCATTCCGACATCGCGACGACGGAAATCTACACCCATGTCGCCAAGGACCGCCTGACGCAGGTGATGGAGAACGCCCACCCGCTTTCGCGGCGGCGCCATAAATCCTAGGTGTCATCGCCCGCGCATGCGGGCGACCCAGGTGACATTAAACCGCTCTTGCGGCGCCTGCTCGGATCGCAGCATCATCTTTGCTGTCGTAATTGCCTCAACTGGGTGGCCCGCATTCGCGGGCCATGACAGCGTGGGGATGGAGAGAAAACCCGTGTCCTTCACCACCATCGAACGCCTTGCGCCGGTGCGCATCTACCGCTCCAAGCTCTTCGTGCCGGGCTCCAAGACCGCCTTCTTCGAGAAGGCCGCCGCCGGCGCCGCCGACTGCGTCTGCCTCGACCTCGAGGACGCCGTCGCCCCCGCCGACAAGGACAAGGCGCGCGACAACGTCGTGGCCGCGCTCAACGATATCGACTGGAAGGGCAAGATCGTCACCGTGCGCATCAACGGCCTCGACACCGGCTGGTGCTACAAGGACGTGATCGCGCTGGTGGGGAAGGGCGGCGAGAAACTCGACGCCATCATGATCCCCAAGGTCGCGAACGCCAAGGACGTCTACGCCATCGACTGGCTGGTGACGCAGTGCTCCATGACCGCCGGGCGCAGGAAGAAGATCGGCCTCGAAGTCATCATCGAATCCGTCCTCGGCCTGACCAATATCGACGAGATCGCCGCATCGTCGAAACGGATGGAGACGCTGCATTTCGGCGCCGCCGACTACGCCGCCAGCCAGGGCATGCGCACCACCAATATCGGCGGCGGCAACGCCGACTACGTCATGCTCACCGACAAGGACGCGTCCGGCGCGCGCGCGCGGCACTGGAACGACCTGTGGTACTACCCGCTGTTCAAGCTGGTGCAGGCGGCCCGCGCCCACGGCCTCGTCGCCATCGACGGCCCGTTCGGCGACTACCAGGACCCGGACGGTTTCCGCGCCCAGGCCAACCGCACCGCGATTCTGGGCTGCGAAGGCAAATGGGCGATCCATCCCAGCCAGGTCGAGCTCTGCAACGAGATCTTCACGCCGCCCGAAAAGGAAGTCGCCCGCGCCCAGGCGATCCTGGATTCGATGAAGGACGCGCACAGCACGGGCTCGGGCGCCGCCTCGCTCGGCGGCGTCCTGATCGACGCCGCCTCGATCCGCCAGGCCGAAGTGATCGTCAAGCAGATGGCGATGATCAAGGAGAAATCCGCGAAGTCCTGACGCCGCCCGCCCGCCGCCGTTCTCGGCGCGAAGCCCGACAACCATTGCCGGCTGCGGGGCGTTACCAGGGTTAAGACGTCGGGCCCTCTGGATTTATGACCGCGATTGCGCATATCAGTGGGGTTGGCCGGAACGGAAATCCCCGTTTTCCGGCCTTTTCGCCCGCCGGGGCTCATTTTTCATCCGGACCCTAGCGAGAGACCATGCACGCCTATCTGGATTTCGAACGCCCCATCGCCGAGCTGGAGGGCAAGATCGTCGAGCTTCGCAAGCTCGCCGAGGAAGACCCGGCGATGCAGATCGACGCCGAGGTCGGCCGCCTGCAGACCCGCGCCGACGGCCTGATCAAGGACACCTACGCCAAGCTCACCGCCTGGCAGAAGGTCCAGGTCGCGCGCCATCCCGGCCGGCCGCACTTTTCCGATTACGCAAGGAGCCTGTTCGACGAATTCACCCCGCTCGCCGGCGACCGTTCCTTCGGCGACGACAACGCGATCGTCGCGGCGCTGGCGCGCTTTCGCGGCCGCGCGGTGGCGGTGCTCGGCCACGAGAAGGGCAACGACACCAAGACCCGCCTCAAGCACAATTTCGGCATGGCGATGCCGGAGGGCTACCGCAAGGCCGAGCGTGTCTTCGCGCTGGCCGATCGCTTCGGCCTGCCGGTGATCTCGTTGGTCGACACCGCCGGCGCCTTCAACGGCGTCGCGGCGGAGGAGCGCGGCCAGTCCGAGGCCATCGCGCGCTCCACCCAGGCGGGCCTCGAGATCCGCGTGCCCTTCGTGACCGTCATCATCGGCGAGGGCGGCTCGGGCGGCGCGCTCGCCATCGCCACCGCCAACCGCGTCTTCATGCTGGAGCATTCGGTCTATTCGGTGATCTCGCCGGAGGGCTGCGCCTCGATCCTGTGGCGCAAGCAGGACAAGACGCAGGAAGCGGCGATCGCGATGCGCGTCACGGCGCAGGATTGCCTGAACCTGAAGGTGATCGACGCGATCATCCCCGAGCCGGTCGGCGGCGCCCACCGCGCGCCGGACGAAACGATCCTGAATGTCGGCGAGCAGATCGGGCGCGCCATCGCCGAGATGGACCGCGTCCCCGGCGACCAGCTCCGCAAGGAGCGGCGGGAGAAGTATCTCGCGATGGGCCGGGATTTGCTGGTTTAGTTTCCTCCCCCGCGTTGGCGGGGGAGGTGCCGAGCGCAGCGAGGCGGAGGGGGCCTTGCACCGCCCGGCGGCGCCTGCGGCAGGCCCCCTCCGTCACGCCTCCGCTTCGCTACGGCGCGCCACCTCCCCCGCAAACGCGGGGGAGGAAATCAGGTAAGCCCCCGCGCGAACGCCCGAATGCTTCCCACCAGATCGTCCGGCCGTTCCAGCGCGGCGAAGTGGCCGCCTTCCGCGAAGCTCGTCCAATGCGCCACATTGATGCTGCGCTCCACCTGGCTGCGCGGCGGGAAGGGGATGAGGTCCACCGGAAACGCCGCGATGCCGGTCGGCTTGTCGAGCCGCGCGCCTTTCGGCAGCGGGTTGATGAACGCCTCCTCCGCCCGGCCGCGATACATCCAGGTCGCGGTGTTGAACGTCCGCGTCGCCAGATAGATCATCACGTTCGTCAGCAATTGGTCCTTGGTATAGACGTTCTCAAATCCCTTTCGCGTGTCGGACCAGCCGTGGAATTTCTCCACGATCCACGCCGCGGTGCCGACCGGCGAATCCATCATGCCGTAGGACAGGGTCTGCGGCTTGGTCGTCTGCTCGCGGAAATAGGCGCCCTCCATCTCGAAAAGCTGCGCCGCCTTGGCGGCATGCGCCTTTTCCTCCTCCGTCTCGGGAACAACTCCCGGCGACCCCCAGCCCATCATGTTCAGATGCGCGGCGCGGCAGCCCTGGCCCTCATAGGACATGTAAGCCGAGATCACGCTTCCCCAATCGCCGCCCTGCGCGATATAGCCTGGCAGATCCAGCACCTCGGTCATCAGCTTGTCGAACAGCGCGGCGGTGCGGCGCGGCCCGACCGGGCGCTTGGGCTTGCCCGACCAGCCATAGCCGGGCAGCGATGGCACGACGACGGTGAACGCGTCGTGCACGCTGCCGCCATGCCGCTCGGGATGCGCCAGCTTGTCGATGAGGTGAAGGAACTCGAACACCGAGCCCGGCCAGCCATGGCTGAGGATGATCGGCTTGGGCGTCGCGCCCGAACCCTTCTCGTAATAAAAATGCAGGTCGATGCCGTCGACCGGCGCAATGAATTGCGGATAGGCGTTCAGCTCGGACTCCCAGCCGCGCCAATCATAGCCGTCCACCCAATAGGCGCAGAGCGCCTTCATGAAATCCAGATTGGCGCCATAGGCCCAGGAGCCTTCCACGCCGTCGTCGAGCGGCATCTCGTGCCACTCATAGGCGCGCACCTTGGCGCGGATGGAATCGAGCGTCTTCTGCGACACGTCGATGGTGAAGGGCGTCATGGCGGATTCCTCGAATTTTCCTGGGCGCATGTTGATCCGCCGCGCGCGAAACAAAAAGGGGGCCGAAGCCCCCTTTCGCCTGCCATGGCGGCAGCGTTACTTCGCCAGTTCGAACAGCAGCGACGACACCCAGCCCCTGTTGCCGAGTTCGTCGGAGACTTCCTACCACACGCCGTCCTTTTCGCCGTGGGATGAAAGCATCATGCCGGCGGAGAGCTTGCGCACCACGCCGCTCTTGCCGCCTGATTTTTTGTACATCGTGCCGGGCTTGGTCATGTTGACCGCTGGCGCCGCCGCGCAAATCGCCACCGCTGGCCAGGGCGCGTTCCTGCTCCGTCGCCTCGATGCCCTTGCCGCGGCCGATGGCGGTGAAAAAAAGCGGGACGCAAAACGCGATCACGGCCCGGTGGCTGCGGGAAGCGGTGTGGCTCCGTCGCGAATACCTTGCCGGGGCAGGGATAGCCGTTTAAGAATCCTCCGAGCAATTGGGGCCGCCGCCGGAGCGGCGCGTCGATCGGGGAAATGCTTGTCCATCATGCATGCCGTTGGGCGCGTGCTTGCGCGCGCCGCCGCCGCCGGGGCGCTCGCCTGCCTCGGGGCCTGTGCGGCCTTCTACGTCGACAACACGACGCACGATCTGACCGCCGCGGAGCGCGCCACGGTGCCAACGCCCCGGCCGGTCCAGCTCCTGTTCGATTTCCAAACCAAGGGCGTGACCAACACCGCCGCCCGCGACCAGATCCGCGATACCGTGACGGTAGCGGTCCAGGACAGCGGGCTGTTCTCGAAGGTCGGCAATGATCCGCAGGATGGCGGCGCCGTGCTGCAGGTGACGATCAACAATGTGCCGCTCAGCGACGACGCCTTCATCAAGGGCTTCGCGACCGGCCTTACCTTTGGCCTCGTCGGCAGCACGGTCGGCGACGGCTATATCTGCACCGCCGATTATCTCGGCGGTACCGGCGCGACGCGGATCACCAAGCAGGTGCGCGATGCCATCTACACCTCGCTCGGCGCGACGGCGCCGACTCCGGACCACGCGCGGAAGATGTCGAACGGCACGGAAGCGATCCGGGTCATGACGCACAAATGCGTCGGCAATGCGCTCGATGCGCTGGCGCGCGATCCGGGATTCCCCAAATGAGTCGCATGCTGCTGCGCGGCCTGGTCGTCGCCGCCTTTTCGCTTGGCGTGGGCGCCTGCGCCCACGATATCGGCACGCCGCAAACCAACATCGACACCATCCAGACGCTGCGCAAGGTCGATCTTGCGCCGATGGCGGTCGGCTCCTTCGTGCCGGGACCGAAGGTCTCCACGGGCGAGGATCGCTCGACCACGATCCGGGCGATCAACGAGGTCACCGCCCCCGGCGGCACCTTCTCGGGTTATCTGAAGACCACCTTCGAGTCCGAGCTGCGCGCCGCTGGCCGGTTCGATCCCAACGCAACGCTGGTCCTGAGCGGCGTGCTGACCGACCGTAGTCTGGATTCGGCGATCGGGACGGGCACCGCATCGCTCGCCGCCACGATCACACTCAGCAAGGACGGCAAGACCGTGTTCGAGAAGCCCTATCGCGTGGACGCGAAATGGGACTCGTCATTCCTCGGCGCCATCGCCATCCCCGATGCGATCAACAATTTCACCGGACTGTTCGACAAGCTGGCGACGAAGGTCTTGACGGATCCGGAGCTCGCGGCCGCCGCGCGCTGAACCTCACCACCATCCCCGCCATTTGAACCACGCGATGGGGATGATCGTGCTCACGATGATCAGCAGCCAGCCCCACTCGTAGCCGTACGCCCAGTGATATTCCGGCTGGTTCTGGAAGTTCATGCCGTAGAGCCCGGCGATGAACACCGGCGGGATGCCGACCACCGAGGCGATGGTCAGCACCTTGAACATGTCGTTCTGCTCGTTGTTGATGAAGCCCAGCGTCGCGTCGAGCAGGAACTGCACCTTGTCGGTCAGATGGGTCTCGAAATCGTTGAGCGACTGGATGTCGGCGGTCGCCGTCTTGAGGCGCAGGGTCACGTCGTCGCCGATCCATTTGGCGCCGCGGTCCGCCACGAAGGGCAGGGTGCGCTGGAGCGTCAGCAGCGTTTCGCGGGTTTCCGACAGCCGCTCGCCCATGTCGCCGAGCTTGATCAGCGTCTCGCGCAGCATCCGGCTGCTTCGCGTGACGTTGTGCGGCTTTTGGGGCGCGCGGTGGAACACCTCGCGCGATACCGTGCGGGTGTCGGTCTGGACGTGCTCCAGCTTGTCGGCGCTGTAGTCGACGATGGTTTCGGCGATCAGGGTGAAGATCTGGGCGCTGGTGTAGGTGTTGCTGTCCTGCTCCATCTTTTGCGCGGCATCGCGAAGGGAGTGCAGTTCGTCGAACCGCACGGTGACGAGCAGTTTCGGCGTGAGCACGAATCCGATCGGCGACGGGACCGGATCGACGCCGGGATTGTAGGGCGTGATCGGAACGCTCAGGGTCAGCACGTCGCCCTCGGCCTGGAGCCGGCTCGAGGCCTCGATCTCGTCCAGCTCGGCGCGCGTGGGAATGCGCAGATGGCACTCTTCGCAGGCGGTCGCGATCTCTTGCGGCGTCGGATCGTGCAGGTCGACCCAGACGGCCGTCCCGTTTTCCTTGTAGTCATGCCGCATGCGCGTATCGCCTCAACGTCGCGGCCGGGAGAGCCTCAGACCAGCGCCCCGTGACAATGCTTGAACTTGCGGCCCGATCCGCAAGGGCAGGGCGCGTTGCGCTGCACCTTGCCCCAGGTGCTGGGATCGTTCGGATCGACGGCCACGTCGCGGTCGCGCGGGACCGTGCGCGGGCCGCCGAGGACGGCCGAGGGCGGCGCCGCGGCGAACTCGTCCTCGCCGGTCAAGGGATCGATGTGCGAGGCGCGCAGCGACTGGATCGACGGATCGACAAGCTGCGGGATCGGTTCGGACGCGACCTGGAAATGCATCAGCTTGCGGATCACGCCGGTGCGCATGCGCCCCAGCAGGCCCTCGAACAGCGTGAAGGCCTCGCCCTTGTACTCGTTCAGGGGATCGCGCTGGCCATAGCCGCGCAGCGCCACATATTGGCGCAAATGATCGAGCTGGATGATGTGCTCGCGCCAGTCGTGGTCGAGCGTCTCCAGCAGGATCGCCTTCTCGGCATAGCGGATCAGTTCCGGCCCGAAATTGGCGGCGCGCTCGGCCGCCTTCTTGTCGACCGCTGACATGATGCGGTCGCGCACCTCTTCGTCGGCGATGCCTTCTTCCTTGGTCCAGTCGGCGATCGGCAGGTCGACGCCGAAGATGTCGAGCACTTCGTCATGCAGCCCGGCGGCGTCCCATTGCTCGGCATAGGCGCGCTCGGGGATGTGCGCGGCGACGAGATCGCCCACGACCTCGGCGCGGAATTCCTCGACCTGCTCGGTCACCTCGTCGGCCGACATGATCTCGCGGCGCTGCTCGAAGATCACCTTGCGCTGGTCGTTCAGCACATTGTCGTATTTCAGGATGTTCTTGCGGATCTCGAAATTGCGCGCCTCGACCTTCTGCTGCGCCTTCTCCAGCGCCTTGTTCACCCAGGGATGGGCGATGGCCTCGCCCTTCTCCAGGCCGAGGCGGGTCAGGATGGCGTCCATCTGCTGCGATCCGAAGATGCGCATCAGGTCGTCCTGCAGGCTCAGGAAGAATTTCGACGCGCCGGGATCGCCCTGGCGGCCGGACCGGCCGCGCAGCTGGTTGTCGATGCGCCGGCTCTCGTGCCGCTCGGTGCCGACGATATAGAGGCCGCCGGCCTGGATGACCTTTTCCTTGTCGATCCTGATCTCGCTCTTGATCTGGTCGATCCGCCGCGCCCGTTCGTTCTCGTCGAGCACGCCGCCGAGCTCGACCTTGACGCGCATTTCGAGGTTGCCGCCGAGCTGGATGTCGGTGCCGCGGCCGGCCATGTTGGTGGCGATGGTCACCGCGCCCGAGACGCCGGCCTGCGCCACGATGGCCGCTTCCTGCTCGTGATAGCGCGCGTTCAGCACATTGTGCACGATCTTGCGCTTCTTCATCAGCTCGGAAAGCTGTTCCGACTTCTCGATCGAGGTGGTGCCGACCAGGACGGGTTGGCCCTTCTTGCGGCATTCCTCGACCAGCTTGATGATCGCGTCGTTCTTCTCCTCGGCGGTGCGATAGACCTCGTCGTCGGCATCGATGCGCCGCACCGGCATGTTGGTCGGCACTTCCATCACGTCGAGATTGTAGATGTCCATGAACTCGGCGGCTTCGGTCATCGCCGTGCCGGTCATGCCCGCCAGCTTGTCGTAGAGCCGGAAATAGTTCTGGAAGGTGATCGAGGCGAGCGTCACGTTCTCCGGCTGGACCTCGACATGCTCCTTGGCTTCGAGCGCCTGGTGCAGGCCCTCGGAGAAGCGCCGTCCTTCCATCATGCGGCCGGTGAACTCGTCGATGATGACGATCTTGCCGTCCTTGACGATGTAGTCGCGGTCCTTCTGGAAGATGGTGTGCGCCTTCAGCGCCTGATTGACGTGATGGACGATCGAGATGTTCTCGATGTCGTAGAGATCGCCGCTCTCGAGCAGGCCGACGCCCTTGAGCAGTTCGACCATGTGCTCGTTGCCGGCCTCGGTCAGCGTCACGTTGCGCGACTTCTCGTCGAGCTCGTAATCGCCCGGATCCTCCAGCACGTCCTTGCCGTCGCGGTTCTTGATCTTCTTGGTGCCGGGCTTGCGCAAGAGCGGGATCATCGCGTCGACCCGCTTGTAGAGCTCGGTCAGATCGTCGGTCGGCCCCGAGATGATCAGCGGCGTGCGCGCCTCGTCGATCAGGATCGAATCCACCTCGTCGACGATCGCGAAGGAATGGCCGCGCTGCGCCATCGTCGCGATCGAATACTTCATGTTGTCGCGCAGATAGTCGAAGCCGAACTCGTTGTTGGTGCCGTAGGTGATGTCGGAATTGTAGGCGGCCTTGCGCTCCTCGTCGGTCAGCCCGTGCACGATGCAGCCGACGCTCATGCCGAGGAAGGTATAGACCTGTCCCATCCAGCCCGCGTCGCGGCTGGCGAGGTAGTCGTTCACCGTCACGACATGCACGCCTTCGCCGGCCAGCGCGTTCAGGTAGACGGCCAGGGTCGCCACCAGCGTCTTGCCTTCGCCGGTCTTCATCTCGGCGATGTTGCCGTAATGCAGGACCATGCCGCCGACGAGCTGTACGTCGTAATGCCGCTGGCCGAGGGTGCGCTTGGCCGCCTCGCGGACCACCGCGAAGGCCTCCGGCAGAAGATCCTCCAGCGTCTCGCCCTTGGCGAGGCGTTCCTTGAAGGCCGGCGTCTGGGCGCGGAGCTGCTCGTCGGTCAGGGCGGCGAATTTCGGCTCCAGGGCGTTGATTTCGGCGACCCGGGCCTTGTAGGGCCTCACCTTGCGCTCGTTGGAAGAGCCGAAGAGTCGTTGCGCTATGCCGCTGAAACCCAGCATGAAATTCCTCGTAAAACTGCCAGAAAGGGCGGCCGTGGGGCACTGGTCCGGCATGGCAGCCGCGCGGGAGACATAAGAACGGCTCACCCCCTTGTCAAATCAAGGGATTCCGGTCACATCCGCGCCCGATTTACGAGGGGCGGTCGATGGCGCAGGCAAGGACGGCGGCGAAGCCCGCAAAGGGCGCGGACCACGCCGTATCGCCTTTGGCTCCCAAGACTTATCCGGCCCTCCCGCCGCTGGCCGGCGTGCGCCTGTCCACCGGCGAGGCGGGCGTCCGCTACAAGAACCGCACCGACGTGCTCCTAGCGGTGTTCTCCGCCGGAACTCAAGTGGCCGGTGTCTTCACCAAGTCCAAGACCGCCTCGGCGCCGGTGGACTGGTGCAAGGCGAGCCTTTCCGGCGGCGGCGCCCGCGCCCTGGTGGTCAACAGCGGCAACGCCAACGCCTTCACCGGCAAGGCCGGCCTGGAGGGCGCCCGGCAGGTCGCCGAGTCGGCCGCCGCCATCGTCGGCTGCAAGCCGAGCGAGGTCTTCCTGGCCTCGACCGGGGTGATCGGCGAGCCGCTGCCGGCCGGCCGCATAACCAAGATCCTGGGCACGCTGGCGGAGGAGGGCGCCGCCGGCGGCTGGCGCGCCGCCGCCGAGGCGATCATGACCACCGACACTTATCCCAAGCTCGCCACCGCCCAGGCGACCATCGACGGCAAGCGGGTGACGATCAACGGCATCGCCAAGGGCTCGGGCATGATCGCGCCGGACATGGCGACGATGCTGTCCTTCGTCTTCACCGACGCGACGCTGCCGGCGCCGGTGCTGCAGGAATTGCTGAGCGCGGGCGTGAAGCCGTCGTTCAACGCCATCACCGTGGACAGCGACACCTCGACCAGCGACACGCTGCTGCTGTTCGCGACTGGCAAGGGTGCCAGCCATCCGACCATCACCAAAGCCAGCGACAAGCGGCTGAACGAATTTCGCCAGGCGCTCGACAAGGTGCTGCTCGGCCTGGCGCTCCAGGTGGTGCGCGACGGCGAGGGCGCGCGGAAGCTGATCCGCATCGACGTGACCGGCGCGGAGACCGACGACTCCGCCAAGCGCATCGCGCTTTCCATCGCCAACTCCCCGCTGGTGAAGACCGCCATCGCCGGCGAGGACGCGAACTGGGGCCGCATCGTCATGGCGGTCGGCAAGGCCGGCGAGCCCGCCGACCGCGACAGGCTGAAGATCAGCTTCGGCGCCCAGGTCGTGGCCGAGAACGGCGAGCGCTCGCCGAAATACAACGAGGCCGCCGCGACCAAGGCCGTGAAGGGCCGCGAGGTGGAGATCGCGGTGGACATCGGCCTGGGCAAGGGCTCGGCCCGCGTCTGGACCTGCGACCTGACCCACGGCTACATCGACATCAATGGCTCTTACAGGAGTTGATTCGTTCGAAATCGATGGAAATGTCCCGGTTCCTGGATAGAACGACATTCGGAATAGAACGACATTCGGAATTGAAGTAAGATTTATTTGTTGGAGTTAGACTCACGGTCCCGGCGTTTTGCCGGACTTGAATCGGTATCGATACCGGCCATGGCAGCACCTTTTTCCATTCGCGAATTCCTGCGCCGCGCATTCGGGGGCGGCAAGAAGCAATCGCCGTTCGAAAGCGAACAGGAGGCGTTCGAGTTCTGCGAGAGAGTCTATCGGGACACCGGCGGCATCACGCCGGAGTTGCGGCGCGCCTATAGCTTTTATCTGAAGAATTTCCATGACGACTGCCCGCCAGCCGCTGGACTTTCGTGAGGTCGTCATCTGTCCGCTGGCTCTAACGGCCGGATTCCCGAAATTTAAGTGCGGCGTCAGGGAAATCGACGATTGGTGCCGTTCAAAGGCATCGGAGCGCGACCGTACGAACAAATCGCGCGTGTTCTGTGCAACGCTGCGCGGCACGACGGACGTGGCCGGATTTTACTCGCTGTCGATGCGCGGCTCCGACTCCAAACTCATCGACGCCGAAATCGTGCGCGACTATAACGACGCCGGATTTGTCCCGTTCGTTTATATCGACTATCTGGCCGTGAACGCCGAATATCAACGTCGGCAACTGGGAACCTATTTACTGATGGACGCGCTGCGGCGCTGCCGTATCATCGTGCAGAACATGGGGTGTCTCGGGGTCGCACTTCACAGCCTCACGCCCGAAGCGACCGCCTGGTACAAGCGTTTCGGGTTTCGAGAGAGACAGAAGGGCGCAACACAGTTTCCCCTGATGGTCTTGCCGGCGCAAAGCCTGCTTGACCTTCCCGACGCCAACGCTTCTTGAATTGCTTCGGCGTGGCCGTGTGTCTTCCCGTCACCAAGTCCAGGCTGTCGTGCGAGGAAGTGAGAAATGACAAACACCCGCTATGACGTCGTCTTCGCCGATGCCGGCAACCGGCCGCTGACGCTCGACATCTATCGTCCGTCGGGCACCGGAAATGGCGCCGCGGCTCTCATGCTGCATGGCGGGGCCTGGGCACGCGGCAGCAAGGCCATGCTGGCGCCGCACGCGGCCGCGCTGGCCGCGCAAGGCTTCGTTGCCATCGTGTCGGAATATCGCCTGGTCGGCGAGGCGCGTTTTCCCGCGCAGATCCACGATGTGATGCGTGCGCTACGCTGGGTCCGCGGCCACGCCGGCGAACTCGGTTTCGACCCGGACAAGCTTTGCCTCGAAGGCCACTCCGCCGGCGGCCATCTCGCTTTGCTCGCGGCGGGCAGCGGCGACGATGCGCGGCTCGATCCGCCCGAGGGCGCGGGCGGCGTCTCGGCGGCGGTGGCGGCCGTGGCCGCGATCTATCCGCCGGTCCTCTTTTATGTCGGCGGCGAACGCCCAGCGGGCGGCGTCCCGGCGGCGGCTCTGCCCGGCGCGGAGATTTCGGCCGAGATGGCCGCGCTGGCCAGTCCGCTCCACCATATCGGGCCCGGCCTGCCGCCGGTCATGCTGCTGCACGGCGACGCCGACCGGATCGTTCCGGTCGACACCTCGCGCACCTATGAGGCGCGGGTGCGCGAGGCCGGCGGCAAGGTCGATCTTCACCTCTTCGCCGGCTTTCCGCACGGCTTCGCCAATCATCCGAAGGTGGTGCCGCAGGTCATGGCGATGATCGGCGACTTCTTCCGCCGCACGGTGGTCGAGCCCGACGCCTATGTCTTCGGCCCCTCGCGCTTCGAGCTCGCCGCGGCGCAAGGCTGAGCGTTCCCGCGTTCAGCCCGCCGTCAGCGCGTTCCACGCCGCGAGCGAGTCCATGTAGTCCCTCCACCACGCGATTTTCCGGTTTTCGATCCCGAGGATCGAGGCGAAGCGGTTGTCGTATGTCGCGCCCGTCGCGAGGATGGTCCCATGGACATCATACTCGATCACGACGACGCGGCCGTCCTCCGTCTTGTGCGCGATCAGCTTGTCCGCCGCCCGGAGCCTGATGTTGTCGCCATAGCCGGCGAACCGGGCCATCAGCTCGGCCCGCCCCCGCACGATGCGCGGCCAGCCGGGGAAGTCGTAGCGGACCTCGTAGACGATGTCCTCGGCGACGACATTGAAGAAGTGCTCGCCATCGACCAGATCGCCCAGCGCGCCCCGGACCAGATCGAAGTAAGGCCGGGCGGCATCATAGGCGGCATATTTCGAACTCGGCATTCCGGACTCTCCCATGTTTCGCGACGGCGTCTAGCCGTTGCCGAACTTCGCCTCGGCCGTCCTGACCGCCGCCATCGCCGCTTTGGCGCCGCGCCAGCCTTCGAAGGTGAGTTCCTTCCCGGTGCCGGCGATCGCGGCCTGGAAGAACCCCTCCAGCTCCTGCTTCATCGGCTTGGACAGCGACAGCACATCGCGCATGTTCTTCTGGCGCGGCGCCGCCATCGGCACAAACAGCACGCGGTCGTTGCGGAACGTCTTGCCGTGCTCGCGCTGGATGACTTCCAGCACGCCGACCGGCCGGCAGGGGATGACGACGCCCGGATAGCTCTCCCCGTCATGCAGCACCAGCGCGTCGAGCGGATCGCCGTCATCGGCTGAGCTCGACGGCACGAAGCCCCAGTCGAACGGATAGCGCAGCCCCAGGGTCAGCGGCCGCGACATGCGGAAGGCCTTGAGCTGTCCGTCATATTTGAACTTGGTACGGGCGCCGCGCGGGGTCTCGACCACGACATTGACGCCGCCTTCGTGAAAGCGGGAGGGAAGGTGGAGATAGTCCGTCATGCTCGAAGTTCCGCCGGATGCGCGCGACCGGTACGTCCGCCGTCCCGCGCCGACAAGCCGCCCCGGCGGCGAGGGCGCACATGCCGCAGCCGCCCAGGGCGTGCGTTCGACGGCCCCGAACGCAACTGCTACTTGTTAATCGCTCATTAGCACGGACCCCGCATCATGGAACGCACAAGCGCTAGGCTGGTTCTTGTCGCCGCCTGCGCCCTGATCGATCCGGATGGCCGCGTGCTCATCGCGCAGCGCCCGCCGGGAAAGGCGATGGCCGGGCTATGGGAATTTCCGGGCGGAAAGATCGAGCCGGGCGAGCGTCCGGAAGAGACCGCGATCCGCGAACTGCACGAGGAGCTCGGCATCGCGGTCAAGGAGCCGTGCCTGGCGCCCTTCGCCTTCGCCTCGCACGCCTATCCGGACTTCCATCTGCTGATGCCGCTCTATGTCTGCCGCCGCTGGGAGGGCACGCCGACGGCCCGCGAGCACAGCGCGCTCAAATGGGCCCGGCCGCGCGATCTGGCGCGGTATCCGATGCCGCCGGCGGACCTGCCGCTGATCCCGATGCTGCGCGATCTGCTCTGAGCCGCTTCGCGCGCGACGCCTCCGGCGCCACCGCGATCGAATACGCCCTGATCGCCAGCATCATTTCCATCGTGATCGTCACCGCCGCCACCAGCATCGGCACGACCCTGACCGTCTTCTTCACCTCGCTGGCCGGTCACCTCTGACGCCTGGCGGCGCATCGCCGGCCGGCAATTCCTTCGTCCCCAGCGCGTTCGCGAGCCGCGCCGTCGCGCTTCCCGGCTTCAGCGGTTTCTGCTGGCTCTCGTGCGGTGCCCAGCCGGTGAGGTACACGATGTCGAAAGTGGCGCGCAGCCTGCCGTCGGGATCGGCGAAGTGCCGCGCGTAATGCGCCAGCGCCGCCGCCAGCATGTCGCGCCGCATCGGCTTTCTGCTGCGCTCGACCAGCGCATTGGTCTCGCCCATGGCGCGCAGGTCGCGGATCAGCTGCATGAAATCGCCATAGCGCACGATCGTGCGCTCGACATCGGCGACGGGCAGGGCGAAGCCGGCGCGCTGCAACAGGCCGCCCAGGTCGCGCACATCGGCGAACGGCGCGACGCGCGGACTGACGCCGCCCTTGATCTCGATCTCCGCCGCCGCGAGCGACTGGCGCAGCTCCGTCAACGTCTCGCCGCCGAACAGCGCCGCGAGGAACAGCCCGTCGGGCTTCAGCGCGCGCCGCGCCTGCACCAAAACGCCGGGCAGATCGTTGACGGCGTGCAGCGCCAAATTGCTGGTGATCAGATCGAGCGACTCGGGCTCCGCGTCGACATGCTCGTTCGCATCGATGGTCAGTTCACGCCGGTGCGGAAAGCTCCGGGTCACAGCGTCGAGCCGCTCCGCCAGCCCCGCGATTGCCTCCTGTCGAAGAAACGCATCGCCCGCGATTTGCGCCGCCCGCGCAAGGTGCAGCGCGCGGGCCTTGTGGTCGAATATTCGCGGCGGTCCGTCGGTCATTGCGCTACACTAACGCCATGAGCGGAGGATTGCAGGGCGGCCTCAAGCGCGGCTTGACGAGAACGGGGCGGGCGGTGCTCGACCTCGTCTATCCGCCGCTCTGCATCGGCTGCCGCGCCCAGGTCGCCGAGCCGGGCGCGCTCTGCGCCGCCTGCTGGCGGAACATCCGCTTCCTCGACGGCCCGATGTGCGCGGCCTGCGGCGTGCCGTTCGACTTCGACCCCGGTGGCGACACGCTCTGCGCCGCCTGCCACGCCCATCCGCCGGCCTATGACCGGGCCCGCGCCATCATGCGCTACGACGAGGCCAGCCGGGGCCCGATCCTGGCCCTCAAGCATGGCGACCGGCTCGACCTGCTGCCCGCCTTCGCCCGCTGGCTCGACCGCGGCGGCCGCGCCCTGCTGGACGAGGCGGATGTCCTGGTTCCGGTCCCGCTGCATCCGAGCCGGCTGTGGACCCGCCGCTACAACCAGTCGGCGGAACTCGCGCGGTCCCTGGCCCGGCTCGCCGGCAAGCCATGCGACGTCCTGGCGCTCACCCGCGGCCGCGCCACGCCCAGCCAGGGCGCCATGCGCTCGGCCAAGGCGCGGCGGCGCAACATGCTGGGGGCGTTCAAGGTTTCGCCGCGCCTTAAATCGGCCATCGCGGCGCGTAACGTTCTTCTGGTCGACGACGTATTGACCACCGGAGCCACGGTCGACGCCTGCGCGCGTGCGCTAAAGCGCGCAGGGGCCGCGAAAGTCCTGGTTTTGGCGCTCGCCCGCGTTGTCCGTCCCACCGTGGGCGATATTATATAACCGTCACGGAGAGGTGCTTACGAGTCGCCCGCCATGTCCAAGATCAAGATCTACACGACCCCCATCTGCCCCTATTGCGTGCGCGCCAAGGCGCTCCTGAAGAAGAAGGGCGCCCCGTTCGAGGAGGTCGACGTCTTCATGGACGCCGACGCCCGCGCCGAGATGGAATCCAAGAGCGAAGGCCGCCGCAGCGTGCCGCAGATCTTCATCGGCGATACCCATGTCGGCGGCTGCGACGATCTCTACGCGCTGGAAAGCCAGGGCAAGCTCGACCCGCTTCTGGCGGGGTGACGATTTCGCCATTTCTGACCAAATGTCAGCGAAACGGCCCAGCTTTCGCCGCGTTGCATCCTCAGGTTCGGCTGGCTGAAGGGGAAAGTCTTGGAGGACGACCCCATGCTGGCATCTTGGCATGACCCGCAAAAGTTGTGTAAGCATGTCACCCGCGACCTGCGTCGCGGGGGAGCAGACACTGACCTTCGCAGCAAAAAAGAGCCACGGGCCTTCGACGTTCTCGCTGGAGCCCGCGATGCCTTCTGAGCCGTTTCGCGATCCGCCGTTGCGCGGTGCGGACTCGGGCAAATCCACCCGGCCTATCCCGCCGCCATCAGAGACTCGGCTGCTCGCAAAGCCGAAATCCGCCGGCCGGGCGACCGCCGCCATGGCGATCGGCGCGGCCATTCTTTTCGTGCTGGCCGTGGCGGTGGCCGGCCCCTTCCACTCCGAGAAGCTCATCCCGCCCGCGGTTCGCGAGAAATTGCTCCTGGTCATATTTGTGCTCTGCGCGATTGAAGTGATTTACGGCTTTGCGATGTATCGGAAAAATTCTTCGACCTGACTCAACGCTCGATGTCCACGCCGCTATGGCTCTACTCGATCATGCTCGGCACGGTGGGCGGCTCGCTCGCCCTGGGCTCGTTCGTCCGTGGTTATGAGCCTCAATATTTCGCGTACCTGCTGTGCCTGATCGGCATCCTGTCCGGACTGTCGTGGGGTCACTCCGCGATCTTGGCGATGCAACACGCCAATGCCGGCGGGATTCAATCGACATTTCAGGAGAAGAGCAATCGATGGAACTACGCCGCCGCTCTTTTGACGGCAGCGCTTGCCGCCGTCCAGGTCGCCGCGGCATAATTCTCGTTCTTGGCGCTGGCTGAGGGTAGATTTCGCGCATGTCGCAATCGTTCAAAGCCGCCTGTATCCAGCTCCGTTCCTCCGACGACGTCGTGGAGAACATCCGCGTCGCCTCCGAATTCGTCCGCGAGGCGAAAGGGAAGGGCGCGCAGTTCATCGCCACGCCCGAGAACACCACGCTGATGGCGCCCGATGGCGGCGCCAAGCTGGCGAGCAGCTATGACGAAGACCACGATCCGGCGCTGCCGGCGTTCCGCGCGCTCGCGGAAGAACTCGGCATCTGGCTGCTGATCGGCTCGCTCGCCATCAAGGTCAGCGACACCAAGACCGCCAACCGCCAATTCCTGATCGACCCCAAGGGGCGCATCGCGGCGCGCTACAGCAAGATCCATCTCTTCGACGTCGATCTGCCCTCGGGCGAGAAATACCGCGAATCCAACACCGTCGCCGGCGGCGACGAGGCCGTCCTCGCCGACACGCCCTGGGGCAGGATCGGCCTGTCGATCTGCTACGACATGCGCTTTCCGCAGCTCTACCGCGCGCTGGCGCAGAAGGGCGCCTTCCTGCTCACCGCGCCGTCGGCCTTCACCGAGACCACCGGCAAGGCGCATTGGCACATCCTTTTGCGCGCCCGCGCCATCGAGAACGGCGCCTTCGTGCTGGCGCCCGCCCAGGGCGGCACCCACGCCAACGGCCGCAAGACCTATGGCCACTCGCTCATCATCGCGCCCTGGGGCGAGATATTGGCGGAAGCCGGCACCGAGCCGGGCATCATCGTCGCCGACATCGATCCGGCGCTGTCGGCCGACGCGCGCGCCCGCGTGCCGAACCTGCGGCACGACCGCCCCTTCAAGGGCCCGTAATGCCACCCGCATGGTTAACGCCGCCGTCCTTGCCAGCGCGGCGGCGCAGGCGCTAAGCGTTGGCAATTGTCAAACCGGCCGGCGATTTCGTCGTGTAAGCTGGTGCCGGGACGGAAGAAGGCTCGGGCGTGATCGTTTACAATCTTCGCTGCAGGAATGCCCATGAGTTCGAGGGCTGGTTCCGCGACTCGGCGGCCTATGAGGAGCAGGCGAGGGGCGGCGCGCTGACCTGCCCGGTCTGCGACTCCCGCAAGGTGGAGAAGGCGATCATGGCGCCCGCCGTCGCCGGCGCGAAGAAGCCGACCGTCACCGCCGAGGAAGCCAGCAAGATGCGCCAGTTCATGACGGGCCTGCGCAAATATGTGCAGCAGAACGCCGACTATGTCGGCCCCAATTTCGCCGAGGAAGCCCGCAAGATCCATTACGGCGAAGCCGACGAGCGCCACATCTACGGCGAGGCCTCGATCGAGGAAGCCAAGGAATTGCTGGAGGAGGGCGTCGACGTCGCCCCGCTGCCGCCCGATCTCGACGGCGCGAACTGAGGCCGGGCTACCGGCTCGCCACCACCATGTAATTCACGTCTACATCGTCCGACAGCCGCCAGTCCCAGGCCAGCGGATCGAACGCCACGCCCTGCGTTTTCAACGGGTTGAGTCCCGCTCCTTGAAGTAACCGGCGAAGCTCCGCTGGTTCGACGAACCGGTTCCAGTCATGCGTGCCGGGCGGCAGCCAGCGCAGGACATATTCCGCTCCGATTTTGGCCAGCGCCAGGGATTTGAGCGTCTTGTTCAGCGTCGCCACGATCATCAGACCGCCCGGCTTCACCAGGTGGGCGCAGGCCATCAGATAAGCCTTGAGGTCGGCGACATGCTCGACCACCTCCATGTTGAGGACCACGTCGAAACCGAGCCCCTCGGCCGCCAGCGTCTCGGCGCTGGCGGCGCGGTAGGTAATGGGCAGGCCGGCGGCATGGGCCTTGGCGGTGCCGATGTTCTTCTCCGAGGGATCGACGCCCGTCACCGCGAAGCCGAGCCGGCTCATCGGTTCGCTGAGCAGCCCGCCGCCGCAGCCGATATCGAGCAGGCCGAGGCCCTCGAACGGCTTCAGCCCCGAACGGCCGAAATGCGCGGCGGCGGTATCGCGGATGAATTTGAGCCGGACCGGATTGAACTTGTGCAGCGGCGCGAACTTGCCGGCCGGATCCCACCACTCCGCCGCCATGGCCGAGAATTTGGCGACTTCGGCGTCGTCTACCGTCGGATCGATCATGGTCGTCATGGCGAAGGAATAGCACAAGGTCCGTGGTCTTGGCGCCGGTGTCGCGCCATGCGACGCTGGTGCCGCGCCGGCGTCTCCTGCGGCCCTGTCCACCGATCGTTCCAACGAATTCGTGGAGGACTCATGCGCATTCTCCAAACCATCTTCACGGTCGCGGCGTGGCTTTGTCTGGTCGGTGCCGGGCCCATGGAGGCCGCGCCGGCGCGGAAGATCGTGCTGCCTCCCGTGGTGGCGACACTTTCCGTCGGCGCCGTGATTGTCCCCGCCAGCGATCCTGGCCGATTCAATCTGCTGATCGATGGCACCCCTCGGGCCGCCGGGGTCGGAAACGGCGGCTCGACGGCGGCGATCGTGTTGCCGCCCGGCACGCATGCCGTGAGCGTCACGGCGGCCGGTGGAACCGTTCTCTCGAACTATCAGGACGTAATAGGCGGAAACTGCGCCGCAAGCGGTGCGGTCCATCTCGGCGTCGGGCAGCACGCCAGTTGCACGGTCACGCTTACGCGGTTGGGGCAGCAGCAGCACGGTTCCTGGGTGCGCGGACCTGGAACCTACACCTTCACGGCCTGCGCCAATGGCGGCGCGTGCAACGTCGTCGCCGCGCCGGGCCAGTCCGTCGCCGTCACGTTCGAGGTGTGGGGCGCGGGCGGCGGCGGTGGCGGCGGCGAGGACGGATCGATCGCCGCCGGACGCGGCGGCGGCGGTGGAGGGGGCGGCGGCTACGCAAAAACCGTCGCGACGGTTGCAATCCCGCAAGTTGGCGTCACCAGGCTTTACGTAATCGTCGGCGCGGGCGCCAGCGGCGGTCTCACCGCGAGTTCGAACGCCAATCAGATGAACGGAGGCTATGGCGGCAACACAGTGGTTTGGACGGACGCGTTCTACGGCACGCAACTCGTTCGGGCGACCGGCGGCGCCGGAGGCGGGACCGGAGTCGGCCCGTCCTACGGTTACAACGGCGGCCAGGGCGGCGGTCCCGGCAGCGGTTCGACGAATGGCTGGTCCGGCACCGCGGGCTATCACGGCGGCGTCACCAGCGGCTGCAACGGCGCGGGCCGGCGGCCTTGGCGGCGCCGGCGGCGGCCCGGGTCGCACCGGGCCCGGCTACGTCAATGACGGCGGCCAGGGCGGCCACGGCGGGTATCATCGCGGCGGCTTGTTCTCCTGCAATTCGGCGCACATGAATTACCAGATCTCGGACGGCAGCCCCGGCGGCAACGGCAAGATCGTCGTGAGCTGGTAAGCGCGCCGCGCAACCGTATTGGCCGCAGGCGTCTGCGTTGAGCATTGGCGCCCCGCCGTCTATGTATCGGCCGGAAACGCGCGCACCCTTAGGATCGATGGCGAAGATCGCGATGAAATTCGGCGGCACCTCGGTGGCCGACCTGGACCGCATCCGCCATGTCGCCACCCTGGTGAAACGCGAGCGCGACCGCGGCAACCAGGTCGCCGTCGTGGTCTCCGCCATGGCGGGCGAGACCAACAAGCTCGTCGCCTGGTGCAACGACATCGCCAAGGCGCCCGGCTCCAACGCGCATGCCATCCCCGACCCGCGCGAATACGACGTCATCGTCGCGACCGGCGAACAGGTGACGAGCGGGCTTCTCGCGGTGGCGCTGGGCGCGATCGGCGTGCCGGCGCGCTCCTGGATGGGCTGGCAGATTCCGCTGCGCACCTCCTCGGTGCACGGTTCCGCCCGCATCGAGGGCATGGATGCCGAGCTGATGAACGAGAGCCTGGCCCGGGGCGAGGTCGCCGTCGTCGCGGGGTTCCAGGGCGTCGCCGCGCATGACCGCATCTCGACGCTGGGCCGCGGCGGCTCCGACACCTCCGCCGTCGCGGTGGCGGCGGGATTGCGGGCCGACCGCTGCGACATCTACACCGACGTCGACGGCGTCTACACCACCGACCCGCGCATCGTGCCCAAGGCGCGGCGGCTGGAGAAGATCGCCTTCGAGGAAATGCTCGAAATGGCCTCGCTCGGCGCCAAGGTCCTGCAGACCCGCTCGGTCGAGATCGCCATGCTTCACCGCGTTCCGACCCGCGTATTGTCGACCTTCGACCCCGACGCGGGCGGCACGCTTCTCTGTGACGAGGAAGACATCGTGGAAAAGAAACCGGTCACCGGCATCGCCTATAGCCGCGACGAGGCCAAGATCACCCTGCACAAGATCCCCGACCGCCCCGGCATCGCCGCGGCGATCTTCGGTCCCTTGGCGGACAGCGGCGTCAATGTCGACATGATCGTCCAGAACGTCTCGGAGGACGGCAAGAAGACCGACCTCACCTTCACCGTGTCGCGCAGCGAGCTGGCGCGCGCTCTGTCGTCGATCGAGAAGGCGGCCGAGCAGATCGGCTATCGCGAGATGACGCACGACGCCGACGTGGCGAAGGTCTCGATCATCGGCATCGGCATGCGGGCCCATCCCGGCGTGGCGCAGACCATGTTTCGCACGCTGTCGGAGAAGGGGATCAACATCCAGGTGATTTCGACCAGCGAGATCAAGGTCTCCGTCCTGATCGCCGAAGAATATGTCGAACTCGCGGTACGCGCGCTGCATTCGGCGTATGAATTGGACGTGGCGTGACGGCGATGCGCATCATTACCTCTCCCGCTTGCGGGAGAGGTCGAAAAATGCGCAAGCATTTTTCGGGTGAGGGCCCACCCGCCGCCACCAAGCCCTCACCCGAAATTCGCTGCGCGAATTTCGACCTCTCCCGCGAAGCGGGAGAGGTTGGGAGGCCCTGATGCCCGTTGCCGCCGGCGGTCCGCGCATTCTCCTGCGACGCCTGCGCGAGATCATGGCCGAGCAGACCAGCGCCCAGACCCGGCTCGACAAGCTCGTCACCGTCATCGCCACCATCATGGTGGCGGAGGTCTGCTCGATCTATCTGCGCCGCGCCGGCAAGGCGCTCGAACTCTTCGCCACCGAGGGCCTCAACCGCAGCGCCGTCCACAACACGCGGCTGATGGAAGGCGAGGGCCTGGTCGGCCTCGTCGCCGAAACCGCCGAGCCGGTGAACCTGTCGGACGCGCCCTCCGATCCGCGCTTCTCCTACCGGCCGGAGACCGGCGAGGACCCGTACAGATCCTTCCTCGGCGTGCCCATCGTGCGCGGCGGCCAGGTGTTCGGCGTGCTGACGGTGCAGAACCGCAAGGCGATCCTCTATTCCGAGGAAGAGGTCGAGGCGCTCCAGACCGTCGCCATGGTGCTGGCGGAAGTCGTGGCGCAGGGCGGCCTCTTCAAGCTCTCCGAGCTCGACGAGCCCGAGCTGCGCGTCGACCGGCCGCGCATCTTCCAGGGCGAGGGACTTTCGGAAGGCGTCGGCATCGGCCGCGTCGTGCTCCACGAGCCGCGCGTCAAGGTCGAGCGCATGATCGCCGACGATCCGCAGGAGGAACTGACCCGGCTCGAAGAGGCCATCGGTTCGCTGCGCGACGCCGTCGACCACATGCTGGATTCCAGCGAGCTCGACCTTACCGGCGAGGGCCGCGAGGTCATCGAGGCCTATCGCCTGTTCGCCCACGACCAGGGCTGGCGCCAGCGCATGCGCGACGCGGTGCGCACCGGCCTCACCGCCGAGGCCGCCGTCGAGCGCGTGCAGGACGAGATGCGGGTGCGGGTGCAGCGCCTCGACGATCCGGTCCTGCGCGAGCGCCTGCACGACCTCGACGATCTCGCCCGCCGCCTGCTGCGCCATCTGACCGGCGACGGCGGCATCCAGGAATTGCCGCTCAACGCGGTGGTGATCGCGCGCGCCATGGGCCCGGCCGAGCTGCTCGACTACAGCCGCGAGCGCCTGGTCGGCCTGGTGCTCGAAGAGGCCGCGTCCACCTCCCATGTCGCCATCGTCGCCCGTTCGATGGGCCTGCCGCTGATCGGCTCGGTCGAGGGCATCACCGATTCGGCGCGCGGCGGCGACACCATCGCGATCGACGGCGAGACCGGCGAGCTGCATCTGCGCCCGCAGGCCGAGATCGTCGCCGCCTTCGAGGTCAAGCAATCGCTGCGCGAGCAGGTCCAGGCGCGCTTCGCGGCGCTGCGCGATCTTCCCGCCGTCACCAAGGACGGCGTGCCGATCAAGCTGATGATGAATGCCGGCCTCAAGCTCGACATGCCGCATCTGGCGGAATCGGGCGCCGACGGCGTCGGCCTGTTCCGCACCGAGCTGCAATTCATGATCGGCGAGACGATGCCGCGCCTCGCCGACCAGGTGCAGTTCTATCGCGAGATCCTCGACGCGGCGGGCGACAAGCCGGTGGTGTTCCGCACCCTCGATCTCGGCGGCGACAAGGTGCTGCCTTACGCCCGCTGGGAGCGCGAGGAGAATCCGGCGCTCGGCTGGCGCGCCATCCGCATCGCGCTCGACCGCCCGGCCTTGCTGCGCTACCAGGTCCGCGCGCTCCTGATGGCGGCGCAGGGCCGCATCCTGCGCATCCTGCTGCCGATGGTTTCCAACGTCGACGAATTCAACCGCGCCCGCGCTCTGGTCGACCGCGAGACCGAGCGCGCGCGTCTGTTGGGAATAGAACGTCCCCGCCAGGTGCTGGTGGGCGCGATGCTGGAGGTTCCCTCGCTCGCCTTCATGCTGCCCCAGCTCATGCGCTCGGCCGATTTCGTGTCGATCGGCTCGAACGATCTTCTGTCCTTCGTCTTCGCGGTCGACCGGACGAATCCGAGGGTCTCCAAGCGCTACGACGTGCTCAACCCGGCCGCCCTCTATCTGATGCGGCTGATCGTCAAGAGCGCCGCCGAGGCCCATGGCGAGTTGTCGCTCTGCGGCGAAATGGCCGGGCGCCCGCTGGACGCCATGGCCCTGCTCGGATTGGGGCTAAGGACCCTGTCCATGCATCCGGCGAATATCGGCCCGATCAAGCTCATGATTCGCAGCATGAATCTGAGCGAAGTGACGCCCTTCGTGGACAAGCTGTGCGGCCGCACGGACCACAGTCTTCGGACCCGCCTGGCGGCTTTCGCGGCGGAGCGCGGCATCGCTCTAAAGTGAGCGCTAGCATCATGTCCATGTTGCATTGCAACACTTGATTTCGGTTGTAACTATTGACAAAATTCACACAACGATCATCGAAGGGATCCTTCATGCGCTCCGCGTTGTCCATTCTTTTTGCCGCCGCCCTGGCTGCCTCTTTCGTGGGCGCATCGGCGCAGACCGAGTCCACCGTGTCGCCGGCGACGCCCCCGGCCCCCGCCGCGACCGCGCCCGCGACACCTGAGCCCGCCTCCGTCACCGACACCAACGACGTCGTGAGCTGCCGCTACGAGCAGACGACCGGCTCGCTGCTCTCCAAGCGCATCTGCCACACGCAGCGCGAATGGAAGCAGATGCGCGAAGACGCCCGGGAGTTGATGGACAATGTGAGCAGCCGGACGGCAAATCCGCCGACCCACTGATCGCCCGCAACTGGGGATTTTCCGCGCGCGCTGTTTCGCGCCGCTCCGGGGCGCGCGTCGTGCCCGGCGCGGGAAACCGTAAGTTTCTGTCCGATTCCAAAGAATTGGCTGGCAGGCTTGCGTCGCAGCGGATATTTGTTGCCCGATGACCAAAGTGACACGTCTCACGGTGGACGATGGCGGCAACATCAAGAGCCGCCGCATCCATTTGCGTGAAATCTCCGGCGATAGCGACACGCCGCTGGAAACGGTGGGGCAGGATCTGCGCGCCGCGCGGCTGCGGCGCGGCGACGATCTGGCGACCGTCTCCAAGTCGCTGAAGATCCGCAAGGACCATCTCGAAGCGATCGAGGAAGACCGGCTGGAACAGCTTCCCGGCCGCACCTATGCCGTCGGCTTCGTCCGCTCCTATGCCGATTATCTCGGCCTCGACACCCAGCAATGCCTGGAGCGCTTCAAGGCGGAGATCGCCGGACGCTCCGATACCGACAACGTGCCCGCCGTCACCGTCATCGACGAGGACGAGCACCGCCGCCTGCCGCAGGGCTGGAAGATCATCGCCGGCGTCGTCGTGCTGCTGATGATCTACGGCGCCTATTACGTGCTGACCTCGACCAGTTCGATGACCTCGCAGCCCGTCGCCGCGCCGCCGCCGCAGCTCGCGCCCAAGCCGGTCGTGCAGGCGGCGCCGCAACCGGCACCGCCGCCGCCCGCGACGACGCCCGCGCCGGCCGTCACCACACCGCCGCCCGCCGCCGCGGCGACCGCCAACGGCGCCGCGCCGGCGCCCGCCTTGGCGCCGCTGCCGCCGGGCCAGGTCTATGGCGTGAACAACCACGGCGCCCGCGTCGTGCTGCGCGTGCACCAGACGACGCGCGTCCTGGTCCAGGGCGGCGACGGCATGGTGTACATCAACCGCACGCTCCAGCCGGGCGACACCTACCAGGTCCCCAATGTCGTCGGCCTGACGCTGACGACGACCAGTGCCAACGCGGTCGAGATCGACCTCGACGGAGAGTCCAAGGGCTTTGCCGGCAAGGATCCCGGCATGGCCGAAGGGCTTTCGCTCGATCCGCAATCGATCGTCGACCGCACCAGCGGAGGCTTCTGATGAGCGTGCGCGCCTATCGCGACATCCACCGGCGCAAATCGCGCCAGATCATGGTCGGCAAGGTGCCGGTCGGCGGCGACGCCCCGATCAGCGTGCAGACCATGACCAACACCGTCACCGGCGACGCCCGCGCCACGATCAACCAGATCCGCGGCATCGAGGAGGCCGGCGCCGACATCGTGCGCGTCTCCTGTCCCGACGAGGACGCGACCAAGGCGATGAAGGCGATCACCCGCGCCGCCAACATCCCGGTCGTCGCCGACATCCATTTCCACTACAAGCGCGCCATCGAGGCGGCGCAGAACGGCGCCGCCTGCCTGCGCATCAATCCGGGCAATATCGGCAACGCCAATCGCGTGAAGGAAGTGGTGCAGGCGGCCAAGGATCACGGCTGCTCGATGCGCATCGGCGTCAACGCCGGCAGCCTCGAAAAGGAACTGCTTGAGAAATACGGCGAGCCGTGCCCCGAGGCGATGGTGGAGAGCGCGCTCAACCACGCCAAGATCCTCGACGACCTGGATTTCCGCGAATACAAGATCAGCGTGAAGGCGTCCGACGCCTTCCTCGCGGTCGCCGCCTATCAGCAGCTCGCCGACGCGGTCGATTGCCCGATCCATCTCGGCATCACCGAGGCCGGCGGCATGATCTCCGGCACCGTCAAATCCTCCATCGGCATGGGCATGCTGCTCTGGAGCGGCATCGGCGACACGATCCGCGTCTCGCTCAGCGCCGATCCGGTGGAAGAGGTGCGCGTCGGGTTCGATATCCTGAAATCGCTGAACCTGCGCCATCGCGGCGTGAACATCGTGTCGTGCCCGTCCTGCGCCCGCCAGGGCTTCAACGTGATCGAGACGGTCAAGACGCTGGAGGATCGCCTCAAGCACATCTCGACGCCGATGTCGCTGTCGATCATCGGCTGCGTCGTGAACGGCCCGGGCGAGGCGCGCGAGACCGATCTCGCTTTCACCGGCGGCGGCGCCGGCAAGGGCCACGGCCAGATCTATCTCAACGGCAAGCCGGCCTACAGGCTCGACAACGAGAAGCTGGTCGAGCACGTCGTCGAGCTCTGCGAGAAGAAGGCGGCCGAGATCGAGGCGTCGCGCGGCAATGTCGCGCCCGTGCTGGAACCGGCGCAATAGAGACAATGACGGCAGGGCGTCCGTGTTGAACGACGCGATGGGCCCCTGGATCGAAACGCTGTTCGAACGGGCGCGGGCGCGCCGGCTCGACCGCATCGCCGCCACCTATGCCGTCGGCGGCTGGCTCCTCGTGCAGGCGGCGTCGATCGCGCTGCCCGCTTTCGACGCGCCTCCTTGGGCGCTGCGCTGGCTGATCGTCGCCAGCGTGGTCGGCTTCCCGCTCGCTTTGATCGCCGGCTGGACGCTGAACCGGGACAGCGCCGTCCCTGGCGCGCCGCTTAAGGGGCGCGAGGCGGTCTTTCTCGGCGCGATCGCGCTGGTCGCGGTGCTGTCGCTGGGCGAACTCGCGCTCTACTGGTCCGCGGCCACGCCGGCCGCGCCGCCGCCGGCCGAGTCGGGCGCGCCGCCACGCTCCGTCGCGGTGCTGCCCTTCGACAATCTGGGCGGCGATCCGAAAGAGAAATATTTCAGCGAAGGCGTTTCCGACGAACTCATCGGGCTTCTCGCGCGCAATCCCGCCTTGCGCGTCGTGGCGCGCACCTCCTCGTTCTTCTTCGAGGGCAAGGAGCAGGACATCCGCGTCATCGCCCAGAAGCTGAACGTGCGCTCCGTGCTGGAGGGCAGCGTGCGGCAGGACGGCGAGCGGGTGCGCATCGAGGTCTCGCTGGTGAACGCGGCCGACGGCTATCAATTGTGGTCGCAGAGCTACGACCGCTCGCTCAGCGACATCCTCGCGGTGCAGGCCGACATCGCCCAATCCATCGCCACGGCCCTGGCGCCCAAGCTCACCGGGGAGAATGTCCAGCCGCGTATCCCCAAGCCGGCGCAGATCGATCCCGACATCTACCGCGATTATCTGCAGGGACAGGTCTATTTCGACCAGCGCCTGACCGAGCGCCAGACGCCGGCCTCGCGCGATGCGCTGGACCGCGCGGTGGCGCTGTTCCGCAAGGTCGTCGCGGCGGCGCCCGACTTCGCCGACGGGCAGGCCGCGCTGGCCTCCGCGCTGCGGTACGAGAACGTCGACGTCGCGCAAATCCAGCAGGCGATCGCGCGGGCCCTGGCGCTCGATCCGGAAAATCCCGGCGCCCTGACGGTCGCGATAGACATCGCGTTGAACGCGCAGGATTGGGACGCCGTCATCCGCGACGTGACGATCCTGCGGCGAACGGGCCAGCACACGGCGCTCGGCGCGCAGGGCCTGGCCACCGCCTATGAGGCGTTCGATTTTTCGGAAGCCGCGCTGGCCGAGCACCGCGAATGGGCGCGCCTGGATCCGTTTTCCAATCCCGCCTGGCAGGGCGTCGCGCGCGACAATTTCGTGCTGGCGCGCTTCGCCGACGCCGTCTCGGCCAGCGACGAGGCCCTGGCGCTGCATCCGGGCGATCCCGTCACGCTGCAATACAAATGCGTCTCGCTCGCCTTTTTGAAGCGCATCGCCGAAGCCCGCGCCGTGCTGGGCGGCCTGTCGGCGCCTGGCATCCCGGCGCAGCTCGCGACCCATTGCAAGTTCTTCATCCTCCTCAACAGCGAGGGCGCCGAGCCGGCGGTCGCGTTCGTCCAGGATGTGCTCAAGCACGACCCGACGAAGATCGGCGATCCGGGCGATCTCGGCTTCATGCTGAGCCATGCCGGGGCCGACGACCAGGCGATGGACTCCTACGAGAAGGCGCTCAGCGACGGCGCTTTCATCTTCGGCTTCTACCCCGGCCGCTCGACGCCGGCCGCGTTCCTCCAGACGCCGCGCTGGATCGCGCTGACGCAGACCCCCGCCTTCCGGGCCTGGTCCGAGGCGCGTGAAGCGGCCCGCCGCGCCTGGTCGCCCGACGCGCCTTGATCCGCCGCGCCCCCTTGAGAACCGCGGACGCCGCGTGATAGCGCAAGGCCGGGTGGACGATGTTCCCCTGAACCGCGTTTACCCCTAGATAGCCCAGGACCGCTTCATGATCCCCACCGCCAAGCTCGAACGCCTGCTCGACCGCTTCCACGCGGTCGAGGCGGAGCTTTCGTCCGGCGCCGGCGGGCCGGCCTTCGTGAAGCTGTCCAAGGAACACGCCGAGCTCGCCCCCATCATCGACGTGGTGCGCGACTACCGCTCGGTGCAGGACCAGCTCGCCGGCGCCGAGGCGATGATCGCCGATCCCAAGACCGACACCGAGATGCGCAATCTCGCGGAAGAGGAGCGCGCCGAGCTCAGACAGCGCGCCGAACAGCTCGAACACAATCTGCAGATCCAGCTTCTGCCGAAGGACGCCGCCGACGCCTCGTCGGCCATCGTCGAGATCCGCGCCGGCACCGGCGGCGACGAGGCCGCGTTGTTCGCCGCCGACCTTCTGGAGATGTACACGCGCTATGCCGCGCTGCAGGGCTGGCGCACCGAAGTCTTGTCGCGCACCGACAGCGACCTCGGCGGCATCAAGGACGCGGTGCTCGACGTGACGGGGCAGGGCGTCTTCGCCAAGCTGAAATTCGAGAGCGGCGTGCACCGGGTTCAGCGCGTGCCGGTGACCGAGGCCCAGGGCCGCATCCACACCAGCGCCGCGACCGTCGCCGTGCTGCCCGAGGCCGAGGATGTCGACGTCCAGATCGACGACAAGGATCTGCGCATCGACGTCTACCGCGCGCAAGGCGCCGGCGGCCAGCACGTCAACAAGACCGAGAGCGCGGTGCGCATCACGCATCTGCCGACCGGCATCGCCATCGCCCAGCAGACCGAGAAGTCGCAGCACAAGAACAAGGCCGCGGCGATGAAGATGCTGCGCGCCAAGCTCTACGAGATGGAGCGCGAGCGGGTGGATTCCGCGCGGGCCTCGACGCGCAAATCGCTGGTCGGCTCGGGCGACCGCTCCGAGCGCATCCGCACCTATAATTTCCCGCAAGGCCGCGTCACCGACCACCGTATCAACCTGACGCTCTACAAGCTGGACCGGATCATTTCCGGCGACGATCTGGGCGAGATCATCGACGCGCTGGTGGCCCAGGACCAGGCCGACCGCCTCGCCGCGATGGAAGACGAAGGGTGAGCGATCCGCTGGCGCAAGCCGTCGAGCGCCTACGCGAAGCCGGCGTCGACAATCCGCGCCTCGATGCGAGGCTGCTGTGGGAGTTCGCGCGGTCTCTTTCCTCCCCCGCGGTAGCGGGGGAGGGGGACCGCGAAGCGGTGGAGGGGGCCGCCGCGGGCACATCGTTCGACGCACTGGTAATCCGCCGCGCCGCCCGCGAGCCGCTCGCCTACATCACCGGCCACCGCGAATTCTGGAGCCTCGATTTCGCCGTCGGTCCCGGCGTCCTCATCCCGCGTCCCGACACCGAGACCCTGATCGAGGAACTGATCCATCTTCATCCCGACCGGTCCGCGCCGCTGTCGATCCTCGATCTCGGCACCGGCTCCGGCTGCCTGCTGGTCGCCGCCCTGACGGAGTACCCCAACGCCCATGGCATCGGCATCGATTCCTCGCCCGAGGCGCTCGCCTGGGCCCGGCGCAACGTCGCCGCCCATGGCCTTCAGGCCCGCGCCAGCCTGATCGAGAGCGCCTGGCCGGAAGAGGCCAGCCCCGGCTTCGACGCGATCCTGGCCAACCCGCCCTACATCCCCACCGCCGACATCGACGCCCTGGAACCCGAGGTTTCCCGCCACGAACCGCGCCAGGCCCTGGACGGCGGAGCGGATGGGCTGGTCGCCTACCGGGCGCTGGCCCCCCGAATCGCCCACCTGCTGAAGCCGTCCGGCAGCGCATTTCTGGAGTTCGGCATCGGCCAGGCCGATGATGTCACCGCCATCATGGCCGCTTCGGGCCTTGGAAACATGAAGATTGCGCCAGATTTGGCCGGAATCCCGCGCTGCGTGGTCGTAAAATCCCCGGCGCGGCCTATATAAAAACAGTTGGAAATCGGCCCCCGAGCCGTTAGTTTCCCGGCCCGTGGGGACATGGGACCCTGCCGGCAGTCGATCCTAATCGATCGGGGGGGCCGGAAAGCGGCTAGGCCGCGGTTCTTGTGCTAAGCGAAAGACGAGCCCTGCATTGCTGTGGCAGCCGGATTTGCGCGGGGCGCGGCCCGCGAGCCGCAAATGCGCATCCATCGCGCGCAGCAAAGCGATGCTCGTCCTCTAAAGGTTAGGGGCAGAAGTGAAACGTTCACGCAGAGGCGGCCGCAGGCCGCAACACACGGGCGGCGGCGGTCACAACAATGGTGGCGGCGGCGGCGGTGGAGGAAATGTCCACAATCCGAACCGGACGTTCGATTCCTCGGGTCCGGAGGTGAAGATTCGCGGCTCGGCCTCGAATGTGTACGAGAAATATCTCCAGCTCGCCCGCGACGCCAACGCCTCCGGCGACCGCGTGATGGCGGAGAACTATCTGCAGCACGCCGAGCACTATTACCGCATCATGGCGGCGCAGCAGGCCCAGCTTCAGCAATACCAGCAGCAGCAGGCCCTGCAGCAACAGCAGCCGCGCGGCGGCAATGGCAACGGCAATGGGAGCGACCAGCCCTATGTCCAGCAGCCGCCGGTCCAGAGCGCCCCGTCCTTCTCCCTCGCCGAGGGCGAGGAAGAGGGCGAAGAGGAAACGGCGGAGTAGGTCCTACTCAATTTGAAGCGGCCAATTCCATAATTTGTCATGGCCCGCGAATGCGGGCCACCTAGGTGAAATCTGCTCCGACGGCGCATCTTTCACCTGGGTCCGCCGTTCGCACGCTGTCGCTACGAACTCGCGGCGGATGACACCGAGTAGTACGCGCGCCGCTGATTGCGTTTGCGGACGGCCCCGCGTAATTTCCGCATCCTACCCCTCGATGCCGGGCCGCCGGTGGAACAGGCAGTGCCATGAAGGCTCTCTCTACCTTCTGATCTCGTCCGTCTTTCGCGACGGCTGAGTTGCGCCATCCGCGCCGCGCGCGGATGCGCCTGGGCATGCTTGCTTTCAATGGGGGAATTTCCGTGCGGATATCGCTTCCGACCGGCGCGCTGTGGCGGCACGCCGGCTTCCTGCGGCTGTGGGCCGCGCAAACCGTTTCGTCCTTCGGCGCCCGCATCGCGCGCGAAGGCTTCGCCATGACGGCGATCCTGACCATCCAAGCCACGCCGGCCGAGCTCGGCGTGCTGGCGGCGCTGTCGCGCGGCCTGGGCATCGTGGTCGGCCTCGTCGCCGGCGGCTTCGTGGACCGCTCCAGCCGCCGCGCGATCATGATCGCCAGCGACCTCGCCCGCACGGCGCTGATCGCGACCATCCCGCTCGCCGCCTGGGCGCATTCGTTGGCCATGCCGCAGATCTACGCCGTCGCCGCGCTGGTCGGCGCGGCCTCCGTGCTGTTCGAGATCGCCGATCACGCCTTCCTGCCGACGCTCGTCGCGCGCGAGCACCTGATCGACGGCAACGCCAGGCTCGGCGTCACGGACTCGGCGTCGGAGATCGCCGGACCCGCCGTCGCCGGCGCGCTGTTCCAGCTTCTCACCGCGCCGATCGCGATGCTGGGCACGTCGATCACCTATCTCGCCTCGGCGCTGTTTCTGCTCGGCGTTCCTTCCGACACGCCCGCGCCGCGCCCGGCGTCGCAGGTCGCGCATTGGCGGCGCGACATCGCCGACGGCGTCGCCGCGATCCTGGCGCATTCCTTGTTGCGGCCGCTGTTCTGGATGACGGTCGTCTGGAGCTTCTTCGCCGCCTTCTTCGCGCCGCTCTACCTGGTGTTCGGTCTCAAGGTGATCGGCCTGTCGCCGGCGCTGATGGGCGCGAACATCGCGATGGGCGGCATCGGCGCCTTGTTCGCCGCGGGGCTATCGGCGCGGCTGGCGCGGCGCTTCGGCATCGGCCCGACGCTCGTCGCCACGCGCTTTCTCTATGTCGGCTTTCTCGCCCTGGTGCCGCTGGCGGGCGGACCGTTCTGGCTGGCGGTGGCGCTGCTGATGGCGGCGCAACTGTTCGGCGATGCCTTCGCCGTGACCGGGGACATCCTGGCGGTGAGCCTGCGCCAGGCGGTGCTTCCGCCCGCCATGCTCGGCCGCACCGCGGCCCTCTTCAGCGCGGTGAGCGGCGGGATGATCGTCATGGGCGCCATCATCGGCGGCTTGCTGGGCGGATGGATCGGCGATCGCGCCACACTCGGCTTGGCGGTGGGCGGCATGGCCCTGGCACCGTTCTTCGCCGTCTTCTCGCCGCTGCGCGGCCTTAAGGCGATCCCGGACGAGGCAGCGCCCGCGCCCCATCCACCAGCCGCCGCAGGAGGCGGACCAGGGTCCGCCGATCCGCCTCGCTCCAATCGGCGATGACCGGCGCGGCGATCCGCTCGCGCGCCTTGTCCAGCGCGCGGGTCATCGCGAGGCCCTTCTTCGTGATCGCCACCGCGCGGACGCGCTTGTCCGCGTCGCTCGCCTTGCGCGCGACGAGGCCGAGGCTTTCAAGTCTGGCGACCTGGCGGCTGACCGTGGTGTGATCGCGCCCGGCCATGTCGGCGAGCTCGACCACGCCGAGGGGCCCGCGCCGCCCGATCCGCACCAGGAGCGGAAACAGGGCGCGATCCAGCGAGATCCCGGCCTCCGCGATCAGCGCCGCGTCGCGCTGCGGTTCGTTCAGGATGCTCATCAGATCGAGGATGGCGTCGTGCAACTGGCGCAGATCGTCCTTCATGCGTGTATTATGCACATTGTTCTTGACGCCGTCCACCCGGGCCATTATGTGCATTATGCACACAATCGGAGGCCGCGATGAAAGCGATCGAAACCGACGTCCTGGTGACCGGCGCCGGCGCCGCTGGCCTCACCCTCGGCATCGAGCTTGCCCGCCGCGGCGTGGCGTTCCGCCTGATCGACCAGGCGCCGGCGCCATTCGAGGGCTCGCGCGGCAAGGGCATCCAGCCGCGCACGCTGGAAGTGTTCGAGGACATGGGCGTCGTCGACCGCATCCTCGCCGCCGGCGGTCCCTATCCGCCGCAGCGCGAGCATCGGGACGGCACGTTCAAGGACACGGCGCTGACCGAATATCGCGCGCCGACGCCGGCGGAGCCCTATGGCAATCCGACGATGCTGCCGCAATTCCTGACCGAGAGGGTCCTGCGCGACCGCCTCGCCGAGCTCGGCCATCGCGTCGAATTCGGCCGCGCGCTCACGGGCTTTCGCCAGGACAAGGACGGCGTGACCGCCACCGTGGCCGGCGAGACCGTGCGCGCCCGCTATCTCATCGGCTGCGATGGTGGGCGCAGCTTCGTGCGCCACGCGCTCGGCATCGACTTCCCCGGCAAGACGCTCGGCATCCGCGCCGTCGTCGCCGACATGCGGCTCGAAGGCCTCTCCGACGACGCCTGGCACCGCTGGAACGACGGCACGCCGGAGCAGATCTCGCTCTGTCCGCTGCGCGGCACCGAACTCTTCCAGCTCCAGGCGCCCATCCCGCTCGAAGGCGACATCGATCTTTCCGCCAAGGGCCTCGGCGCGATGATCGCCAAGCGGACCGGCCGCAAGGACCTTGTCGTGCGCGCCGTCACCTGGGCCTCGGCCTACAACATGAACGCGCGCCTCGCCGACCGCTATGCGCAGGGCAGGGTCTATCTCGCCGGCGACGCCGCGCACATCCATCCGCCGACCGGCGGGCAGGGCCTCAACACCTCGGTCCAGGACGCCTACAATCTCGGCTGGAAGCTCGCCGCCGTCCTGGCCGGCGCGCCGCTGTCTTTGCTGGCGAGCTACGAAGCCGAGCGCCGCCCCGTCGCCGCCGAAGTGCTCGGCCTGTCCACCAAGCTTCTCGACGCCCTCAAGCAGCGCGGCGATTTGCGGCGCGGGCGCGAGACCCAGCAGCTCGACCTCTTCTATCCCGACTCGCCGCTGTCGCTGCCCTACACCTTCGACCTTCGCGGCCCCAAGCCCGCCATCCTTCCCGGCGACCGCGCCCCCGACGCGCCCTGCCGCGGCGTCGGCGGCCAGCCGACCCGTCTCTTCAGCCTGTTCGGCGGCCCGCATTGGACGCTGCTCGGCTACGAGACCGATCCCGCTCTCGCGGCACGCGCGGGCCTGCGCATCCACCGCACCGGCCGGCGCGGCGATCTGATCGACGACGGCGGCCACATCCGCGCCGCCTATGGCCTGACGCCCGGCCTTTGGGTCCTCGTCCGGCCCGACGGCTATGTCAGCGCGGTTGTTCCCGCCGCCGGCCTGGCCGCCCTGGAGACGTTCCTCAAAAGCGTCGGCCTCGGCGCCCCTTGAAGAGTACGGATCGGGAACCCAGATATGCCTCTGGAACAGGGCGCCCCTGCGGGGCCTTATTCCAAATCAAATGAGACTCGCCCGGACGGCCCTACAAGGCGCCCTGGGGCAGAGGGCTTGAGAGGCAAAAATGGACGCAGAGAAATTCACCGAGCGGGCGCGCGGCTTCATGCAATCCGCGCAGGGCTTGGCCCTTCGCTCGAACCACCAATACTTCACCCCCGAACATCTGCTGAAGGTCCTCATCGACGACGAAGAGGGCCTCGCCGCGCGGCTTATAACGGCCGCCGGAGGGCGGCCGGAAGATGTACGAGCCGGAATCGAGCGCGCGCTGGCGAAGCTCCCCCAGGTCCAGGGCCAGTCCGGCCAGGTCTATCTGTCGGCCGACGCCGCCAAGCTGTTCGACAATGCCGAGCAGATCGCCAAGAAGGCCGGCGACAGCTTCGTGACCGCCGAGTACCTGCTGCTGGCGCTGACCGTTTCCGGCAGCACCGAGAGCGCCAAGATCCTGAAAGCCGCCGGCGTCACCGCGCTGAACCTGAACAAGGCGATCGCCGATCTGCGCCAGGGCCGCCACGCCGACAGCGCCACGGCCGAGAACAGCTACGACGCGCTCAAGAAATACGCCCGCGACCTCACCGAGGCGGCGCGCAGCGGCAAGCTCGACCCGGTCATCGGCCGGGACGAGGAAATCCGCCGCACCATCCAGGTGCTGGCCCGCCGCACCAAGAACAATCCCGTCCTGATCGGCGAGCCCGGCGTCGGCAAGACCGCCATCGCCGAGGGCCTCGCGCTGCGCATCGTCAATGGCGACGTGCCGGAGAGCTTGCGCAACAAGAAGCTGATGGCGCTCGACATGGGCTCGCTGATCGCCGGCGCGAAATTCCGCGGCGAATTCGAGGAGCGGCTGAAGGCCGTGCTCGGCGAAGTCACCTCCGCCGAAGGCAACATCATCCTCTTCATCGACGAGCTGCACACCCTGGTCGGGGCCGGCGCGTCGGAAGGTTCGATGGATGCGTCCAACCTGCTCAAGCCGGCGCTGGCGCGCGGCGAGCTGCATTGCGTCGGCGCCACCACGCTCAACGAATACCGCAAATATGTCGAGAAGGACGCGGCGCTGGCCCGCCGCTTCCAGCCCGTCTTCGTCAACGAGCCGACGGTGGAGGACACCATCTCCATCCTGCGCGGCCTGAAGGAGAAGTACGAGGTCCATCACGGCGTGCGCATCACCGACAGCGCGATCGTCGCCGCGGCGCAGCTTTCCAACCGCTACATCACCGACCGCTTCCTGCCCGACAAGGCCATCGACCTGATGGACGAGGCCGCGAGCCGCCTGCGCATGCAGGTCGACTCCAAGCCGGAGGAGCTGGACGAACTCGACCGCCGCATCATGCAGCTCAAGATCGAGCAGGCCGCGCTCAAGAAGGAGACCGACGCCGCGTCGAAGGACCGGCTGAAGACCCTCGAGCACGACCTCGCCGAACTCGAGGAGAAGGCCAACGTCCTCTCCGCCAAATGGCAGGAAGAGAAGAAATCCGTCCAGGACGTCCAGGGCCTGAAGGAACAGCTCGACAAGGCGCGCATGGAAGTCGAGGTCGCGCAGCGCAAGGGCGACTTCGCCCGCGCCGGCGAACTCTCCTATGGCGTGATCCCCGATCTGGAACGCAAGCTCAAGGCCATCGACGACAAGGAATCCAACTCGCTCGCCAAGGAAGCGGTGACGCCCGAACAGATCGCCGCCGTGGTGTCGCGCTGGACCGGCATCCCGGTCGACAAGATGCTCGAAGGCGAGAAGGACAAGCTCCTCAAGATGGAGGACGCGCTGGAGCAGCGCGTCGTCGGCCAGCACGAAGCCGTGCGCGCCATCGCCAACGCGGTGCGCCGCGCCCGCGCCGGATTGCAGGACCCGAACCGTCCGATCGGCTCGTTCCTGTTCCTCGGCCCCACCGGCGTCGGCAAGACCGAGCTGACCAAGGCGCTCGCCTCCTTCCTGTTCGACGACGACACCGCCATGGTGCGCATCGACATGAGCGAGTTCATGGAAAAGCACTCCGTGGCGCGGCTGATCGGCGCTCCGCCGGGCTATGTCGGCTACGAAGAGGGCGGCGTGCTCACCGAAGCGGTGCGCCGGCGTCCCTATCAGGTGATTCTGTTCGACGAGGTCGAGAAGGCGCACAGCGACGTGTTCAACGTGCTGCTCCAGGTGCTCGACGACGGCCGGTTGACCGACGGGCAGGGCCGCACCGTCGACTTCAAGAACACGGTGATCATCTTGACCTCCAATCTCGGCACCGAACTGCTCTCGACCGGCGAGGAGACCCGCGAGGCCCGCGCCGCCGTGCTGCAGGCCGTGAAGGCGCATTTCCGTCCCGAGTTCCTGAACCGGCTCGACGAGATCATCCTGTTCCACCGGCTCAGCCGCGCGAACATGGACAAGATCGTGGAGATCCAGCTCGGCCGGCTGGAGAAGCTGCTGGCCGATCGCAAGATCGAGATCACGCTCGACAAGCGCGCCACCGAATGGCTCGCCAATGCCGGCTACGATCCGGTCTATGGCGCGCGTCCCCTCAAGCGCGTGATCCAGCGCCGCCTGCAGGACCCGCTCGCCCAGATGCTGCTGGAGGGCAAGATCCTCGACGGCTCGAAGGTGAAGGTCAGCGTCGGCAAGAACGGGCTGACGGTCAACGGCGTGGAATTCGCGACCAGCGAGGACGACGTGGACATCGACCACACCCCGCAGGTCAGCCGCGCGGTGCATTGAACCAAGGCTTCCCCTCTCCCTGCTTCGGCGGGGAGAGGGCGCTTCGTTCCTTCACGAATATTTCGCCATGATTGCATTGGCGGCCTTTTGTTTTCATCGAATTCTGCGTTAGCGTCGCGCCTCAGGTCCGGAGGAGCACCATGGCAGAACCGACACTCGTCAACGGCCAGATCACCGATGCCGTCACCCAGGCCAATGTGAAGGTCTTGGGCGACGCGCCCGCCATGGCGATGGGCTCGCTCTATCAGGCGCTGGCGCATTCGACCGGCATCCTGTTCGAGAACGCGGCCGCGGCGCAGCAGCAGCTCGCCATCACGGCCCAGGCGGCCACGACCCAGGGCGTGATGCAGATCTATTCCGTCGACACCGCGGCGGCCGCCGCGGCCGTCGCCGACGACCTCAAACCCGACAGCCCGGCGGATAAGTGACATGGCTGACAACACGCTCGTCAACGGCCAGATCACCGACGCCGTCACCCAGGCCAATCTCACCACGCTCGGCAGCGGCTCGGCGGTTGCCGCCGGCAGCCTGTTCCAGGTCTCGTCGCAATCCTTCGGCCTCATGATGCAGAACGCCGTCGCCGCGCAGCAGCAGCTCAACATCGCGGCGCAGGCGGTCACGACGCAGGGCGTCGCGGTGCTGTACGCGGCGGGCGCCGCCTCGGTCGCGAAGCTCGGCCAGTCGGACGTGCCGGACAACATGCTCGCGCTGCTTGCCGCGCTTCGGGCCGCCACGCCCGCTTCGCAGGCCTGATCGTGTCGGGGTCCGGCGACGCGGCGGGGCCGCAGACGACGCTCAACCAGCAGATGCTGGACGCGCTGACCCAGCTTCGGGCGATCGGCGGCGAGGTCGGCGAGGTCGCCGGTGCCTCGCTGGCGCAGGTGATCGCGCAAAGCGCCGGTCTCGCCATGCTGAACGCCGTCAGCGCGCAGCAGAACGCCCAGGTCGTCGCGACGGCGACGACGCTCGCGACGGTCACCCGCATCCTGGCCGGGCGTCCGTCGAACGACACGCAAGAGACGCCGGCGTGAGCGACGCGCCGGATGGTCATGCCCGCGCCATGGTCGCCCAGGCTTGCGCCATGGCGATCCAGGACGCCGTCGCCTATTTGCGCAATGTCGAGATCGTCGCCGGCGCGGCGATCGGCGTGGCACAGGACCGCCAGCTCCATGGCGTGTGGGGCGACGATCCGGTGAAGATCATCGCCACCGCGCAGGAAACCGTCGCCGCCGCGGTCAAGAACCTGGAGGCCGTCAGCGCCGCCGCCGGCAAAATCCTCGCCGATTTCCCGCCCGGCTAGGGCGCGGGCCCGTTGAAGGGGCATGGCGAGCCGGCGTATCACTTGGGCGGCTGACCGGGGAACGATCATGTCCAAGCTTCGCGTGGCGGCTTTCTCCCTCTCGGCGGACGGCTTTGGCGCCGGTCCCGACCAGAGCCTCGACGCGCCGCTCGGCCGGGGCGGCGAGCAGCTGCACCAATGGTTCTTCCCGACCCGCACCTTTCAGCGGATGCACGGCGGACGCGACGAGGGCGAGACCGGCATCGACGACGACTTCGCCGCGCGCAGCTTCGACAATGTCGGCGCCTGGATCCTCGGGCGCAACATGTTCGGTCCGGTGCGCGGCCCATGGCCCGACGACGCCTGGAAGGGCTGGTGGGGTCCCAATCCGCCCTACCACATGCCGGTCTTCGTCCTCACCCATCATCCGCGCCCGCCGCTCGAGATGGAGGGCGGAACGGTCTTCCACTTCGTCACCGACGGGACCGCGGCGGCCCTCGCCCGGGCGCGCGCGGCGGCGGCCGGCCAGGACGTGCGGGTCGGAGGCGGGGTCGCCACCGTGCGCGCCTATCTGACAGCGGGAGTGATCGACGAACTGCATCTCGCGGTCTCGCCGGTGCTGCTGGGCGCGGGCGAACCTCTGATGTCGGGGATCGACCTGCCGGCGCTGGGCTACCGGATCGACGAGCACGTGCGGTCGGAGCGGGCGACGCATCTGATCGTGCGGCGGCATTAGAGTCGTTTCGGTTTGGGTTGTCATGGCCCGCGAATGCGGGCCACCCAGTTGCGGCGTGCACTTCGTCGGCATTTGCCGTTGCTTCGCAAGAATTGTTAGCGCGAACCGGCGTCACCTGGATGGCCGACTGTTGCGGGCCATGACAACCCATCTTACCGATACCCCCGCCACAGCCATTCCAGCGCGCCCGGCAGCGTCGCTTCCGTCACGCGCGGATCGACATGCCCCGCGCCCTTCGCCAGCACATAGCGGTAGTCGTAGCCCTTCGCCTTCAACGCCGCCGCCATCCGCGCATTGGCCAGCGGCCAGTTGTGCCAGGTCTCTTCCGGATCGTCGAAATGCAGGTCCTTCTCGCCGACCGCCATCCAGATTCGGATCGGCTTCTTCGCCGCCTGCGCGATGAGATGGTCGTGATACTCCCACGCGCCGCGCGGCGTCGCGGGATCGGGCGGCGATTGCTGGTTCACGAAGGTGCCCGAATAGGACAGCACCTTGCCGTAGCGCTCGGGATGGAACCACGCCATGGTGAAGGCGGCCGCCGCGCCGGAGCTGGCGCCCATCGTCGCCCGCCCGTTCGGATCGCTTGTCAGCGTGACGCCGGTTTCCGCGACCACGCGCGGCAGCACCTCGGCCTCGATGAAATCGCTATAGCGTCCCGACACCGTGTCGTATTCCAGCCCGCGTTCCGAGCCCTGCGCGTCGCCGCCGCCGCTGTCGACGAACACCGCGACCAGCGCCGGAATCCGCTTTTGCGCGACCAGATTGTCGAGCACGCGCGGCAGCACTTTCATATAGCCATAGCCGTCCTGCGCCACCAGGAACGGCGCCGCGCTCCCGCGCTCGTATTGCCGGGGCACATAGACCCACACGGTGCGCGTATAGGGCAGGGGCATCGACTGCTCGTGCGCCGCCGCCGCGATGCGGTTGCCGTAAGGATCGCGCCGCCTGGTGATCGCGTTCTCGATCCGCGCGATGCCGGGATAGAATTTGCTGTCGCCGGAATACAGCGTGAACGCCGTCACCGCCCCGACCGGCACGCCCGCCGCGACGCGCGTCTCCGGCGCCGGCGCGTAGTCGGGCCCGATGACGAGATCGCTCTCGGCCGCCGCCATCGTTCCCTCAAGCGTCCGCGATTTCTTTCGTAACCACGTCGAACTTCACCAGGTCGGCCTTGCCGAACGCCGTCGACAGCGCCACGTCGGCCGCGTCGCGTCCGCGCGCCATCAGGATGCGGCCGATGCGCGGCTTGTTGTGGCGCGCGTCCCAGGTGTGCCATTGGCCGCCGAGATAGACGTCGAACCAGGCGCTGAAATCCATCGGCGAGGGATCGGGCGGCACGCCGATATCGCCGAGATAGCCGGTGCAATAGCGCGCCGGGATGTTCATGCAGCGGCACAGCGTGATCGCCAGATGCGCGTAGTCCCGGCACACGCCGATCCCTTCCACGAAGGCGTCATGCGCCGTCCGGTCCGCGCGCGCCTGCTGGTAGCTGAAGGTGATGCGGTCATGCGTGAAGTCGGTGATCGCCTTCACCCGCGACCATCCCGGCTCGACCTGGCCGAACCGCGCCCAGGCGAAGTCGGCCAGCTTGTCGGTGTCGCAATAGCGGCTGCCGAGCAGGTAGATCAGCAGCTCGTCCGGCAAATCGTCGATCTCAGCCTGTCGCGCGCCGAACGGCACGCGGTCCGGCAGGCCGCTGTCGCGGATCACGAAGTCGTTGGTGAGATGCGTGATGCCCGGCGGCACCACCATCCGCGTGCACAGATTGCCGAACACGTCGTGATAGGTGCGGAAGCGCACGCCGCGGTCGACCGCGAAATTCTCCGGCGCCAGCAGATCGCCGATCCGCTCGGACCGCACATGGAGCATCAGGAGCAGGGGGGTCTGCCCGGTGCATTCGAAGGCGATGTCGTAGCCGCACCGGATCAGCAAACCGAACCTCCAGACTTCAACGCATGCGCACCACGCGCCTGCGGTCGCCGGGATCGTCGGCCACGACGTCGACCTCGACATCCATGCCGAGATAATCGTCGGCCTCGCCGTCCCACACCCCCGACAGCGGCACGGCCTGCACCGGATCGCGCACCACCGCGACGCGGATCAGGTCGCGATTGCCGACAAGGCCGTTGGTCGGATCGAATTCGGCCCAGCCGCCGCTCGGAAGGAATACGCGCACCCAGGCATGGGTGTTCCCGCCGCCCCGGTGCGCCGGCCTGTCCTCGCGCTCGGGCACATAGAGATAGCCCGATACGAACCGCGTGGCGAGGCCGAGCGAGCGCGCCGCCTCCATCATCAGGACCGCGAAGTCGCGGCAGGTTCCGCGCCCCAGCGCCAGCGTCTCCAGCGGCGTGCGCGGCGGCCCGGTGTGGCGCGCCTCGTATTTGAGCTCGTCATGGATCGCCAGCGTCATGGCGGCGAGGGCATGCGGCGCGTCGACCTTGGTGAGGCCCTCCAGGAACCGGCGCGACCACGCGGCGAGCACGCCGTCGGGATCGGGATGGATCGGGGTCTTGGACGGCGCCAAATCCGGCTCGTCCACCGCGTCGTAGACGAAGGGATAGGCGTGGGCGCCCTCGCGGTCGTCCGGCGTGTCGAGCGCGTGTTCGGGCAGGAGTTCGAGCCGGTTGATGCTCTCGAAGGTCAGCTCCCGCGCCTTGGATTCGAACCGCGCGATGCCGATCGTGTTGCCGAACGCGTCGTGGATGTAGCGGATGGAGGACGGCTTGGGCGTGATGCGCAGCACCGATTCCAGCACATGCTGGTCGAAGCTCTCGCGCGGCCGGAACATCATGCGATGCTCGCCGAACGCGACGGGGCGCGCGTAACGGTAGCGCGTAAGATGACGCACGCTCAGAACGGTCACTTGTCGGCCACGCCCGCGATTCCAGCCGCCATCATGCGCCATCGCGCCGGAGCGAAAGCGTGACGGAACGTCGCGCAAACGTCTTAGTGATTAACGCGCCTTGGCCTGGCGCAGCTCGGTGGCGTTGTCGGCGACCTTGCTCTCCAGCGGCGTGGCGGCGAGCACCGCGTCGGTGTGCAGCTTGCCGAACAGGAAGTCGCGCAGGTCATGGCCCGACAGAACCCGTCCCTGCGCGATCTTGAGAGTCAGCGGATTGACCTGCGCATTATGGACCAGGGTCTCGTAGTGCAGATGCGGCCCGGTCGACAGGCCGGTGTTGCCGCTATAGGCGACGATCTCGCCCTGATGCACATGGCTGCCGGGATGGATGCCCGGCGCGAAGCGCGACAGGTGGCCATAGGCGAAGCCATAGCCGTTGCCCATGTCGACGCGCATGTAGTTGCCGTAGCCACTGCTGCGGCCCGCGATCTTCACGACGCCCGAGCCCGAGGCCATCACCGGCGTGCCCACCGGCACCGCGAAATCGATGCCCTTGTGCATGCGCGTATAGCCGAGCACCGGATGGAACCGCATGCCGAAGCCCGAGGAGATGCGCGCGCCGTCGACCGGCGTCTTCATCAGCATGCCCTTGAGGCTCTCGCCATGGGCGTCGAAATATTCCGCCGGCTGGTTCGGATCGGGCTGGTAGCGATAGACCGCGTATTGATGCCCGCCGGTGTGCATCATCGCGTAGTCGATATTGCCTTCGCGCGCCGGCAGTCCGTCGGGCGTGTAGTAATAGCTGTAATAGACCTCGAACGTGTCGCCCGGCCGAAGGTCGCGCTGGAAGTCGACCTTGTAGGAGAACAGCTTGATCATCGCGACCGTGACGTCGGTCGGAATGCCGGCCTGGGTCGCCGACAGATAGAGCGAAGAATCGATCGTCGCGCCCGCGCGATGGGTGTGCGCGGTGAGCTCCTTGACGGTGTCCTGCGCCGCGAAACTGTTGTCGGCCTGGCGCGCCACGGTGATGTCGTGCTCCACCGAAGGCGAGAACGCGAGCGACAGCAGCCGCCCGGCCGGCGTCGTCACCGGCGTGACGTCGTCCTGGCCCGAACTGTCGTCGTCGGTCGCGTTGCTGCCCGCGACCGTGACCGGCTTGCCGTTGACGTTCACGACCGCGGTGGCCGGCTTCGGCTTGGCGGCGGGCGGGGCCGGCGGCTGGGCCACCGCCTCGAACGTCGTGGTGAAGGTCTGGCCGGCGCGCGCATCGCGCAAATCGTAGATCTTGGCGAGCGCCAGCACGGCGGCATTGGCGTCGTCCTTGGGAACGCCGGCGTCTTCGAGCGCGCCGACCAGCGTGTCGCCGGAATCCAGCGTCAGCGTGCGGGTCTCCGGCGCCGGCGCGCCGTTGTCGCCGGCGTCTTCGTCGGCGAGCGAATCGTCGAGATGCGCCGGCGGCGGCGCGGCCTGGCGCGCGGGATGTCCCGCAACGAGATTGTTCCCGGCCTGCACCAGGTCGGAGAACAGCCGATAGGGCAGGAACGTGGTGGAGGCCTGCTGCGTTTTGACATGCAGCGGCGGCAGCGCGCTCGCCGCCAGCCACGCCATCGATCCGGCGACGAGGCCGGTGATCGTGGTCGAGACCAGCGCCCAGCGGCCATCGGTGGTCGCGAGCGCGGACGTCGCCGCGTTCAGCGAGCGGCGCATGCGATTGAGGCGCATCGACAAAGTGCGGTCCACGTCGGCTCCTGTCTTTCAGGTCTGACGCATATCCCGCGCCAACCCCAGCCCAGTGTTATGCCCCCAGCGCTCAGCCGGCGTGCAGGAAGCATATAGCCCGCTCGATTATAGGGCCGTCAACCCTTGCCGCCCGGTTAACGGCGCATTGACCAAGATCGACTCGGCTCGGGGAACTTGTTCGCGCTCCGATTCTGGTCACGCGGAGCCGCGGAGAACGCGGAGGTGTCTTGGCGATTTTTTCATTCGTCATCGCCCGCTTTATGCGGGCGATCCAATTTTTGCCGCGGGAAACTCGCCTCCGCGTTCTCCGCGGCTCCGCGTGAATCGAAAAAAAGCCCGCGGCGCTTGCGCGTCGCGGGCCAATGCCGGCTCAAGGGGGTTATCAGAGCCGGACGAGAAGAGCCTCGGCGATCTTGCCGTGCACCCAGCCCACGGCGCGGGCGACGTGCAGCGCGACGAAGAACACCAGCACGCCGACCAGCGCGGCCACCAGAAGGCCCGGGGCGGTGTGCAGGAAGTGCTCGAGATAAGGCGCATTGCTCATCTGGAAATGCGATTCGCCGGTGATGAGCGCATGGAGCGCGCCGCCGACGAAGCCGAGCGGGATGACGAGGCCGAGCAGCGCGATCACGAAATAGCACACGCCGAGCGGCAGCATCAGCAGCATGTAGAACAGCGACGACCAGGTGCGGATGTCGCTGAGGGCTTCCCGCACCTTGGTCCAGATGCCTTCGTCGGCGGCGGGGCCGGCGGGCAGGCGGCGCGGCATGCGCACGCCGAGCAGGGCCTCGACGATGCGGCCCTCGACATGGGCGAGCACGCGGATCGAGGCGACGAACATCAGCGCGAAGGGAATGCCGATGATGAGAATGAAAAGGCCGAAGGACAGCGCGATGCCCGTCACCGCCCAGGTGAAATAGAAGATGCCGGTCGCCAGCGACAGCAGCATGTAGAGCAGGGCGCCATAGGTGCGCGGATCGGACACCACGTTGAAGAAGCCGAAGCGGCGGTCCGCGCCCTGGGATTCGGGCTGCGGGAACGGGGTTGAGATGGTGTGTTCCATGTCTCGATACTCCTCGGCGATCTCCGCCGGCGTGCCATAGGTCCTGATCACGCCGGCAAGGATCTGGGTTTCGGTCAAATCGGGATTTTGCGCGATCTCGCTGTTGAGATGGTCCTCGCAGTCGGCGAGCGCGTCGGCGATCAGGCCGGCCGGCGCGCCCTTGAGCGCGCGCCGGAGCTGGACCAGATACGCGTTGACGGTCTCAGGCGGCGGCGCCGGCATGACCATCGGGGGTCGCTCCAGGGGTTGCGCCGGCCTGCAGGGCATCGTCGACGAATTCGCGCATGTCGCGCCAGGCGAACTGCCATTCGGCGAGGGCTTTGCGGCCGTCGTCGGTGATGTCGTAGTAGCGGCGCGGCGGCCCGAAGGCGCTCGCCTCGACCCGGCTGTGCAGCAGGCCGGTGGCGTTGAGCGAGCGGAGCACGGGATAGATCGCGCCCTGTTTGAAGATGAGACCGCCTTCGCCTTCGGCCTTCACGGCCTTGGCGATTTCGTATCCGTACATTTCACGTCCCGCGCGGGCGAGCACCGCCAGCAGGACGAGCGAGGAAAGCCCGGCCATCAGTTCTTTACGGAATTTGCGCGTGTATTGGGATTCTTCGGTCACAACGCGCCTTGTCCGCCTCCTTGGCTATTGCGAAGTTCTATCTAGCATGAACTTCGCACTATGCAAGAGTGAAGTGTAGTGAGGTTGAAAATAATTCGATCTGGGGCGGAGGGGGCATACAACAGAAGCGTTGTTCTTGTTCTGTACCAGGCAGGCGGTTCGGTGCACAATCGTCAATCGGGAAGAATCACACTAACGTCCAAATCCGATTGGAATGCCATGACGACGCTAGCCCAGTTTGATTTTGCAACCGAGCATGAGTTGGTCGCAGTTGCCATGGCGATTGTTGGCAGTCGCTCGCCTCTTTCCGTGCGGGAACGGGGCCGCGGTAGCCGGTATACGCCCGTCGCAATCGGCGGCCCTGATCGACAGGACCCGTCGGGCCATCAGATCGGGCCACGATCCCCTTGGCGATGGCGTTATGAAATTGCGATCCGCCAATGACCGCCGCGAGCTGGGCGCCGTCTACACGCCGCGCACGATCATTCAATCGATGATCACATGGGCCGGCGCGCAGAGCGAACCCGCGCGAGTCGTCGATCCGGGAGCAGGGACGGGCCGTTTTTGCTGGCTGCCGCCGCGCAATTTCCCAACGCCTTGTTGGTGGGCGTCGAGCTCGATCCCGTCGCTGCTCTGCTGCTTCGAGCAAATATCGTAGCACTTGGCTTGGAGCGGCGAACGACTGTCATCGTGGACGATTATCGCTCGGCTGTCATTCCGGACATCGCAGGACGCACGCTCTTCATCGGCAATCCTCCTTACGTCCGCCATCATAAAATCTCTAAAGGCTGGAAGGATTGGTACGGCAACGCCGCGGCCAAATTTGGCGTGCCGGCAAGCAAGCTTGCGGGCCTGCATTTGCATTTCTATTTGCGCACGCTCCAACTCGCAAAGCATGGCGATATCGGCACATTCATAACGTCGTCAGAATGGCTCGACGTGAACTACGGTCAGACACTTCGCGCCCTTCTGCTGCGCGAGCTTGGCGGATTGGCAATTCATGTTCTCGAGCCCGGCGCAATGCCGTTCGCCGATGCCATGACGACCGGCGCGATCGTATGTTTTCGAGTCGGAGAGCCTTTGCCCTCCATGTGCATTCGCAACGTGCCGGCCATTCAAATGCTCAACGGCCTCTCTAGCGGCACAATCGTGCCGCGCGCGGAATTTGAAAAGGCAAGGCGGTGGTCGGTCATTGTAAAGCCGACGGCCGCACCTCCGCCCGGATACATTGAATTGGGCGAATTGTGCGCCGTGCATCGGGGCCAGGTGACGGGCTCAAATGCGACCTGGATAGCGGGCGAGGTCGCAAAGAATTTCCTTCCTGGCCGGGTCCCTGAAGCCGACGGTCACCAAGGCAAGCGAGATCATCGCTGCCAAAGGCGTTTTGCGTGAGCCTGGTAAGCTCCGTCAGGTCGTGGATTTGCCGAGCAGTCTTGACGAATTCGGCGCAGATGAATTGCAGGGATCGAGAAGTTCCTGCGGTGGGCCAGTTATGGGGGGGCTGCTGACGGCTACATCGCACGGCATCGTCGCTCGTGGTGGTCGGTGAGGCTCTATGATCCTGCACCAATCGTCTGCACCTATATGGGTCGTCGTCCCCCTGAATTTGCGCGCAATCTTTGCGACGCTCGACATATCAACATTGCGCATGGACTTTATCCGCGTCACACACTGTCGAATGACGAGCTCAATGCCCTTGTCGCTTATTTGCGCGCGCCGTCGGCGTTTCCTCCGGCCGAACTTACGCCGGGGGCCTCACGAAATTTGAACCGAAAGAACTTGAGCGTATTCTAATCCCACCCTTGGCGCAGATTCTCTATGAAGGCACCTCCCCGTTGGGATCACACGCGACTTGCCACTGAAGCGGCAGCCGCCAGAAAGATATTCCGACAGGAACGTCTTGAAGAGCCGGCAGCCAAGTGGAGAGCGGCATTTGATCGATACCAGGCCAATTTCGCGATGCTGTTGAACGAGCATGGCGCGATCAATCTGGGGAAAGCTGTCGCCAGCAGAATTGCCGGCATTTTTGGCGCCAAGCTTGGCGACGAATTGCGATACATGGCCGGCCCGCCGATTTCTGCTGACGACCTCGCCGTGTTGGCCGACACCACGCTTGCGACGAGCGTGCTGAGGCGCGATCCTGACGCTGCGAAGCGCGTGGTCGACATCATACTTCAAGCCTTCGATCCCTATCGCTTCCCGTGGCTTGCCCAAGGACGTGAGCCGACCAACGCCGAGCGGATGGCTGCCATCCTTGCGTCGGCGGCAATGCTCACCAGACAGCGCGTTCAGACCGACCGGGCCAATCAAGGAAAAAAATGCGCAGGAAGCTGCGCTCAAGACCTTCCTTGTCGGTATCGGCTTTGCCGAAATTCCGGCGCGGCCGATACCTAACATGATGAATGCGCCGCCACTTGGCACTTTTTGTGCGGAAACGTTGGTAGGTAGCCGAAAGGCAGATGTGCCCGTTCGGCTATTTGACGGCCGCCTCATGCCAATTGAATGCAAGGTGACGAACAGTTCGACCAATAGCGTGAAGCGACTCAACAACGATGCCCAAGTAAAGGCCGCGATCTGGGCGCGGGAGTTCGGAACGAGCAACATCGTGCCGGCGGCGGGTCTTGTCCGGAGTTTTCAAGGTGCACAACCTTGAGCAGGCCCAGGAGGGTGGTCTGACGCTGTTCTGGGCTCACGACCTAAGACCAATGGAGGAATTCATAAATGGGACGCGGTTAGCGCCGTGCGCCTCGATCCCCGCTGGCTATTTGCAAGACCATCCCTCCGCACAAATAATTCGTGCCAGACCTCTTGAAATTCCGGTTGCAATCTCCACATCCCACAACTCACAACAATTGGCGCGGTCGCTAACACGGAGGGCCTTCGTGCACGGTTTCGATGTCGTCGCTCATGAGCTCGACCGGCGCTTTCGCGCCCGGCGCGCGGCCGGGCATCGTCTCGGTCGATTCGATATCCAGCCTGGTTCGCCAATACGTCCAGGCGTTTTGAGCGCGATCCGCGCGAAATCGAACCGCATTTTCGCATCGAAGCTGAAACGCCGCCGCGGCCCGGCAATGAGAACCGTCGCATTCACGGCTATTATTCCCGCGACGCCAAATACCTGCATGACGGCATCCGCGCCTTCGAATGGCTGATGCGGGTTCTGGCCGCCGATCTGGAGGGGCATTCATGAACATCGACGCCTATCTCGCCCGCATCGGGCTCGACCATCGCCCACCGCCGACGCTGGCGGGGCGGACCGAGGTCCATCGCGCCCACATGCTGGCCGTCCCGTACGAGAATCTCGACGTCCAGCTCGGCCGGCCCGTCACCATCGCGCGGCCGGCGATCTACGAGAAGATCGTGAACCGCCGCCGCGGCGGCTGGTGCTACGAGATGAACGGCATTCTCGGCTGGGCGCTCGGCGAACTCGGCTTCCGCGCGACGCGCGCCACCGGCGCGGTGATGCGCGAAGCCGCCGGCGCGGCGGTGGAGGCCAATCACCTGGTGCTCAAGGTCGAACTGGAGGAGGGGACATATCTCGCCGATGTCGGCTTCGGCGACGGGCCGCTCGAACCGATCCGCGTCGTGCCGGGCGACTTCGCCTCGAATGGCTATGTCTTCAACTTGTCGCGCGCCGACGGCGCGTGGTGGCGGATGCGCAGCCACCCGAACGGCGCCGCGCCGAGTTTCGATTTCCACCTCGATCCCGCCGACGAGACGCGCCTCGCCGCCCGCTGCGCCGAGCTTCAGACCGCGCCGGACTCGCACTTCGTGCTGAACCTGTTCTGCTTCGCGCACAGGCCGGGCGGCACGGTACGGCTGCTCCGCGGCCGCGTCCTGCGCACGATCACGCCGGCGGGCTACACCGACCGCGTGCTCGAAAACGCCGACGATCTCGTCGCCACCCTGCGCGAGGATTTCAGGCTAGATGTACCGGAGACCGCGACGCTGTGGCCCAAGATCGTCGCGCGGCACGAGCAGGTCCTGGGGCAGGAGGCCGCCGCGCCATGAACGCGATGCGGCCCGCCGCAAAAGAAAAGACCCGGCGCGAGACTTTCGCACCAGGCCCCTCTCATGCCGGCGTAACGCGTTCAGTCGTGAACGGAGAAGTCCGTCGTTTCGCACAGATTCTGGTTGCGGAACTCGGCGGTGCCGCCGTCGCTGAACACGGCCTTGATGTCGTACGAGCAGGTCGAGCGGCCATCGGTGATGTCGACCGACAGGTCCTCGCCCGGGTCGACCTTCCCGCTCAGGATGTTCTCTTCCCACGAATTCGTCCCGACGTGAGAGACATACAGCTCCGTCAGCTCCGTGCTCGTGTTGTTCTTGACGTTGATCTGCAGGTCTTCCGCGAGAGCCGGCGTTTGCAAAGGCCAGGACGGCAGCGACGACCGCGGTTGCGTAAAACTTCATGAATGCGCTCCTTGTTGATGATCCCACATATGGCGCAGCCCCTGCCACGCGCCTGAGAGTTGCGACACTTTGCGAATGATTTTCGAAAAGGCAATACGAAGTGGGACGGTTCCCGGCGTTCTTTTTTGGAACGTTCGAAGACGATTAACGACAAATGGCTGCGGAACCCGGAACCGTTTGCCGATCCCTGTGGGACCGGATGCGGTGGGCGCTAGGCCGACGTCAGTTGTTCGCGAGGATCATGTTGCGCACGATTGGATAGATCTGCGTTTGCCAGCGCGTGCCGGAGAACACGCCGTAATGGCCGACTCCGGCCTGCACATAGTGCTTCTTGCGGAACGGCTTGATCGACGGCGTGAGGTCGTGCGCCGCCAGCGTCTGGCCGACGGAGCAGATGTCGTCGCGCTCACCCTCCACGGTGAGCAGCGCCGTCTTCCTGATCGCGCCGGGTTCCACGCGCGTGCCGCGATGCTCGAACTTGCCGAGGGGCAGGTGGAACTCCTGGAACACCTTGCGCACGGTCTCGAGATAGAACTCCGCCGGCAGGTCCGCGACCGAGAAATACTCGTCGTAGAATTTGCGGTTGGCTTCGGCCTTCTCGTCGACGTCGCCAGCGCATAATT